>CAZMXI010000079.1:0-21755 GCA_964570205.1 uncultured Tepidisphaeraceae bacterium
CGACCCGGGCGTCGAGCCCGATCGCCTCGGTGAGCGCCTGGCGCACCACCTCGGCGTGCACCCCCTGGTTGAACGTCGCGGCCAGCCCCCCGCTGCTCAGCCCGAGCAGCACGCGCTGCCCGTCCAGCCCGCGAAAGATCTCGGGGATGTCGCTGGTGTTGCCGTTGACCTGGTCCATGTTGAAGTCGCTCATGGCCTTCAGATCGACTTCCTTGTAATCGCCGCGGTCGTGAATGCCGCCGCTGAGCTGCGTGTCGATGAACAGGTAGACCGGATAGCCGACAATCAGCAGGATGACGCCGACGAAGACGAGGATGCGAAGGTTCAGTCGCTGCGGCATGTTGGTGGTCCACTCGATTCCGCGTGCGTCAAGGCGACGCCTAGCGCGCGGGTTTGATGCTGGAGGCCTGAATCTCAAAGACGCTGACGGTCAGGCCCTGGTCCTTCTTTTCCTCCACCCTTAGTGTTCCTTCCACGGTCAGTTCATCCGGATAGTAACTGACGGCCTTCCCGGTGGGGCAGTATACCATGATCGTATGGTGAACTTGAGGGGGTTGGCCGAAACAGCAGGCAAAAAGGTTCGGCAATAGTACGAATTCCCGGATTCGGTCCGCCTGGTCAACCGGAATCATGTACCCGCTCACCCGAATCCGGATGCCCGTCAGTGCTTTCACATCTTCGGGAATCTGCCCGGCCTTCTCGGGGTCGTAATCGAAATTACCGAGGTCCGCAATGGCAATCTGGAGAACTTTGTCGGCGGCGGGCCGAGTGTGCGGGGTCCGGGCGGTTCTTTTCTCAGCCGCCAGAACCCCTTGGGACATGCCAGAGAATAAGGCCAGGCAGGTCACCGCGACGAAGCGCCACATCATTCGCTCCTTCCATAACTTAGGTTGCGACGAGGTGGGTTGCCACTGGCGTGGTGTAAGCCTTGAGCGCCGGGATCAGCCCGGCAATGACCGCCAGCACGACAACTCCGGCCAAGTATAGCGCGATGTGCGGGTCGTAGGCGAGCCAGTGGATGCCTTCGCCGAGCAGATTGCTCATGTAGATGGAGCCGACGCCGGCGATGGCGTGGCCGACGACGATGCCGGCGATGCCGCCGAGGAGGCCGATGAGCCCCGCCTCGGTGCAGATCAGCAGCAGGACGCGGTTTCGCGTAGCGCCCAGGGCGCGGAGAATCGCAATCTCGCGGCGGCGGGCCGCGATCGAGTTGTAAATGCTGACCAGAATCGAAACCGCGGCGACCACGGAGACCATAATGCTAATGGCCAGAAGCACTTGTGCTCCAGTGTTGAAAAAGGTCTGGAAGAAGTTGGCCATTTCCATGCCCGGGGCGACGGCCATGGCGTAGTCGGTGTTGTTGATCTGCCGATCGAGGATAGCCGCCCAGACGCCTTTGGCGCGGACGAGAACGGCCGACACGCGCCAGGCGGTCTTCGGAACATGAAGCTCGATCGTACCGTCCGGGTTCAGGTGATAGACATGGTCGTGATCGTGGCCGGCGTGTTCACCGGGCTCGCCGGCATGGTCGTCGTGGTCGTCGGGCTGGGTGGCCGGATGGTCGTGGTCATCATGGGGCTTGGTGGCGGGGGTTGGCTTGCCGGCCATTTCTTCCAGGCCTTCGCCGTGGGAGGGGATGGCATAGAAGCTGACAAGGGGGATGAAAATGGAACTGTCGTTGGCGGTGCGGGTGGGCTGGAGGATGCCGACGACGGTCCACTCTTCGGTGTGTTCATCCTTGTACATCTTGGCCTTTGTGGTGCCGTGCTCAGCGCGAATCTTGGACCCCAGCTTCAGGCCGGTCCGGCGGGCAACTTCAAAGCCGATGACGGCCTCGAACTTCAGCGGGTGAAATGATTTACCTTCAGCCATTTCGAACCGCCGGCCGAGGCGGTACATGGGGATGCTGTTCTCAGCCAGGGATTGGCCGGTTTCGGATAGGCCGAAGAGCGTGGTGGAGGTGCCGATGAGGGGGAAGCCTTCGTAGTTGTCACCGACGGCGAGGGGGACGGCCCATTCAATAGCGCGGTTCTGGCGAAGGGAATCGTAAACCGAGAACGGGATGGTGCCCTGGCTGTCAGTCACGTGGTAGACGGTGTTCAGGACGAGCCCGAGCTTGGAGCCCTTGGGGCCGACGATCAGGTTGTACCCGAAATCGGTCTGGCGGAAGAGGCTGTCGCCTTCGCGTTGGGCGATGAGGGTGGCGGTGGCCAGCCCGACGCCAAGCAGGACGGAAAGGAGCGTGAGCCAGGTGGATAAGGCTCGCTGGCGCATCTGTTTGATGACGAGTTGGTAGAGGTTCATAAAGGTTTCCGTTTGCTGCGGTTATGGCTTCGTGATCAGCGCTGAGCGGGGACAACAATGGAGTTAAGCTCGACCAGGTGGAGCACGGTCGAGAACTGGCCGGTAACGGCAGGATCATGGGACACGGTCAGGAGCGTGGCTTGCACTTCCCTGCAGAGCTTCTGAATGAGCTCAAGGACCTGGCGGGCATTGGCCGGGTCGAGGGCGCCGGTGGGCTCATCGGCAAGGACCAGCCTGGGGCGATTGGCCAGGGCGCGGGCGACGGCGACGCGCTGCTGCTGGCCGACGGAGAGCCGATCGGGCTTGTAATGGAGGCGTTCGGCAAGACCGACCTCGGCGAGAAGATGCCTGGCGAACTCGGAGTCATGCCGGCGGCCGGTGAAGGACATGCCGAGCAGGACGTTTTCGAGGGCGGTGAAGCCGGGCAGCAGGTGGTGGGTCTGGAAGATGTAGCCGATGTATCGGCCGCGGAAGACATCGCGGGCGGCTTCGGAGAGGGCGGTAAGATTGGATGTCTGTGAATCGATACTGTAGATGATCTGCCCGGCATCGGGTGCGAGGATTCCGGCAACAAGATGCAGCAGCGTGGTCTTGCCCGAGCCGCTCGAACCGACGAGGGCAACCTGCTGGCCGGCGTCAATCGAGAGGGAGTCGATGTCGATGATGGGGACGACGGAGCCATCTGGGGCAAAATAGGACTTCTTGAGGTTTGCGATCTGAAGGAACATGGGATTGGATTCTCCTGAGGCAGGATGATATTCGGTTGGGGGGAAGGGGCAAGGGAACCGCGCTGAGGCCAGGTGATGCCTGATGTCGCGATTAAGACGCAACCGCACGGATTTGGCGCGAGTCGGCCACCCCTGAAATGGATGGGACATCAGCGCATCCGGGGGTCGTAGTGTTGGGGCTGACGGGTGAGTTCACGGGTGATGTAGTCGCAATGGCCATCGGCGAAGGCGGCATTGCCGCGGGCTTTGACGTGCTGGCCCCGGCGATCGTGGCGGGTGGCGAGGTCGTTGACAATGCTGGTGCCGACGAGTTCGGGATGCCAGTTGCCATCGTCGATGGTGGTTTCATCCTCCTCGACGAGGAGAATCTTGTCGGATGGGTTGCGGACGTTGGTGATCTTGATGGCGGTGGGGCCGTGAAAACTGCTGAAGCGGTAGTTCATCGTGTAGCTGTAAAGGTAGGGGTTGGCCGAGATGGAGCGGAGTCGCTTCTCTATGTCGTCGGACGGACACCGGAAGACCTTGACGTTGAACGAGCCGAGGTATTTGGCAATGGCGGAGTGCTTGGGGTCGCGGGGGTTGGATTTGGTCTCCCAGTGTATCCAATCTTCGGAGCGCTGGGGGGCGGGCTCGTCGACGCCGGCGTGGAACGGGTAATAGCCGCGGTTATCGCCGGTGTACATGACCATGGCGGTGCCGAGCTGGCGGAGGTTGCTCTGACAGGCGACGCGATTGGCGGATTCTTTGGCGGCCGCGAGGGCGGGGAGCAGGATGGAGATCAACAACGCGATGATGCCGATGACGACGAGCAGCTCGACGAGGGTGAAGGCGAGGCAATGGAATGCGGATTTTTGGGCGCGGCAAATCGACATGACGCCGGGAGTTTATCCGGAAGAGTTGAATAGGGGCAATTCGGACACGATGAAGAAGAAGTCTGCGCCAGAAGCAGCACCGCCCGCGACGACGGGCAAATGCCGGTCGTCGCGAGCGGTGATGCAAGGCGCGGGATACCACCGTCAGGGGCAACCCGAGGGGGTGTCTATCAGCGGCGTCTGCGAAACGTCAGAAGCGAGCCGAGACCGAGAAGGGCCAGGCTTGCCGGCTCGGGGACCGGGGTGACCGTGAAGTTCGAAAGCGTGACGGTCTGCTCGGAATCCCAAAGGCCTACGCGGAAGGCCTGGATTTCACTCAGGTTGCCGTTCAGCGTGGTATCCCAGGTAACGACCGGGTCCCCGGTGGTGATGTCGGTGATGCCAACGGTGTACGTGGTCTCTGACGTAAACGTGAATTCGATGTGCAGGCCACCCATAGGGTTGGTGCCGTCTATGCTCTGGCCGGTGCCTTCGTGGTTCAACTTGCTGACATTGTTGCCCGAGTAGATCAGGCGGTGGGTGGCGAACTGGTTGTTCTCGTTGGCCGTTCCCTTGATGAAGACGGTCGCGGTATCGCCAATCCAATTGGAATTGCCATCGCCGATCAGGTCGATCTGATCGTGGGTCACCCTGTAATCGTACGACACTTTGTCGCCAACCTGGAGCGTCAGCAAAGTCACCATGGAACAATCCCTGCCGCCGCTGCCAAAGACACCGCGCATGGTGCCGGTGTTGGCGTCAACAACGGCATATTCCGTGTGAATGTCGGCGTTGTCTCGATGAGTGGCATCCTGGGTGGTCCAGGTTCGGCCTGAGAAGACGACGCTGGCATTGGCCGAGGTGACAAGGAACCCCGCCGCCGCCAACGCAAGAGCGACACAGGTACGAATCGATCGCATGGACTCTCCTCCACGATTGCACGTAAGACGTGGTGCCGGCGAAATGCCCTCCGCCATCGCTTGGACAGCGACAACGGGTGCCCGCACGAGTTCAATATACCACATACACGCGCCCCGACAACCGAAACCCCGAAAATGCCTGCGTTTCCGGAACAGAAGTCAAGAAGGGAGGCACGCGGCTTGGCTCTACTTGAGAAGATGGGGCGTCCGGAAAGCCTGGGGGGGATTGCTCTGCCCCAAGCGGGCGCACGCCGGACGCAGGTCGGCCTTCGGATCATGGCCCGGCGCTAAGAACACCAGGGGAGTTCGTCAAGGGCAAACCTCGGCCGTAAGCTGGCGCAGAGTCTATTCATCGGCCGATTGGCGTGTGGCAATGCGCACATACCCCACCTCCAAATCCGGTCGCAGTACCACAATCAAGGCCGGGGCGATGTCTGCCAGTTTCCAGGTGCGCGTGGCGGATAAAACAACAGAACCGCAAATGCTGATTGCACCTGCGGCTCTGAAAGCCGATGCTTCTCCAACGGAGAGGGGGGGATTCGAACCCCCGGTACAGGTTTTAGCCCGTACAACGGTTTAGCAAACCGTCGCCTTCAGCCACTCGGCCACCTCTCCAGAATGTGCGGGCTATTCTAGCTGACGACACCCGCTTGGCAAGCGCGATACCCGGCCAGATGTGCCCGCACATCGCACGTTCGGCAGGCACACAATGGTTTTGACGCCGGCGCAGGCGGCAGTACCATTCGGCCTGACCGGCGCGCGCTGGCATGAGGTCTCGGGACAGGCACAGGAGGACCCAACGTCGGGCGGCCATCGCGGTATGGATTGAGAGAGTACAGGAAACATCAGGATTATGAGAAACGGAGAGAGCATCATGGATCGTCGCACGTTTTTGAAGGGCTCTTTGATCGGGCTGGGCATGGCGGGCTCGGGCGCAACATTGGCGAGGGCGCAGGCGGCATCGGTCGAGAAGCCCAAGGCAGCGCTGAAGCTTTCGAGCCAGCTCGGGCAGATCCCGGGCCGGTCGCTGAAGGAAAAGGCTGACAACATCGCGAAGTTCGGCGGCCAGGCGCTGGAACTGGGCGGCGGCTTCAACCCCAAGGACGTCCTGGAAGCCTTGCGTGAATCGGGCATCAAGGTCAGCGCAATCTGCGCGGCCGACGGCCCTTACATCGTGGCCGACGAAGCGCAGCGCCGCCGCGCGGTGGACAACGCCAAGAGGATCCTCGAGCGCGCTGGCGAAGTGGGCTCGACGGGCGTGATCATGGTGCCCGCGTTCAACGGCAAGAAGGACCAGCTCTGGGGCGGCGAGGCCCACAGGATCCTGGTCGATCAGCTCCTGGAAATGGGCGAGGTGGCGGCCAAGGCCGGCACGTTCATCCTGCTGGAGCCGCTGAACAACGGCGAGGCCTGGTTCCTGCGGAACCTGGCGTCGGCCAGCTTCATCTGCCGCGAGTGCGAGAAGAAGAACCCCGAGGCCGCCAAGGGCGTGGGCATGATGGGCGACTTCTATCACATGCACATCGAGGAAACGAGCGATTGCGGCGCGTTCCTCTCGGCCGGCAAGTATCTCAAGCACGTTCACCTGGCCACCCGCAGCCGCGCCCGCGCGATCCCGCACTGGGACAACTCCGACTACCGCGATGGCTTCCGCGGGCTGAAGATGATCGGCTACCAGGGCTATTGCTCGCTGGAATGCGGCATGCGCGGCGACCCGATGGTCGAGGTCAAGAAGTGCTTTGACTACCTCAAGAAGCAGTGGGAAGAGGCGACGGTCTGACCCCATTGCCGCCGGAACAGCCGGACTGCGAGCCCACGGTCTATTTTGGCCGTGGGCTTTTTGCTTTGTCCGCTGCCCGCGACACGGTATGCTTCCGTCGCATCACGTCATTTGCCCATGTCGAAACGGAACCGCAAAACCTCCGCGTTTACCCTTGTCGAACTCCTGGTGGTCATTGGGATCATCGCCCTGCTGATTGCGATCCTGCTTCCGGCGCTGGCCGCGGCCAAGGCACAGGCCAGTTCGATCAAGTGTTGCTCAAACCTGCGCACGCTGGGGCAAATCATGCAGCAGTACGCATCGGACAACAAAGGCTTCATTCCGCGCGACTACTCTCCGGGCAGCCCAGGGCACGTCTTCTGGGGCGAGGCGTTCGCGTCTTACGCCAACTGCCGAATTCCCCACATTGCGGCGAACGCGAACGGTCGAGATGTCCTCCTGCAGCCGTACCTGGCGAAGATCGCGGTTTATCAGTGCCCGTCTTTTCCGAACGAGGCGCAGGCCGTAGACTATGTGTGCAATGGCTGGGACAAGTATACGCCGTCCGGCCGGACGCAGCCCGTGTTCAAGGTAACGAGGTTCCGGCGGTCGGCCGAAGTGGTCTTCATGACCGAGGCGAACGCCAACCGCATGACGGACCGATTCGTGTTTCACGATGTGTGGCATCCCTCGCACCTGCCGGGCAATCCAAGCCGATCCGAGCGACGGGTCCTGGATGACAGCCGGCACAGAGGCGCGGTCAACTGCGTGTACCTGGACGGACATGTGGCCTCGCGGCCCTGGAAGGGCCTCGCGGAGAGGGATTTCCGCCTGGATTAACGGCATGGATGGACACCGCCGGCATGGGAAACGGATTTCGGATGAAACGAGCCGCTGTTTTTTTTGATCGTGACAACACCCTGATCGCATCGGATGGGTATCTGGGCAACCCGGGGCGCGTGGTTCTGGTGGACGGCGCCGCGGAGGCGGTGACCAAGGCAAGGCAATACGGCTTTAAGACGATCACCTTCTCAAATCAGTCAGGCGTTGCCCGCGGGTTGTTCACGGAGGATGACGTGCGCGCCGTCAACGCCCGGATGGATGAGCTGCTGCGGCAGGCCAGCGGCCACGCGATCATTGAGCATCACGAGTTCTGCCCTTATCACCCGGAAGCGACGGTCGAGCGGTATCGCCAGGACAGCGAACTCAGGAAGCCCAAACCGGGCATGCTCCTGAAGGCCGCGGCCGAGCTTTCGCTGGATCTGGGGCGGAGTTGGGTCGTGGGCGATGCGCCCCGCGACATCGCCGCCGGCAAGGCCGCGGGCTGTCGAACGATCCTGTTCACCGACCCGAAACTGCCTCCCTCGCCGGCGGCAAGCGCAGAGACGCCGGTTCAGCCCGATTTCACGGCGGCGAGCCTGAAAGAGGCGATCGAGATCATCGCGCGGGAGGCCTTCCGGACCGCAAGCGGGCCGGGCGCGGCGCCCGAGCCGGTTGAAGATGCACCGCCACCGCCGCCAGAGGAGCCCACCATGCCGGAACCGAGCCAGACCGAGCCACCCCAGTCGTTGGACGAGCCGCCCGTCAAGGTTCCCGTCGAACCGGTTGAGACGACGTCGCATCGCCTCGATGCGGAGAAGGCATCCGAATCGCTTGATTTCCCCGCAACTCCCGGTGTAGTCGGCACTTCACGCACCGACGCGCTGCTGGCGCAGGTCTTGGAAGAGCTTAAGCGGAACCGTGAAGACATCGCGACGGAATTCTCGGTCAGCAAACTGCTGGCGGGCATCGTACAGGTCGTGGCAGTGGCTGTCCTCTTCGTCGCCTATCTCAACCGGGACATGGCTGGGAAGGTCGATACGTATCTCCTGTTCGCGATCATGCTTCAGGCGCTGGCCATCGCCCTGCTGATCATGGGGCGGCAGCGCTGAAACGCAGGCAGGCGGGGCCATCTGACCGGCGGTGTTCTTCGGGGGCAAGTCTGCAGGTTCGCCATTTGAACAACCGCTGGCGTTCGTCTATGATGCGCGGTTTGCCGCCGGGCGGGCGTTCCGCCCGGCAAGTAGAAGGTGCGGATTGCCGGCACAGCGTGGTTGTCGGCATTTCTTCAACAATCGGGCCACGCAGCAAAAAGGTCAGGCGGGCGAATCCCGCCGCATCACTCATGGTCGATTACAATCTCATCAATTCGCTCGGCGACATCGAAGAAGAAGTCAACTCCGCGGTGGCCACAGCGCTGGGCGACGCAGCAACCGATTTGAACAAGCTGGTGAAGGCCGACGAGGTGCAGGATTTTGTGCCCGGCGCAATCCTCAAAGGGCGGATCTCGGGCAAATCCGGCGACGACTGGGTCGTGGAGATGGGCCTGAAGTCGGAAGGCGTGCTGGAACGCGGCGAGTTCGACGAACCGGACAGCGTTCAGATCGGGGACGAGGTCCGCGTGCTGCTCGAGGACGTCGAGGGCGATACCGGGCTGGTGAAGATCAGCAAACGCAAGGCTGACCGGATCATCAACTGGGAAGCCATCATGAAGAGCAAGAAGGAGGGCGACCCGGTCAAGGGCAAGGTCACCAAGAAGATCAAGGGCGGCCTGCTGGTCGACATCGGCGTGCCGGTTTTCCTGCCCGCCTCCCAGGTCGACATCCGCCGCCCGGGGGAGATTTCCGACTGGATCGGCCGGGAAATCGAGGCGGTCATCCTCAAGATCGACGAAGAGCGTCGCAATATCGTCATCAGCCGGCGCAAGCTGATCGAGCAGCAGCGCGAAGAGCTGAAGAAGAAGACGCTGGACACGCTGCAGATCGGCCAGACCGTGAAGGGCACCGTGAAGAACATCGCCGATTTCGGCGCGTTCATCGACATGGGCGGCATCGACGGCCTCCTGCACATCACCGACATGTCCTGGGGCCGGATCAACCATCCCAGCGACATGCTCAAGATCGACCAGGAGATCGAGGTCAAGGTCCTCCAGATCGACAAGGACAAGGAGAAGATCGCCCTCGGGCTGAAGCAGAAGGAAGCCTCGCCGTGGGAGAACATCGAGGCGAAATACCCCGTCGGCTCGGTTCACGAGGCCGAGGTGGTCAACATCATGTCCTACGGCGCGTTCTGCAAGCTGGAAGAGGGCGTCGAGGGGCTGGTGCATATCTCCGAGATGTCCTGGACCAAGCGCATCAACCACCCCAGCGAGATGGTCAGCCAGGGCCAGAAGGTGAAGGTCAAGGTCCTGGAGATCAACAAGGACAAGCAGGAAATCAGCCTCGGCATGAAGCAGGTCGAGGAGAACCCCTGGGAGCGCGTGGCCGAGAAATATCCTCCGGGCTCGGTTGTCGAAGGCAAGGTCCGGAACATCGCCAACTACGGCGCGTTCGTCGAGATCGAGGAAGGCATCGACGGGCTGCTGCACGTGTCGGACCTGTCATGGACCAAGAAGATCGGGCATCCCAGCGAGGTCCTCAAGAAGGGTGAGACCGTTCGCGCGGTCGTCCTCTCGGTCGACCAGGAGAAGCAGCGCATCGCCCTGGGCCTCAAGCAGATGCAGGAAGACCCGTGGGTCACGGTCATCCCGATGAACTACCGCCCGGGCATGGTCGTCAAGGGCCATGTCACCAAGATCGCCAACTTCGGCGTGTTCGTGGAACTCGAACCGGGGCTGGAAGGCCTGCTCCACATCAGCGAAATCTCCGACCAGAAGATCGAAAAGCCCGAGGAGGCGCTGAAGATCGGGCAGGAACTGGACGTGAAGATCCTCCGGGTCGATTCCGACGAGCGCAAGATCGGCCTGTCGCTGAAACGCGCCCAGTGGGCCATGGAAGAACAGGTCCGCGAAGAGCAGCGCAAGGAGCGCGCCGAGAAGCGCGGCCTGCGCGGTGGCCTGGAAGGCGGCGAATCCATCACCGGACTCGGCGACCTCAAGCTGTAACTTCGCTCACGAGCGACATCTGACGCCAAGGCCCGGAGACGCAGGTCTCCGGGCTTTCTTATTTATAGGAGCGCCAAGTCCCGACCGCTTATCGAACCCGAGAAGTGCGGTATCGCGACCCCGCCGGAACAGCCGGAAAAGCCCGCCCGCCCTGGCACGCACCATGCTCAGGGCCACCCTGCGGAGACGACGGCTCGTTGCCTCCGCCAGATCTTGATCAGGTGCTCGGGAAACAAGGGAACCTCGTGTCGGGAGAGGTGTCTTGGGAAAGAAGATGCTGCGCATCCTGTGGCCGACCGGGAGATGGCGCTGGTTCTATCGCGCCGGGCTCATCATGTTTGTCGTGATGATGCCCCTCAGCGTCGAATTGACCAGCCAGAGCTGGTTCTGCAACAGTTGCCACATCATGGGCACCTACTACCATAGCTGGCAGACCAGCATCCACAAAGACGTTGACTGCGTTCAGTGCCATATCGCCCCGGGGCTCACGAATTTCGTCGCCGCCAAGTTGAACGGCGCCGGCCAGGTCGTTGACGACCTGCTGGCCCGCACGAGCACCAAACCGTCGGCCTCGGTGAGCGACTTCGCCTGCACCCGGTCCGGCTGCCACGACATCGAAGAAGTGAGAAGAACGCCCGCAAAGAACGGACGCTACTTCTTCAACCATTCCAAGCATCTGAACCTGGAGTATGCCGGTCTGGAACTGAAGTGCACGAGCTGCCATTCGCACGTCAGCGGGCAGAAACACTTCGAGGTCCACACGAACATCTGCATCACATGCCACCTGAGCACCCCGGGAGCGGCCCTGCCGGCGCTGCAGGTGGTGGGGCTCGATCACCCTGGCGCAACCCGGCCGGCCGAGGCGGCCCTGGCCGGCTGGCAGGGAGACAAGCAGGCGCCGACCGACTGCAAGACCTGTCATGAAGCGCCGAAACAGACGCTGACGTACCGCGGCGTCGAGGTCAAACACGATGAGTACCTCTCGTACGGCGCTGGGTGCGAATCCTGCCATCGCGGCGTAACCGCCAAGCCGAAACTCATCGACCACGGCGACTGTTTCTCGTGCCACGACTTTGGCATCGAGCGGATGACGACCGTGACCGAACTCCATCGCCGGCACGAGCACGGGCATCACAAGGTCGAGTGCTTCAGTTGCCACGGCGTGACCCGTCACGGGCCCAGCGCCATGGCGATGCGGCTCGACCAGATCGACTGCCAGGCCTGCCACAGCAACCAGCACGCAATCCAGCGGCAGACATATAACTCCACCGACCAGATTGCCCACGTCCCGCAGGAAGGCGGCTCGGTCAGCCCGATGTTCATGGCGCACGTGGACTGCACCGGGTGCCACGTGTCGGACAAACCCCTGAAGAGCAAGCCCGAAAGCGGCGCGGTCGTCGCGACGGCAACCGCCAAATCGTGCGATCCCTGCCATAAGGCCGGCCTTGGCGAGCAGATGATACCGCTGTGGCAGACCAACACGCGCGATCTCTATGCCGCCGTCTCGAAGCTGGCGCCGGCCGATGCGACGGGCCTTTCGCCGCAGCAGCAGAAGCTGGTGGCCGAGGCGCGGCGGCTGCTCGAAACGGTGCGGCTCGATGGGAGCTGGGGCGTCCATAATCCGCGCTACACGCAGTCGCTTCTGGAAGAGGCCAGGGACAAGTTCCTCGCGGCGAACCAGCCCGCCGCAGATCCGGGAGGCGGCCCATGAAGCCTGTCATCCTCGGATGCATGCTGATCGTGGCGTGCGCCTCGGCCGGCGCGGCGGAGGTGAAACGCCCCGTCGGGCCGATGAAGAACTGCACCGAGGGCGAGTGCCACGCCGCCCAGAAGAACCACAAGGTGCTGCACGGGCCGACGGCCATCAGCGCCTGCGATGTCTGCCACACCGCCGACGATGAGCGCAAACACACCTTCAAGCTCAAGGAAAAGGACAAGGCGCTGTGCAATTTCTGCCACGTGGACAAGGTCGTCGCCCGGCACATGCACAAGCCCGTAACGGACGGTCAATGTCTGAGTTGCCATGATCCGCACGGCGCGGGCAACCGCACGCTGCTCCGCAGCGACAACATGGCCGAGTTGTGCGAGAGCTGCCATAAGGATGTCACGCAGGCGCGCAGGCACGTTCACGGACCGGTGGCCTCGGGAAGCTGCGCCGCCTGCCACAACGGCCATGGGTCCGATGCGCCCAAGCTCCTGGCGGCGCAGGGCCGCGACATGTGCACCGGCTGCCACGACCGGATGGCCGACCAGCTCAAGACGGTCAAGCACGTTCACAAGCCCATGGAGGGCGACTGCCGGCAGTGCCACGAGGTGCACGCGTCAAACCACGCCATGCAGCTTAAGCAGGAACCGCTGGACCTTTGCGCAAGCTGCCATCAGGATGTCATGAAACTCGCGTCGGAGGCCGGCTATAAGCATACCCCGGTCACGACAGGCCAGACCTGCCTCGGATGCCATACGCCCCACGGCAGCGACATGGACAAGCTGGTGAAGATCAACCTCGCCGCCGTCTGCCTGGAATGCCACGACAAGCCGGTCCAGGATGGCCGAAGACGCAGCATCCCCGCCGTCGCCGAAATCGGCAGAAAGGGCATGTTCCTGCACGGCCCGATTCGCGAGAACAATTGCTCCGGTTGTCACGCGCCTCATGGTGGAAACGTCTCGCGGCTGCTCAGCAAGCCGTATCCCGAGACCTTCTACGAGGCGTTCGACCCGGAAAAGTATGCCTTGTGCTTCACCTGCCACGACAGACAACTCGTGCTGCTGGAGAAGACCGAGGGCCTGACGCGATTTCGCGATGGCCAGCGCAATCTGCACTTCGCCCACGTGCAGGGCGAAAAGGGCCGGAGCTGTCGCGCCTGCCACAGCACCCATGCCAGCACCTTCCCCGTCCATGTGCGCGAAACGGTGCCGTTCGGCAAATGGGAACTGCCGATCAAATACACACAGAGCAGAACCGGCGGAAGTTGCGCGCCGGGCTGCCACCAGGAATACGCCTATGACCGCGACAAGGCAGTCAACCCTCCGGGCACGAAACTGGCCGGGACAACCACCCGGCCCGCCGCCCGATAGGTCGGCCGCCGTATGGGAGATGAAGCGATGACCCGAATGAAGAAACCATGCTGGATTCTCCTGGCGGCCCTCCTGTGCGGCTGGGCGCCGCTGCGAGCGGCCGCGCCGGCGGCGGTGCGCTGGTCCGGCAAGGATCTCTCGGGCGCCCTGGTGAACGTGCCGGCCGAGACCGGCCCAACGGCGATGCTCTTCGCCCAGGCCGATCAGCCGCAGAGCGCCCGCGCCGCCGAGGAACTGAAGCTCGCCCTGGCTCACGTGAAGGATGTCCGCGTCGTCGCCGTCGTCAGCGGCAAGGATGCGGCCGCCGGCGCGAAGAAGCTGAGCGATAACGGCAGATTCCCCTGGCCGATCGTGACGGATGAGGACTATGCCAGCTCGGGCATGCTGGATGTGCATGCCTGGCCGACAACCCTCGTGATCGACGCCAGGGGCCGGCAGACAGCGCACATCGCGGGCGTGCCCAAGACCTTCGCGAGGGACCTCGAAACCCACCTTGCGTATGCGGTCGGCAGCATCGACGAAGCGGAGCTCAAACGGCGCCTCGGCGCCGACGATGCGGTGCTCGACAGCGCCCAGCAGGTCGCCGAGCGGCACCTTCGGGTGGCCCGGCGGCTGCTGGAAAAGGGCCTGGCCGACCAGGCACGCCTCGAACTCGAGGCCGGACTGAAACACCAGCCCCGCAACAACGGCCTGCAACTCGCGCTGGTCGAGGCGATGCTGTCCGGCGGAGATGCGAAGGCGGCCAACGCGCTCCTCGACACCGTCGATTCCAAGGCCGCTCCGGGATGGAAGCTGAAACTGCTTCGCGGGCGTGCCCTGGTCAAGATGGAGCAATGGGATGACGCCCTGGGGGTGCTCCAGCAGGCGGTGCAGCTCAATCCCGATCCGGCCGAGGCTTTCTATGAGCTTGGCCGGGTGCACCAGCACCGGAAAGACTGGCAGCGAGCTGCCGAGTGCTTCCGCCGCGCCTTTGAAACCACCCCCTCCGGCAAGAAGATCGCGGGGGAGAGGACCCGCGACTGACGGCTATTTTCCGATGCAGAACCGCGCGAAGACCCGCGAGAGAACGTCGTCCGGGGTGATCTGGCCGAGAACCCGCCCTAGGGCATCCAGGGCCTCGCGCAACTCCATCGCGATGATCTCCGCCCCGGCATCGGGTGCCGCCTGAGCAGCGCGGGCCAGCGCCGATCTGGCATCGTCGATCGCCTCAAGATGGCGCGCGTTCAGGGCCAGACTCGCGCTCTGCGCGCCGAGGCTCCCAAACGCCAGCTCGCTCAGCCGCCGCCGCAGTCCGTCCATGTTCTGCCCGGTGAGCGCCGAGACCGCCAGTCCACCAGGCACATCTGATGATGCCCCTGCAAGGTCGATCTTCGTCCAAACGATCAGGTCCGGGTCGCGGCCCGGTTTCAGAGGCGCCCGCGCATCGGCGGCATCCCGCACCAGCACGACGAAATCCGACGCCTCGACCGCCGCCATCGCCTGCTCGTGCATCCGATGGGCGATCTGGGCCAGGGGCGATGTGTCTCCGGCCGGGGGCGAATGCTCCTCAAGGCCGGCCGCATCCATCACATGCACCATGCCTCGATCCAGCGCCACCTCCGCCGACAGCACATCCCGCGTGGTCCCCGCGATGGGCGACACCACCGCTCGCTGCGTGCCGGCCAGGGCATTGAGGAGCGTGCTCTTGCCCGCATTCGGGCGGCCGACCAGCACGAACCGAGGCTCGTGCTCCAGCCGCTCAAAACGGACGCTCTGGCAGGCCAGGTCCGCCAATGCGGCGGCGATCTCGTTCATCCGCCGGCCCAGCTCTTCCGAGGCGATGAACGTGACATCCTCCTCCGAAAAATCGATGCCCGTCTCAACCAGCGCCAGCGCCTCGGCGAGCTGCTGCATCATCGGCCTCAGCCGCCTCGCCAATTCGCCCGAAAGAAGCTGCCGCGCGGCCAATAGCTCGCTTTGTCCATGCGCTGCTATGGTCGCGGCGACGCCCTCGGCCTCGGTCAGGTCCATCCGGCCGTTGAAAAACGCGCGGGCACTGAACTCGCCCGCCTCGGCGCGGCGGCACCCCAGCCGCACCAGCTCATCGAGCAGCATCCGCGCCAGCAGCGGGTTGCCGGGGATGTGCAGCTCCGCCACGTCCTCGCCTGTGTAGCTGTGCGGCCGGCGAAAACGATACACCCAGGCGGGCACGCTCACGCCCGCGAAGCCCAGATCGACCCGCCGCGCGGTTGCCCCTCCGCTGTCGCCAACCCCCAGGGCGACAAGCACATCGCCCGTGCGCTCGCCGCTGATGCGGACAATCATCCTCGCGGCCGGGCCGACAGCGCTGCTGATCGCGGCAATCGTGTCTCCTGAGATCACTTCTGCCCCAATTCTACCGCCCTACCGCCGCGACCTGTCCACAAGCAGCTTGAAGATCGCCAGGTGGTCCGGCTCGTGACACAGCCGCTCGGGATGCCACTGGATGGCCAGAAACAGCGGCATGGCGGGGTCCTCCAGGCCTTCGATCACGCCATCGGGCGCGGTGGCGATGACCCGCAGCCCCCGGCCGACGCGGTCGATCGCCTGCTTGTGATAGGTATTAACCTGCATTTCCGTCCTGCCCAGGATGCAAGCCAGAATCGAGCCTGATTGCAGCGCCACCGCATGCCGCGGCTCATCGCGATCCAGCTTGCGGTGCTCCAGAGCGACATCGCGGGCGACATCGGGCAGAAACTGGTGCAGGCTGCCGCCACGATGAACATTCATGAGCTGGCTGCCCAGGCAGATGCCCAGCGCCGGCAGGCGGCGCTTCTCGACCTCGGCCAGCAACGCCAGCTCGAAGCGCTGACGCTCGGGGTCGATGCGGATCGCCTGCGGGTGCCATGGCTGGCCATAGAGCGCGGGGTCGAGGTCGTCGCCGCCGGTGAAGAGGATGCCGTCCAGACGATCGACGATCTGAGGTATCAGCCTCTGATCCGTGCGATAAGGAATGGCCCACGGCAACCCGCCGGCCTTTTCGATCGCGGCAGTGTAGTTACACTGCAGCTCATACCGGCCGGAGCGGTCGCTGCGGTCCATCGTCACGCCAATGGCGGGGTCGGAGGGCATGGCGAGTTGAAGGGGTCAAACCATACGCGAACCAAGGATCATGACGCTGAGCATGTAGATGCAGTAGCCGACGATCAGCCAGGGGGCGGTGCGGCGGTCAAAGGCAATCTTGCGCTGGGCGACCGCCGCGAACAGCAGCGACAGGATGACCAACGCGACCGAATCGATGCGCCACGCGAGGCGCGGGTAGAGAACCGGCCGCCACATCGCGGCCAGGCCCGTGAGTTCGGCGGGCTGGGTGGCGGCCGGACCGGGCGCGCCGCCGCCAAGGCCCGTCACAAGAATAACCACCGGCAGAAGCAGCCCGAGATTGATGAACACAACGCCAACCTGCGCCGTGATCGGCGCCCAGGCCTCGCCGGCCAGGGCGAGTGGCACGCCGCTGCTGATCATCGGCATGGCGAGGACCACGCTCAGGAGGGTGGCCGCGGTGACAAGGGTCGGATAGGAAATGTCGTGCCCGGCCAGGCACGTCGCGCCGCGGGTGGCGGCCCAGGATGAGAGTGCGGCGAGGATGGCCGCGCCGATCACCTCGACGATGGTGAGTGAGCGTCTCTTCGACCTGCCGGCCGTGGCGGCAAAGAGGTCGGCCGGCTCCGGGTGGGCGGGTTCGTGCCAGACGGTCATGAGGATGCCCCCAAGGGCCAGGAGGAGGAACGCGTCGAAGGGCTTGAGAATGCCCTGGAAGCCCAGGAGCAGCACCAACAGGGCCGGGATGGGCAGGAACGCCCAGACCCGCGCAGCGCGGTCGGGCAGATCGTGGACCGGGCCGGACAGCGTGACGAAGGCGACAACCGCCGAAAGCATGGCGATGCTGGTGCCGAAGATGACGCCGATGGCGATTTCGGGATGGCCAAGAATGGCCGCGCAGAGGGCCAGGATGGCGATGGGGATGGCGTGGGCCAGCGCGCGGCGGGACGGCGAGGATTCGCGTTCCCCGACCAGCGAAGACGCGATGGACATGGTGGCCGCCAGCAGGCCGACCCCCCCGCCAAGGAGGAGGATGGCCGAGCCGGTGCGTCCGCTGTCAAACAAGCCCTGGAGCATTCGCGGAGCATGGTGCAGTGCGGAGCGGCAAAAGTCCAGCCAACCCGCCCATCCCGCATTCGCCCGCCCGGCCGCTGATTCACATCCACCGCCACATCGGTAGCGCCTGCCCCACCCAACTCAATCCCCAACCCGCCCCCCGTTTGCCCGCCGCCTCCCCAGCCGTTACCATCCCCCTCAACCGGGCACCGTCGAAAACAGCCCCATGTAAAGGTGGAGGATCATCTTGCCAACCGCCGCCCAGCCACGCCCCAGCCGCTCGAAGCTCCCCAGGCTCCCCAAGCTCATCGAGGAGTACTACGCCGACCTCAAAGACCTCGCCCACCAGCACGTCATGTACGAAATGGGCACCCGCCCGGCCTTCCACAACCTCCTCGCCAAGGAAGGCCGCCGCTACGGCTGGACCCTCATCGCCGAGCACGAAAAGAAGGTCAATGGCACCGGTAAAACCATCCGCCCCGATGGCACCTTCAAGGACTCCATGAACCTCGTCCGCGGCTACTGGGAAGCCAAGGACACCGCCGACAACCTCGAAGCCGAGATCGCCAAAAAGATCAAGGCCGGCTATCCCCTCACCAACACCATCTTCGAGGACAACGCCACCGCCATCCTCTACCAGGATGGCAAGCGCATTCTCGCGGCCGACATGAAGGACCCGGCCAAGCTGGCCGAGCTTCTCACCGAGTTCTTCCGCCACATCGAGCCCGAAATCGAAGAGTTCGAGCACGCCGTCGATGAATTCAAGCAGCGCGTCCCCGACCTCGCCCAGGGCCTGGCAAAGAAGATCGCGGAATCGCACAAGACCAATTCAGTCTTCAAGAAAGCCTTCGCCGATTTCTTCGAGCTGTGCAGGACAAGCCTGAATCCCAACCTTTCGCAGGCCGCCGTGGATGAAATGCTCATCCAGCACATCCTCACCGAGCGCCTGATCCGCGAGATCTTCGACAACCCCGAATTCGTCCGCCGAAACGTCATCGCCGCCGAGGTCGAGAAGGTCATGCTCGCCATGACCAGCCAGTCCTTCGACCGCAACACCTATCTCAAGGACCTCGACCGCTTCTACCTCGCCATCGAGCGCGCTGCCCGCACGATGACCGATTTCGCCGACAAGCAGCACTTCCTCAACACCGTCTACGAGCGCTTCTTTCAGGGCTACAGTGTCAAGCTGGCCGACACCATGGGCATCGTCTACACGCCCCAGGAAATCGTGGACTTCATGTGCGCCAGCGTGGCCGAGGTGCTCGAAAAAGAGTTCGGCAAGCACCTCTGGTCCGACGATGTCTACATCATCGACCCCTGCACCGGCACCGGCAACTTCATCGTCAACCTCATCCGCCGCATCCCCAAGGCCAAACTCGAAGCCGTCTACCGCCACCGCCTCTTCGCCAACGAGATCATGCTCCTGCCGTACTACATCGCGGCGCTCAACATCGAGCATGCGTACTTCGAGCAGACGGGGCATTACGAGCCGTTCGAGGGGTTGTGCTTTGTGGATACCCTGGACCTTGCCGAACATGCGCAGGGGCAGTTGGGCTTCATGACTCAGGCAAACACGGAGCGCGTTGCGAGGCAGAAGCGCGCGCCCATCACTGTTGTGATCGGCAATCCTCCGTACAACGCACACCAAGAGAGCGAGAACGACAACAACCGCAACAGGAAATACGCCGCTGTTGATTCCCGAATCCGGGATACCTATTCCCAGGATTCCGCGGCACAGATGAAGAATTCCTTGGCCGACCCGTTCGTGAAGTTCTTCCGCTGGGCGAGCGATCGCATAGGCAAAGAGGGTATGGTGGCTTTTGTGACGAACAATAGCTTCCTCGAGAATCGCGCATTCGACGGTATGCGGAAGCACCTCGCGATGGACTTCGACAAGGTGCTCGTTATCGACCTCAAGGGCAACATCCGAAAGCACTCGATGCTCGATGGGATTCCGCTCGGCGAGAGACATACCGTGTTTGGCGCAGCGGCAATGGTTGGCGTAAGCATTAGCTTCTTCATCAAATGCCCACGCCGCGATGCCCACGGCGTATTCCTCTCCGAGGTCGATTTCCGTTCCACCCGTGAGGAGAAGTTCCTGTTCCTCAAGAAGGCGGAGACTGTTTACGGATGCGGAATCGCCCGTGTGTCCGTCGATTCGACCTACACATGGATCGGTGTCGAAAGTGCTGCCGAGTTCACCACATTCATGCCGATTGGGACGCCAGAGGTGAAGGAGGCCGGCGATCTGCGCTCGCCGTCGCTCTTCGTCGCGTACAGTCGAGGCCTCGAAACGGCCCGCGATAATTGGGTATACGACTTCGATCGCGAAAGCCTGGCCGTGAAGACATCGTCATTCTGCGACACCTACAACGCCGAAGTTGATCGTTGGAAACGCACGAAGCAGCCGAATGATGTGGACCGGTTCGTTCTGTCAGATGACACCAAGATCAAGTGGAGCAGCAGCTTAAAGGGGCATCTATCGCGTTCGACTTACGCTGAGTTTGACGAGTCCAAGATAAGGCCATCCGAGTACCGCCCGTTCAGCCTCCGATTCGCGTTCTTCGACCACTTGCTAAACCATCGGCAGGGCAGATGGCCGAGTTTCTTCCCCTCCGAACCAAGTCACTCCGAGAATGTAGTCATAGGTGCCATGGGTCTGGGCGCGGAAAAACCATTTGCCATAGCTGCGGCACGCCGGTTACCTGATCTCAATTTCTTTGGCCCCGGCACGGTCGCCCAGTGGTTCCCCTTCTACACCTACGACGAAGACGGCTCCAACCGCCGCGAAAACATCACCGACTGGGCCCTCGACCATTTCCGCGCCCACTACAAGGACAAGAAGATCGACAAGTGGGCCATCTTCCACTACGTCTACGGCCTCCTCCACCACCCCGCCTACCGCGAGAAGTACGCCATCAACCTCAAACGCGAATTCCCGCGCATCCCCTTCTATGCCGACTTCGCGCAGTGGGCGGCGTGGGGGCAGCAGTTGCTCGACCTGCATCTCAACTTCGAGACCGTGGCGCCGTATCCCCTGCGCCGGACAGATTCGCCCTACGACCCGGAGCGCCTGCCCAAGCCGAGCCTCAAGGCCGACAAAGCCGCCGGCGAAATCATCCTGGACACCGCCACCACCCTCAGCGGCATCCCGCCCGAAGCGTGGGCGTATCGCCTCGGCAACCGCACCGCCATCGAATGGGTGCTGGAATACCATAAAGAATCCAACCCCCGCGATCCCACCATCCGCGAAAAGTTCAACACCTACCGTTTTGCGGATTACAAGGAGCAGGTGATAGACTTGCTGCGGCGCGTTGTGACGGTCAGTGTGGAGACGGTGAAGATCGTGAGGGCGATGGGGGAGATTGACGCGGCGATTCCGGCGTGACCTATCGCGTAACCGCAACCACAGCCAACGCTACGCTACCAGCTTAGGTTCATAAACACAAAGCCCCTTGTTCCCATTTCGGGAACGTAGTATAATAGAGATAACCCACGTATGCACATCATCACTTTCAAGAAACTGAAAGAGTGTTGGGAACGCCATCCTGACACCGAACAACCCTTGCGAGCCTGGCACAATCACGTACAACAGGCGACGTGGCGCACGCCGGACGACGTCAAACGCGATTTTGCCAGCGCCAGCATCGTCGCCCATAACCGGGTGGTGTTCAACATCAAGGGCGGCGCGTATCGTTTGGTCGTGAAGATGGAGTATTCACTGGGGCAGGTGTACATCCGGTTTGTGGGAACGCACCGGGAATACGATGCGATTGATGTCACTACGGTTTAACACACATAAGCGAGGTAGAAAATGGACGTACGACCGATCCGCACTGAAGCCGATTACGAAACTGCATTGGCCGACCTGGAACCGCTGCTGGACGCCGCGCCGGGGACGCCGGAGCACGATAAACTGGCCGTGTTATCCGTCTTGGTGGAAGCCTACGAAACGGAACACTACCCAATTCCATTGCCCGATCCCATCGCGGCGATTGAATTCCACATGGAACGGTTGGGGCTGACCCGCAAGGACCTGGAACCATGCCTGGGAAGTCGCGCGCGCGTCTCGGAAATTCT
>CAZMXI010000080.1:0-4016 GCA_964570205.1 uncultured Tepidisphaeraceae bacterium
GCCTGGGAATTCCAAACTCCATCCGCCAGGCCGGCGTGGATGAAGCCGCCTTCATGGCCAAGGTGGACCAGCTCGCCGAGCAGGCGTTCGATGACCAGTGCACCGGCGCCAACCCCCGCTATCCCCTGATCCGCGACCTCCGCGACATCTACCTCAAGGCGTTCAACGGCTGATCGAAGCAGCAGTCCGTCCTCCTCCCTTGTGCGGGGTCCGTCACCCACCGGACCCCGCATCTTTCTTCTTGCCGCCACGCACCGCCCCCCAAACCTCATTCGCCCGCCGACTCATTCCCCTTCGCTGTCACGGCATCCCCATCGCCCGACCTCGCCGGATGCGCCCGGCCGCCAACCTGGCGGTCCACGAACAGCCCCTGCGCGAAGCTCTCCAGCAGCCGATCCGGCAAATCAACCCGGGCACTCTCCCGCGACTCCATGAACAGCTCGGCCACCCAGTTCGCACGCAGCAGGTCCGAGCTCAGCTTCCGGCCGGCTGACTCCGCCCGCGAGCGATCCGCAAGCCACCGCTCGTGGAATCGCAGGTAATACGCCAGCGTCAGCCCGAAGCCCCCCGCGATGATGACCAGCGGGAGGATCGTCTGCCACGAAGGCGCTGCCTGGAAGATCATCCGCACAACCACCAGCACCAGCAGCGCCCCCAGCCCGCCAAGGACCCCCATACACACCCACTGGATCATCTTGCGCCGCTCCTCCGCCTCGGGCGCGATGGGCATCTCCTTCTGCTGCTCGATCAGGCCCAGCATCTTCGTCACCAGCTCGCGCCGGTTGCCCACGCGGGCGGCCTGATCCACCTGCTTGGCCCGCGCATCCAGGGATTGCTCACGCTCGGTGATCTCGCGGTTGCGCGACTGGTAATCGGCCTCCAGAGCCTCCATCCGCTGCTGGTGCCGCTTCTCCAGTTCCGCCTCACGCCGCGATAGGCTCTCCCGCGTCGCCTGCCCCTCAGACTCGATCAGCGCCACCCTCTGCCGGCACGTCTCATCCAGCTCCTGCTTGCGCCGGTCCAACTCCTCAGCGCGGGCCTGGCACGCCACCTCGCGCCCTGCTACCCGCTGCTCGGCCTGCGCCTTCAGCTCCTCGCCCCGGCGATTCAGCTCCCGGTCCCTGGCCTTGAACTCCGCCTCCAGTGCCGCCGCCCGCTGCGCAAAACGCCCTTCCAGCTCCGCCTCCCGCTCATCCAGCTCATGGCCGCGCCGCTGGCACGCCGCCTCCCGTGCCTCCACGCGCTGCTCGGCCTGCTGCGCGAATTCCTCGGCCAGCCGGTCCAGCTCCTGACGCTTCACCTCGTATTCGCTCGTCAACGCTGCGGCGCGCTGCTCATACCGCTGCTCCAGCTCCTCCTCCCGTCGCTGCAATGCCTGCGCCCGCAACTCCAGCTCGGCGCTGATCCCCGCCATCCTCTGCTCGGCCTGCTGCCGCAATTCCGCTCCCCGCCGTTCCAGGTCCTTCTCGCGGAGCTGGTGATCGGCCTCCAGCACCGCCACCCGCTGCTCATAGCGCTTCCCAAGCTCCTGTTCGCGCCGACCCAGATCCTGGTGCTTCACCTGGTAATCGGCTTCCATCGCCTGCGCCTGCTGATCGTATCGTTTCACCAATTCCTGTTCACGCTGACCCAGCTCCTGCTTCCTGGCCTGGTATTCCGCCTCCAATGCCTGAACCTGCTGCTCATATCGCTTCACCAACTCCTGCTCACGCCGGCCAAGCTCCTGCTTCTTCGCCTGATCGTCCGCCGCCAGCGCCTCAACCTGCTGCTGATACCGGCTGCTCCGCTCCTCCTCGCGCTGGGCCAGGTCCTTTTCCTTGGCCTGATAGGCAACCTCCAGCGCCTGCGATCGCTCCTGATATCGCGTGGCCAGCTCCTGCTCACGCTGATCCAGCTCCCGCTTCCTCGCCTGGAAATCCGCCTCCATCGCCTGCGCCCGCTGCTCGTGGCGATTCGCCAACTCCTGCTCACGCCGGCCAAGGCCCTGCTGCCTGGCCTCATGCTCCGCCGCCAGCGCGGCCGCCTGCTGCTCCTGGCGCTCGGCCGCCTCTTCCTCGCGCCCGGCCAGGTCCTTCTCCTTCGCCTGGTGGCTGGCCTCCAGCGCCTGAGCCTGCTGCTCATATCGCTTGACCAGCTCCTGCTCGCGCCGATCCATATCCTGCTTCTTCGCCTGATAGTCCGCCTCCAGCGCTTCGATCTGCTCCTCAACCCGCTGTTTCAACGACTCCTCGCGCTGGGCAAAGGCGTCGTTTCGTCCCTGATAGTCGGCCTCCATCGCTTGAACGCGCTGATCATATCGCGCCTGCAGTTCCTGCTCCCGGCGCTCGAAGTCCCTCCGCCGAGACTCTGACTCCGCCTCCAGCAACTCGATCCGCTGCCGCTGCCGCTTCTCCAGCTCCGCCTCGAATTCATCCAGCTTCTGTTTCCGCGCTGCGTGCTCGGCGTCGATCGCCTGCAACTTCGCCTCCGCCTCTTCCTCCAGCTCGGCCGCGCGGGCCTCCAGCTCGTTCCGCCGGCTTTCCAGAAGCCCGTCGGCCGCCTTCGACTGCTCCTCCGCCTGCCGCTCCAGCGCCGCCTCCCGTGATTCCAGCGCCTTGACCCGCGCCTGATGCTCCGCCTCCAGCGTCGCCGCCCGCTGCGTGTGCTGCTCTTCCAGATCCGCCGTGCGCTGCTGGTAGCGCAACTCGAATTCCCCCACTTTCGCATCGATCACCTTCTGCGTGTCCTGCGTCTGCGCTGCCGCCATCCGGCTGAGCTGCGCCGCCTGCGTCGTCAGGTCGCTCAGCGCACGCTCGTAATACCGGATCCCCTCTTTCTGCTGGTCGTTCAGGTGCTCGTTGAGCACTTCCGGCTTCCGCGTGAACGTAAAGTGCCGCCCCAGCGTGTCGATCATCTTCCCCACGTGATCCGCGAACCGCTCCGGCGGCATATGGCTCGGGCCCACGATCTCGATCGTGGCGAGTATCTCGTCGGTGGTGTATTCGATCTTCTCCCTGTGGTCCATGCCGACGGTGATCTGCCGACAGTACAGGAAGGGCCGTTCGCCCAGAAAATCCGCCAGCTTCTTGATCGGAAACTGCGTCGCCAGCACCCTCGCGGCGATGTTCTCCAGCCGGACGTGCGCCTCCTGAAGATTCGTGTGAATGACGAGTTGCCGGACAATATTGCCTTCGTAAACCTCGCTGACCGCCGTGACGAATTTCTCCAGCAGTTCCCGGCCGCCCTCGTGCCGCAAGTACAGCGTTGCCATGTTGACCTGCCCTCCAATGCCCGTCCGTTCAAACCGATCGCGATTATCTACCACAGATCGCCCCTGACAAGCCACCCACCCAGCTCCGTTTTCCCTCGCAAAGAGCCCACCCCCCCCGCCGAGGCTGCCCCTCTGGAAGATTGCAGCACCCCGCTATGACACAGCTCATCATTCGCCCGCGCGCCACGCCTGTTGCCGCCGCAATCCGCGACTTCACGCATCGACCAACACCTTCAACATTGATCTGGCCACCCCGCCAACTGCATGTGCCATGGACCCGATGCGAAGTGGGATGACTGACGTGGCTGAAACAGCCGCAGATTCAGGCCGCACCGGAGGCCCTTCGCAGCACCGTCTGTCGGATACGAGGCCTGCGGGCTCCTTATGCCAGCTTACTCATGATGTTCTTGAATCTCGTGCCGCTGACCGGACGTTCGGCAATCAGCTTCCCATCGTAGACAATGCTGAACACGCCATAGGGCGTCGGAAGCTCCCTTGATTCCTTGGCGCTCCTGACGTGAACCACTTTCGTCTTCAACCCCAGGGCTCGGGACGCCTCCGCAATGTCCTTCACGCACTTGGGAACCATAGGGCATTGATCGGCAGCCAGGATCGTGAGACCCTTCTTGCATCTCTTCAAGACTCGCTCTCTTTCAACGACAAGACGAGGATCGGGGGCTGCTTGCCGGAATTTCTTGACCAGCAGCTCGTAGGGCGGGATGCTCTGCACCGGTTGCATGCGGGCCCGCCGGGCGGCCAACGGCGC
>CAZMXI010000080.1:4026-21425 GCA_964570205.1 uncultured Tepidisphaeraceae bacterium
CCTTGATGAATAGTTCCCTTCCGGCCATGAAGCTGTCTTCACTGGTCACAACCGCGACCCCCCGGCACTTGTTCTTTTTCGCATCCAGAAGACAACTCTCCAGCAACAGAGCGCCCAGTCCCTTCCCTGTGTGCTCGGTATGGACCATCAGGCAATGAATAACAAGGTATCCCTCCGCCTCGACGGGCCTCCATGCATGACGGCTGGGGGCATACTCGATCATCCCGACATCGCCGAATTCGCGTGAGCGGAGCACCTTGAACCTCAGGCCCTCCGCGTAGTGCTTCCTGAGCCAATCCAACTTGCGACGACGTCCTTCGTTCCTGTCGCTCTTGTAGCGGCAGATGGCACAACCCCCGATGTTGTCGGCGTTGGTGTCGACGACCTCGTACCCTTTCATCGTGATCCTCCGCTCCGTCGTGCCAGACGTGGCCGTTCAACACCTGGCGCACGCCGAGGACAATCAAACAAACTTCTCCCCAAGGACCACCGGACCAATGAGCCAACCACGGACAACGGGCAACGAACCATTCCCAAACCAATCCGCCAGCCGCACGGACCCAGTACGGATTGCCTCATCCGCGCGACCACATACGCTATTCCCGCCACGCAACACGTGCCACGCACTCCCGCCCTCGCGGCCTCGGGTCCCAATACCCATCCATCACGGAAACAACCCCTTCATCCGCGATGCCTCCACCACACGCAAGATCGCAAGCGTATACGCGGCCGTGCGATAGTCGCAGTCCGTCTCGTCGGCCTGGGCGTTCACCTCGTCAAACGTATGCTCCATCACACGTTGAAGCTCATCCTGCACCCGCTTGGCCGACCAGAAAAAGTTCTGAAGCCCCTGCACCCACTCGAAATAGCTCACCGTCACTCCGCCCGCGTTGGCCAGAATGTCCGGCAGAATCGTCACCCCGTTCTCCCGCAGGATATCATCCGCCTCCGGCGTCACCGGGCCGTTGGCCGCCTCCACCACTGTGTGCGCCTCGATGTGCGGCGCAATATCCGCCCCAATCGTCTCTTCCATCGCCGCGGGGATCAGAACGTCACACGGGCACGTCAGCAATTCCTCATTGCTCACCGCGTCGCCCCCCGGAAAGTCCTCCAGCGTCCCATTTTCCCGGTGGTACAACTCCGCCGCCTCGATGTCGATCCCCGCATCGTCGTAAACACCCCCACTCTTAGCGCTGATCGCTATCACCGTCGCCCCTCGCTCATCCAGCAGCCTCGCCGCATGATAACCCACGTTCCCAAAGCCCTGGATCGCCACCCGCACATCCGTGAGCTGCTTGTTCTGCGTCGCCAGGAACTTACGCAGCACATTCATGACGCCCCGCCCCGTCGCCTCCTCCCGGCCTACCGAGCCCCCCACCGACACCGGCTTGCCCGTCACCGCCCCCAACTCCTGGTGCCCCACCATCATCGAATACGTATCCAGAAACCACGCCATCACCTGCGCATCCGTCCCGGCGTCCGGCGCGGGAATGTCCTCGCTCGGCCCGATCACCGGCATGATCTCCGACGTATACCGCCGCGTCAGCCGCTCCTTCTCCGCCAACGACAGCCTCTTCGGGTCGCACACCACGCCCCCCTTGGCCCCGCCGAACGGCAGGTTCACCAGCGCGTTCTTCCAGGTCTGCAGCATCGCCAACGCCATCACCTCATCCACCGACACCGACGTGTCATACCGAATGCCCCCCTTGAACGGCCCGCGCGCGTTGTTGTGCTGCACCCGGTACCCCGTGAACACCTGGATCCGCCCGTCATCCATCCTGATCGGGCACGACACCGTCAGCAGGCGTTTGGGCGACGACAGCACCGCCTGCCAGGTCTCATCAAGTTTCATCGTGCGGTAGACTCGGTCGAAATACAGGTGCGCGCTCTGCCAGAACTTCGATCGCGTCTCCTGCGGCCGCAGCAGATTGGTCGGGTCCATCCTCTGATTATCCTCCCGATCCCCCTCCCCCGCCAGCGAACACTCCACGACTCGGCCCACCTCATCTATACTGTCACCATGCAAGATATGCCTCCCTTCGCCGGCTTCTCCAACAACACCCTCCGCTTCTTCGCACAGCTCAAGCGCAACAACTCCCGCGATTGGTTTACCAGGCACAAGGACGACTACGACCGCCACGTCCTCCGCCCCGCCCTCTCGTTCGTCATGGAAATGGGTACCGCCCTGGCAAAGCTCACCCCCGGCATCGTCGCCGACGCCTCGCCCGGCGGCTCGATCTTCCGCATCCACCGCGATACGCGATTCTCGAAGGACAAGACGCCCTACAAGACCCACCTGGGAATCATCTTCTGGCAGGCATCGGGAAAGAAACTCGAATCGCCCGGGTTCTATTTCGAACTGGACGACCGCGGCCTACGCCTCTACTACGGCTGGTATCTCTTCCCGCCCGATGTCCTCAAGGCCTATCGCCAGGCGATCGGCGATGAAGAAATGGGGACTGACCTCGTCCGCATTGTTGCGAAGCTGCACCGGCTGGGCATCACCGTGGGCGGGCAGCACTACAAGCGGCCGCCCAAGGGCTTCGCCGACATCGCCGACGGCCGCGCCCCCCTGCTCCTGCACAACACGCTGTACACGGAAGAAAACTGCGGCAAGCCCCAGGAACTATTCAGCTCCAAGCTGGTCCGCTATTGCCAGGGCCGCTGGAAGCCCACCCTGCCCCTGCACCGGTGGATGGCCCGCATGGCGGGCCTTCGCACCCCCGCGAAGCCATAGCGGGCCCCGCCGGAAGGCCTCGCGACTCACTGACCGTAGGGCCACAGCGGCAAGCCTCGTTCCTGCCTGCGTTTGAAAAGCTCCAATCCAAACTGGGCCATCTTCACGCGATCGCCGGGCGGGAGCGACTCCACGAACTGCTTCAGCTCGACGCCACTGCTAAACTGCAATGGACCGCCTTGGCGCGCCTGGGCAGCGTAGGCCCGCAACTGCTCCTGTTCGTTGATCAGCTTGTCCAGGTGCGCCTGCCTAGCCGGCCCGGGCGGCAGGGCAAAGTGGTTGTGCATCTCAACCTGCGCCCCTGCCTTGACCCCGTTCCGCACGGCGGTGATCTGTTGTTCCCGCGTCAGTTGCCCGGCTTTGGCCGCGGCCACCAAGGCGGGCATGTTGGTCCGAAGCGTCTGAAGGTACTCCGCCTTCTGCTCGATGCTCATCCCGGCGAAATCGGCGGTGGCGGTAAACCGGGCCACTGCCACGGGGTCCGCCGTCGGCAAAGGACGGCCATTGTCCTGCGGCGCCCAGGCGATCACCGCAATGACCGACGCAACCACGATCGTCGCAGCGCCGGAAATCAGGATGGGCTTGCGCCCCAGTCTCAGCCTCGTCATGATCATCTCCTTCCACTTCTGTCACCTGTTCAGCGTGCCGACGTGGCCGTCGGCGAACAGGTGGTTCATCGACCCTGGGGCATCCGACTTGCCGTGAAACGCCTCGTACTCGTCAACGATCGTCACCAGTTCCGGATGCCCGAGGTTGTACGGCGACTTGCTGGTTGTGCGCGTGCCCGCGAGCAGTGCCACGAACGGGTTGTACTGGTAGCTCGATCCTTCTCGCTCGAAGTAGGTTTCGAAGCCGTCCGGAGCGCCGTCGGTGACCTTGGTGATCCGGTCGGCGCGGCAGGCGAACACCTTTGTGGCCGACCCGTTGTAGGGCGCCAGCAGCTTGACGATGGACGGCGCCGTGTTCAGCGGCGGCTGTATCGAGGGCATTGTGTTGACGGCCGGCAGCACGCCCTTCGAGTCGGACAAGTACATGGTATAGGCCGCACCGATGTCGCGCAATTGCGCCTGGCAAGCCGTACGGTCGGCGTGGCTTCGCGCCTTGCCCATGACCGGCAGCAGAATGCCCATCAGGATGGCGATGATCCCAATGACCACCAGCAGCTCGACCAGCGTAAACCCATTGTGTCTCTTCATCTATTTTCCTCGCTGCACCATTTAATCTGCCCCCCCAGGTTAACGAACGCTCGATTGGCTGTAATGTGCCGAAGGTCATGGCAATGGTCATGTTTGCGCCCATGACTTGCCGGGACCGCCTGGGAACATGACCTTCGTCACATGACACGGCCTCTACGGTGGTTAGAATCGTCCACATGCCCATGAACCCGTCCGTCCCCGTGCGACTCCCGCGGCAGTCGGCACCGGTGGCGACGTCAATGCTCGCCCTGCCCCTGATGGAAAGCCCCCAGGAGACAGACCACCGGAAGACTCTTGCCTTGCGAGCCGTCCAGTGGGCGATGGCGGCCATGGTCGCCGTCGCGGTTGCCGGGGCCCTGATCACGGGCGATCAAGAGTTGCGGGCAGCACGGCTGGGCCTGCTTCTGTCGGCGGCGCTGGCGTACATCGTCTGGAGCCTCTACAGCACGCGCGACGTAATCCAATATGCGCTGTGGCACCATGGCGCGTCACCTCCGCCCCCGTTTCCATCGCCGGGACGGCTCCGGCCAGTCGTCCATATCGCCATTCAGTTTGTCCTCGCCGAGGCCATTGTCGCCCTCGCCGGGCCGCTGCGAAGCATCGGGCTGCTGTGGCTGGTGCTGCTCCCGCCCATCGGTCAGAGCATCATGTTCCTTCGCTGGCCGGGCATTATGGTAGTAGCGGTGCTGAGCGTGGCGCTGCATACGGCCAACGTCGCCTGGTGGCACGGCTGGGCGCCGGTGCCCCTGGCGTTGCCGGGATTCAGTGTCGCAGTGCTGTTCACGCTGGCATTCACGCAGATCACGGTCAGCGCCGAGAAGGCCCGCGGCGAGGTCGAGCGGCTTGCGGCGGAACTCAACGAGGCCAACGGACAATTGCGCGAGTACGCCCTGCAGGCCGAGGAACTCGCCGCGACGCGCGAGCGTAACCGCATGGCGCGCGAGATCCACGACAGCCTCGGCCATTGCCTGACCGTCGTCCACGTGCAACTTGAAGCAGCGCGCGCCACCTTCGATCGCAACCCGGTTCACGCCCTGGAGGCCCTGGGCAAGGCCCAGAAGGTCGCCCAGACGGGACTGAGCGACATCCGGCGGTCCGTCGCCGCGCTGCGTGTCTCGCCCCTGCATGATCGACCCCTTGCTGAGGCGATCGGCCAGCTTGTATCCGAGAGCCAGTCCACCGGACTAGCAGCGCATGCCATGGTGCAGGGCCGCCCGCGGCCGCTGCCGCCTCAGGCCGAGCTGACCCTCTATCGCGCCGCCCAGGAAGGCCTGACCAACTGCCGCAAACACGCCCAGGCGACCACCGCCAGCGTGCTTCTGGATTTCCAGTCCGAGGGCGTGGTGCGGCTGGCCGTAACGGACAACGGCGTCGGCGCGGCGGACACCTCGCAAGGATTTGGCCTGCTCGGGCTGCGCGAGCGGGCCCAGCTTCTCGGCGGCCAGATCCGCGTGCGGACCGCGCCCGGCGAAGGGTTCTCGCTGGAAGTGGAGGTGCCGGGATGAAGCCAATTCGTGTCCTCCTGGCCGACGACCAGGCGCTCTTTCGCGAGGGTCTCCGCACGCTGCTGTCTGTCCACACGGGTATTGATGTGGTTGGTGAGGCCGCGGACGGCGAAGCGGCCGTGCGGCTGGCGAAGTCGCTGGGGCCGGATGTCGTCCTGATGGACCTGCGCATGCCCATCCTGAATGGCGTGGAGGCGACTCGGCGGATTCGCGCCCTGGGTCTGCCTTGCCAAGTGATCGTGCTCACGACATTCGACGATGACGAGGATGTATTCGACGCGCTGCGGGCCGGCGCGATGGGATATCTGCTGAAGGATACGCCGCAGGACAAGCTGTTGGAGGCGATCGGGCTGGCGTCCAGAGGCGAGTCTTTCCTCCAGCCGTCGATCGCCACCAAAGTCGTCGCGGAGTTCAGCCGGCTTTCCAGCACAGAACCCGCAGATCGCAGGCTGATCGACACGCTGTCCGAACGCGAGATGGAGGTTCTGGAACAGTTGGCGCAGGGCAAGAGCAACAAGCAAATCGCCGCGTCGCTCTACATCACCGAGGGAACGGTGAAGAACCACATGAGCAGTATTCTGGTTAAACTGGGCGTAACAGATCGGACGCAGGCGGCCCTGAAGGCGAGGGAACTGGGCATCGCGTGAAAAACGGCCGCCCCTACGCGATATGATGCAAAGGGGCGGCCGCCGCGAGCCATAGGCAATGGACCGGTCGTTACTGAACCAGTTTCTTCGCCTCTTCCGGGGCATCCACATTCGTGGAGCCGATGTTGCTGATCTGCACCGTGGTGGTACGGTTGATTTCGCGTTCCTGGTCGTTGAACGTCATCTTGCCCTGGACCTGGTACTGATACTTCTCGAGCACGCCCTCCTTGACCCAGAACTTGGCGGTGCCCTTGGCGCCGGCGATCTGCGGGGCATTGGCGCCGCCGCGGCCACCGAAGGCCATCAGGGCCTTGGCGCCTTCCTCGGTCAGGTCGCCGCTGTAGACGCCATCGGCCAGAGCCAGCGACTTGGTCTGGGCGGCCAGTTCGGCGGCCTGATCGGCCGGGGCCTTGAAGTTCTGCGCCATGCGGGCGACGAACCGCCCGCCGCCCTGGCCCTGAGCCGCATCTTCGGCGCTCTGCCATCCGTCGGCAGTCTTGACGGCGGCTTTCTTGGCCTTAATCAGCACTTCGGTGGTATTGTTTCCACGAGTCGTCGTGACCATCACCAGCCCATCCTTGGCCACCTTGCCCTCGGTCGTGCCACCGCCACGGGCACCCTGCCCGCCGGGAGCTTCGCTGGTCTGTTTCCAACTGTAACTGCCGGCACCCAGCTTCTTGGCCGCAGATGCAACCTCGTCTTTGCCCTCGGCCGCCACGGCCACTCCCGAAAACAGCGCAACCACGCTCAGAATAAGAACTTTACGCAACATAACACTCTCCTTCTGTTCAGACGTGAGATCACCGTGCGCAGCGGAGCGACACCCCCGCTGTCTGGCTCTACAACGGCATTGCCCGGCCGATATTTCGCGTCAGCGGCCGATTTTTCAGGCGAGGCGACATCGTGCGCGCCGGAGACCGAGGCGCAGGCGGTCCGCGATCGCGAAGGTGGTATACTGCATCCCCCGCTGTGGTATTGCGCCGTCATTTCGATCGGAGATTGCCATGGACACCAGCAGCACGCGCAGCGCGATCGATCGTCTCTTCTCACTCAGCGCCAACGGCACCAGCATCCGCCTCGAGATCATCGGCGGCGTAACGACCTTCATCACAATGGCCTATATCATCGTGGTGAACCCGGCCATTCTGCAGGTGGCGGGCATTCCCCAGGGCCCCTCCACGACGGCGACGGTTGTGGCCGCCATCTTCGGCACCACCCTGATGGCGTTCTATGCCAACCGGCCGATCGCCGTCGCACCTTACATGGGGGAGAACGCGTTTATCGCCTTCAGCCTGGCGGCCATAACGGTGGCCGGAGCGCCGGTCACATGGCAGCAGCGACTTGGGGCGGTGTTCGTTTCGGGGCTGGCGTTCGTGGCGTTGACCGCGCTGCATCTGCGGACCTGGCTGGTCAGCGCCATTTCGCCTTCCATGAAGCACGCCTTCGCCGCCGGCATCGGACTGTTTTTGGCGTTCATCGGACTCACGCAAACCGGCATTGTCGCCAGGGCGCCGGCGGCCCCGGTGCAGATCGGGAATTTCCACGATGCCAGGGTGTTGCTGTCGATCGCGACATTCGGCCTGATTGCCATCCTGATGGTTCATCGGGTTCACGGCGCCATTCTCATTGGCATGGCAATTTCGGCCGTGTCGGGCTATCTGTTGAACTTGGGAGTTGCGCCCCAGGGCGTGTTCGCCATTCCTTTCACCGGGGAGTATTCCCTGGCGCCGATTGCCTTTCACCTGGACATCGCGGGGGTGTTGCGGCTGGCGTTTCTGCCTGTATTGCTCACGCTCTTCATCATGGCGTTGCTCGACACGCTGGGGACGCTGGTGGGCGTGGGCGCAGCGGGGAACATGCTTGATCAAGACGGCAACTTCCCCCAGATCGAGAAGCCCATGATGGTGGACGCCCTCTCCTGCACGTTCAGTGCGCTGGTGGGCACCAGCACGAGCGGCGCGTTCATCGAGTCGGCCACGGGCATCCGTGAAGGCGCCCGCACGGGCCTGGCCGCGCTCACCGTGGCCATGTTGTTCGCACTATCGCTGTTCTTCCTGCCGCTGGTCGAGCCGTTGCAGAAGCTGACGTATGTCTGGGGGCCGGCACTGGTCGCAGTGGGAGTGCTGATGTTGCCGGCGGTCCGGCACATTGCGTTTGATGACCTGACGGAGTTGATTCCGGCCTTCGTGTCAGTCGCGCTGATGGTCTTCACGTACAACATAGGCAACGGTCTGACGGCCGGGCTGATTGCCCATCCCGCCTTGAAACTGGCCGGCGGGCGATTCGGCGAGATGAGCTTCGGCAGCATACTGCTGGCCGGATTATCGCTGGTCTACTACGTCGCCGGGCTGCCTCATTGAAGAAGCATGGCCTTGCGGCAGCCTCCGCTCGCAGTCGAATTTCCCACTGCCTCACGCAGGCCGATGTTCAATCGGAACAGGACCGACACCGGTTCGTCAGGGCGATGCGTCGGCATTGCCAAACAGGGCGGATCGCGCTGCGTGAGTAATGGCCACGACGGCCGGGTGCTTGAGTTTCCTCTCGACGCTGATCGCATAGAAGCGTTCGACACATTCCGGCGCCGCGCCGATCTCCTCGACGCTGTAGCGGTGGGCAATTTCGGCCGCGATCACGGTGGGCACAGCGAAGAAGCCGAAGCCGTCGCTGCCGAACACCTTGGTCAGGGCGCTGTCTTCGAACTCGCCGACGACGGTCGGCTCGATGCCCAGGCCGCCAAACCATCGGTCCAGCGTCCGGCGGAGGGCGGTCTGGTCGGTTGGCAGCAGAGCCGGTGCCCGGTTCAGAGACTGGGGGAAGCCCTTCCTCAACCCGGCAGCAAGTTCGGGCGCAGCAAAGAAGCTGACGCCGCACTCGCCCAGAAGGTGGCTGAACACCTTCAGCCTGGCGGTGGATTGGGCCGGCTGGTTGGCCAGGATGACATCCATGCGGTAATTCGTCAGTTCGGGAAGAAGGCGGTCGGCCGAGCCCTCCCGGCAGATCAGGCGCACGGGCTGGGCTGACTCGAAGGCGGGTTTGAGGATCTCCCGTGCGACCAGTTTGGGGACGGCTTCATCGATGCCGACAGCCAGGCGTAGCGGGCGGTCGGTGGGCCGCTCCCGCACAACGTTCATGAACTCCCGGCCGAGCGAGAAGATGCTGTCGGCATAGCTGTACGCGAGTTGGCCGACTTCCGTTAGGACCAGCCGCCTGCCCTTCCGGCGAAACAGGCGGGTACCGAGGCTGGTCTCCAGGGCGTGGACCTGAGCACTTACGGTGGATGGGGAGAGCATCAGTTCACTAGAAGCATCAGATAGGCTTCCAGTTCTCGCGACGGTCCAGAAGTAAAGGAAATGATTGTAGTTAAGCCATTCCACGGCATTCCTTCTGTTTCGGTAATATCGAATGGATACTCCAAAACTATCTAATTTGCAAAGCGGCGAGTTTGGTCCTTTGATATAAGTGAATGTGCGGCGGCAGAGACCGCGCGCCGGACCGGAAGGAGCAAGCCCGATGACCGCGTTAATAGAGGAGCCGAGGCTGAAGATACCCGACGAGCTTGCGGGGATTCTCGGGGAATGTCCCGGCTATATGATCGCCGGCAACGTGGAGGAACTGGTCAAGCTGGCCTGTCGGGACGCCGTGAACGGCTGGCACGAGGTTGCGTACGATGTGCCCGGACGCGGCCGAATGGTGGAGGCTCGGGTTTGCCGGGTGCGGAACGGGATCGCCGCAAACTATGTGGACCCGTACATGCGTCGTCGCGATCCGGACTGCATGGTGATCGGCGACGACTTGCCGACGAACAAGACCCGTTTCCGCCACCGGTTCGGCAGGGATTTCGGGGAACTGCGCCAGGAGACTTTCGACTGGCTCAAGACGCAGGAACTGGCGGTTTTCCCATTCGCGGCCGGCGGGCCCGGGCAGGGCATGGATGCGGTGGTGGTAGCCCCGGCCAACGCAGGGTTCTTCGCGCTGGGTCTGGCGCTGCTTCAACGGATTTTGGATTCCGATGAGTTGCCGGAGACGTTCAACCCCAGGGCGATCATTTATGTGGCTCCGCCATTCCGGCACACGCATTTTGATGGCAAGCAGGTGGTGGTGCACAACCGCCGCGACAACCTGCACGAGCTGTTCAGCTATAACCTTTATCCGGGACCCAGTGCGAAGAAGGGGGTTTACGGGGTCCTGTTGAACCTCGGCGAACAGGAGGGATGGGTGACGGCACACTGCTCGACGGTGCAGGTCGTCACGCCGTATGACAACAAGCTCACCATCTGCCACGAGGGCGCCAGCGGCGGCGGCAAGAGCGAAATGCTCGAGCACGCTCATCGCGAGCGAGACGGCCGGATGCTGCTGGGCCACAATCTCATGACCGGCGAGGATCGCCATGTGGTCATACCACGCACGTGCGATCTTCGGCCGGTGACCGACGACATGGCACTGTGTCATCCTTCCTTCCAGAAGGGCAACGGCAAGTTGACGGTGGTCGATGCGGAAAACGCGTGGTTTGTTCGAGTGAACCACATCGATCGCTATGGAACGGACCCCCATCTGGAGGAAATCACCGCCCGCCCGCCGCAGCCGCTGCTTTTCCTGAACATTGACGCCGTGCCGGGGAGCACAGCGCTGATCTGGGAGCATATCGAGGATGCACCCGGCGAGCCCTGCCCGAACCCGCGTGTGATCCTGCCGCGGAGCGTCGTCCCCAATGTGGTCGATGGCCCGGTGACGGTGGACATCCGGTCTTTCGGCGTGCGCACGCCACCCTGCACACAGGAGAATCCCAGCTACGGGATTATCGGCCTGCTGCATATCCTGCCACCCGCGCTGGCGTGGCTGTGGCGACTGGTGGCTCCGCGCGGGCATGCCAATCCCAGCATCGTCGGCACCGAGGCCATGAGCTCTGAAGGCGTTGGTTCCTACTGGCCCTTCGCGACGGGCCGGCGCGTGGACCAAGCCAACCTGCTGCTGGAGCAGATCCTGGCAACGCCGAAGGTGCGATACATCCTCTGCCCGAACCAGCACATCGGGGCATGGCGCGTGGGCTTCATGCCGCAGTGGATCGCCCGCGAGTACCTCGCCCGCCGAGGCGGCGCGCGGTTCACGCCGGACCAGGTCGTAGATTCGCCGTGCGCCCTGCTCGGATATTCGCTGAAGAAGCTGATGGTTGAAGGCCAGACCATCGGCAACTGGTTTCTGCGGGTGGAAACCCAGCCGGAGGTGGGCGAAGAAGCATACAACCGCGGCGCCCTGATCCTCCAGGAGTTCTTTGAGCGGCAACTGCGCAAGTTCCTGGAGGATGATCTGCATCCGCTGGGCAGGAAGATCATCGACTGCTGCCTGTCGGATGGATCCGTGGCGGACTATAGCTCGCTCATCGACGCCGAACCGGTGATTGGCGATGAATGATCCGCTTGACAGAGCTGCTCGGACACCCTGGCCGAGCCAATGCACTCCCGAGAGCGATCCCGCGGCGGAGCCGGGAGATTGCCGCCTGACGCCCGTGGAGAAGGAGGAAGACATCCCGCCACGGTATCGCCAGACACCCATCGGCCGGCTTATGCAGTATCACAACCTGGGGGCAATGCCCCGTTGTTGCCGGTCAGCGGAATTGCTGGTGGGCATGTGCATGGACAATCGCAAGCGATTGCGCATTCCCGACAATTTCGCATTCATCATCCGCAGCGGCGGGGCGAATCTGCGATACAGTGAGTTCAAGGTGGCCTATGCCATCGCCGTGGGCGGCGTCGAGGCCATCGCCCTCATCGGCCACACGCAGTGCGGCATGGTGAACCTGGCCGCAAGGCGCGGGCAATTCGTGCAGGGGTTGATCGACAACGCAGGATGGAGCCGCGCTGCGGCCGAGCACTGTTTCAGCACGTTCGCTCCGGAATTTGAAATCGTCGATGCGGCCGACTTCGTCCTGTCCGAGACGCGCCGACTGCGTCAGCGGTTTCCGAAGGTTCTGGTGGCGCCGATGATCTACAAGGTGGAAGACAACAGGCTGTACTTCCTTCGGGAAGGCGACTGAGCCGCCTCCGCGCTTTCCAGAATCGCGCAAAACGATCGATGAACGTCCATCGCCGGGTGCGTTGCGCGCACATCCCGCAGTCAACCGCGTCCAAGTGCTGCTGTAGGAAGAGGTGATGCGGGCGAGAAATGGCGCCGTCGGCGGTGCCACCGCAACACATCGGATGGAGCAGCAACATGTGCATGCCGAACAGACGGGGTGTGAGCATTATGGTGGCGGCGCTGGGCTTGCTGTGGTCGTTCCAGGCCATGGGCGATGAGCGACAGATCGGAATCAAGGCCAGCTCAGAGCAGGTGAAACAGTACCAGAAGGTTGAGTTTACCCTCAGCGTCGACACCCTGTGCGCGAACCCTTACGACCCGGGCGAGATCGATCTGCGCCTGGAGGTGACACTGCCATCAGGGAGGAGAGTCTGGACGCCGGCGTTTCACTATCAACCCTACGAGCGCCGGGCCCTCAGCCGGGGCGGAAACAGCGGTGCGTGGATGTACCCAACCGCCAAACCTGTATGGAAGGCCCGTTTCGCGCCAGCCGAGGCCGGCCGGCATGCCTGCATCGCAATCCTGAAAGACCGAGCAGGCAATGCGCGATCGGAACGGCTGACGTTCAACTGCATTCCATCGGATGACAGGGGTTTCATCCGCGTTTCGGCGAAAGATCCGCGCTACATGGAGTTTGACCAAGGCTCGCCGTTCTTTGCCGTGGGGCAGAACGTTGCGTTCGTCACCAGCGCCGATCGCACGGCGGCGATGATCCGCAAGCTTGGCGAGAACGGTGCGAACTTCGCCCGCGTATGGGCATGCTCAGAGGACTGGGCCATGGCCATCGAGTCGCGCAAGAGCGCATGGGGTCGATCTTGGTCATGGAACCCGCCTTTCGTAGCCCTGCCGGATCGCGAGGGGTTTCATTCCGATCGGCTATGTCTCCAGCTCAGCGGCGAGGCTGGCACAAGCCTGGGCGCCCAGCCATCCCATCCCGTGGCGCTTCGGCCCGGCACGCGCTATGTCCTTTCGGGCCGGGCGAGAGGCGACGCCTTGTCGGTCTCGCTGGATCGCGGTGAATCGCGAGCGATCCCCGCGCAGCGACAATGGACCGCCTTCAACGAGGAATTCACAAGCGAAGCCGACCAGTGGTGGCTCACGGGGCCGACGTTCCGTCTGACGGCGAAGGGAACCACGTGGCTACGGGACCTGTCTTTGAGGGAAGCCGCCGGCGGTCCGGAACTGCTGTGGGAAGCCGACCCGAACCGGGCGATCCTGGGCGTATACAACCAGGTCGATTGTCACATGCTCGACGAGGTGGTCGAGGCCGCGGAGCAGAGCGGCGTGTACCTTCAGGTGGTCCTCTTCACACGCGACCATTACATGTCGATGCTGGCAAAGGAAAACAGCGGGGAATATGACCGGGCAATCGTTTTCGGCAGACAACTGGTGCGGTACTGTGTTGCGCGATGGGGCTACTCCACGCATATCAGCGCCTGGGAGTACTTCAACGAAATGAACCCCGGCCTGCCGACGGACCGGTTCTATGCCGAGCTTGGCCGGACTCTGGAGGAAGTCGATGTCAACCGGCACATGCGGGCCAACAGCACATGGTCTTCCCCCTCCAAAGACCTCAAGCACCCCAAGCTCGATACGGCCGACCTGCACTATTACATCCGCCCATCCACCAAGGAACTCTGGAAAGACGAGGTGGAGTCGGTGCTCTCGCGATGGCAGCTCATGCAACAACACGCGGCCGGTCGGCCCATCCTTTTCAGCGAGTTCGGCATCACCGATGATCGATGGCAGCGAGCCCGGGAACTGGACAGGGACAAGGAATTCGTCCACCTGCACAACGCGTTGTGGGCCTCGGCTCTGTCAGGTTTCGCCAGCACGGTGTGCCACTGGTACTGGGAGGACATGCACCGGCGAGACCTGTACCACCATTATCGGCCTATCTCGCGGTTTGTGGCGGATATTCCATGGACAACCGGACGGCTGCGGCCGGCCGCGGCGACGTGCGACAAAGGGCTGCGCGTGGTGGGACTGAGCGGAGATCAAGGGGCATATCTCTGGATTTCCGATCGCCAGGCGACGTGGTGGAAGATCGCCATGGAAGACGCCAAGCCACAAGCCGCCGAAGGGGCATCACTTGACGTCAGCGGACTGCCCGAAGGCGAATACCGGATCGAATGGTGGGATACCCGCGAAGGCAGAGTCTCGGCCCTGCAGGATGCCCGCGCCAAGCAGGGGACGATGACGGTCGCGGTCCCCACTTTCACACGAGATGTTGCATGCAAGATCAACAAGATCGCCAGGTAGAGGCAGGCTGATCTGCGACTGAACACAGAGGTATCCCCGTGGACCCATGTGGGGGCCTCGCGTCAGGCAACATGGCGTCGTCTGGCGACGGGCCGCGAAAATGCCCCGCGGTGGAGGGGTACCGCGGGGCACGGAGGGGGAGAAGAGTGTACGACTCGCTGACTTCCTATTTGTTGAACAGCGGCTTGTTGTCCGTGGTCACTGTCGCGTCCTTGTTCAGCCCTTGCACGTTCGCGGTGCGGTTGGCGGGCACAACGGGATCGACCGCCGGACCGCCGGAACCCGTGGGCAGAATGGCAATTTCGACGCGACGATTTCGCGCCTGACCTGCCGCCGAAGCGTTGTCGGCGATCGGGCGCTGATCGGCGTATCCCGCTACGCCCAGCCGCCGTGCACCGACGTTGTGACTGCGCAGTTCGCCGCCCACCACGATCGCCCGATGAGCCGAGAGGTACCAGTTGTCCTTGTGCCCCGCCGCCACGGTCGCGGTATTGCGCACCGGCGTGTTGTCGGTATGGCCGGCCACCAGGAACTCATACTCGCGGGCTGCCGGCGAGTTCAGGATTTGCGCCGCACGGGCAATCGCTGCCTTCGCCTTCGCCGTCAGATCAGCCTTGCCCTTGTCGAACGTCACATCGCTCTTGAACCGGAGGATTCCGCGGGCGGCATCCAGTTCCACAATGTCCGGGAACTGGGCGGCGAGCTGATCCAGTTCGGCCTTCAGCCCCGGGTTGATCACCGTCAACTGAACGTCGCGATTCTGCAGCGCCCGCTCATACTTGGCCTTGAGATCGTCACGATCCGTCTTGAGCAGGTCCAGCTCGCGCTGAAGCTGGAGCGCACGCTCTCCCGCAGCGCCGCTGTTGGCCAGCAGACGCTCATACTGGTCCTTGTACGCCTGGGCAGCCGCCGTGGCCGCCTGTGCCGAGGAATTCGACTGGCCAAGCTGTTCAACCAGTTGGTCTTTTTCCAGCTTGAGTGCTTCGTATTTTTCCTTGGAAACGCAGCCCGTCAAAGCAACCCCGAGGACCGCTACCGCCACGAGACGCCGTGCCATTTGAGGCCTCCTTGCCGATGGAATGAGCGTAAAATCTGTCAAGCCGGGTTCCAACCAAGCTTCATATTCACATGTAAGGGCACACAAACCATGAGGCGCCCAAAAAGCCCCGGAGAGGCCGAACGACCCAAGCCCGACAGCCTCTACCAAGGGTATAGTTTGCCCAGTTCCAACGAAAATGCAAGAGGAAAGCGGCAAATTTTGCCGAGGCGGCGCGGAAATCGCCTGACTGCGGGCGTCCGCGTTACGAAGATGCGAAACGCCCGCGGCTCGGGCGCTGCGGGCGTGCAGATGATGCCAATATGGGCATTGCCGCCGGCTACTTGCGGCCTGACTTGCCGATCAGCAGTCCAACAATAAAGAAGATGATCGGAATGCCCACTCCGATGCCCATGTACATTTTCCAGTTGGTGCCGGTCTTCATGGCAAGCTGACCCAGCATGTCGGGCCTGTAGCCCAGGATCACGTTGCCCAGCAGGAACAGCCCGATGCAGACAACAACCGCGCTGCCCAGGGCCAAAGCACCAAGTGCAGTGGCCATCGGGTCGGCGGCTTCGATGTAGATGGGCGCTGCGAGGCTTGCACGGGCGCCCATGTCAGCGGCGGAAGCCAGCCCCGCATCTGAAACCGACGGCGCATCCATGGCACCGGAGGCCGCGGGTCCCGCGGAAGCCCGACGGGCCTGGGCTGGCGTCAGTTCGTCAAAAACGGCGCCAAGGCTTGTGTCGTCGGATTCGCGGGTCAGATCCAGCAAGCCTGAGCCGGAGCCCACGCTTTCGAGGCTGACCTGGTCTCGAGAGACGCCGCCAACGGCCGTTTGGGCGCTGGGATCCACGCGTTGAGATTCATCGACGTCAAAAATCGTGATGCCCGGGGCACGGCTGCCCATGGCCGACCCGCCGGCGGCGGTGCCGGAACGGGAATCGCCGGGCTTGGGGGAAGGAATCCCGCCCAGCGAGCCGGAAAGCCCTATATCGGCGAATTGAGTGTCGCCCTTCTTGTCACCGACGCTGTCAACAAGTCCCAGGACGCTGCCGCCGCCCTGCGAGCCATCGACAAGCCCCAGCGGCGCGCCGGAGTCGGCCGACGGCGAGAGGGTGACCGCGTCGCCGCCCGGCTCGCCCGAGCCACTTCCAAGCTCGGCCTTGAGCTGTTCCACCTGGTCGGCCTTGAACATGAGCCGTGGGCCATCGCGGAACTCGCGCAGCCGCCCTTCGCGGGCAAGTTGCTTGATTTCCTCCTCGTTTTTCGCAAGGGCGGCCTTGGTCTCATCCATCGTGTAGAACATCTTGGCCATGCTGACGCTCCTGAAGGTGTCGCGCTAGTTGCCGTTCTCCTGACGCTCGGTCGGCGCACCGGGCGCCGGCGCCGCGCCGCGAATGGCCTGGGCCTGCTTGTTCACCAGGTCAAGGATCTCCTGCGGGGTCGGCGCCGTGTTGTAGTTCTGAAGCTTCGTGTCGTTAATGAAGTTCCTCGCGGAGACGAACTCGAGCCGGCGACTGCCGGGATGATACTGGTAGACGCACAGCGTCCCGCGATCCACATCCATCAGATAGCACCCCCAGTTGTTGCCCGAGAGTTGGGCGGGCATCACGAACAGCCCCGCGCCGCCGGCAATCGGCGGCTGTTGTGCGCCCCACGCCGGCTGGAGGAACGAGGGCGTGTCGCTTCGCGAGACCATGACCAGCAGATTGGCCAACAGAAGAGCGACGACGGCCCACAAAGCCACGGCGGTCAGACTGGTACGCGGTTGGTGATTCATCAGGCCTTGCAGTAAAGGCGACGCCCCCGGCGGCGCCGCCATCCATAAAGGCCTATCCTACTGGAATTGCCGATGCATCCGCAAGTGCAGACCGGCCGCCGACGGCGGGGGGCGTGCCCAAATTTCCGGGCATGGGCATAATATGGGGAGACAGGGGGTTA
>CAZMXI010000081.1:0-21368 GCA_964570205.1 uncultured Tepidisphaeraceae bacterium
GCGCGAGCCTGCTCTCTCGCGTTCCTGCGAGATGCTATCTCGCCCTGGTTGCGGTCCCAGATCGGCAATTCCAGGCCGAGTCCAAGCCCCAGGGACTGATCGCCTTCCAACTCCCGGCCGAACGAGGGTCCGACGCGAAGGTTGGGAAACTGCTGCAGAATCGCCAGGCGCAAGTCATGCTCGGCCTGCTCGTGGGCTGCCTGAAGGGCCTGGAGTTGAGGATGCCACGCGATCAGGCGCTGATCGAGCTGTTCATCGGCCGGAAGCTCGATCGTCCGCACCGCCAGCGGCCGGCCGGCCAGGCTCAGCCTGAGGTCATACGTCGCGGGCAGCCCCATTAATTCGTTGAGCTTGCGGCGCGCCGATGCAACGTCCGCCTCCGCACGGCGGAGATCGTGGGAAACGTGCGCAAGCTCCAGCTCGGCCAGGGTGACATCCAGTTCGGTGGCCTCGCCGAGGTTCTTGCGTTGCTGCATCAGGTCCAGCCCGCGGCGACGCAGCCTGAGCTCTTCGCCCAGCAGGCCGGCGGACAGCGATGCGGACAGCACTTGCAGGTGTTGCCGGCGAACCTCGCCGGCGAGGGAAAGCTCGTGAGCGACGATCTCGGCCTGGGTTTGGGCGATTTGGGCGTTGGCGGCCGCCTGGCGAAGCTCGCGGCGCTTGGGGCTCAGCAGTTCGAAAAGAAGGTCGGCCTCAAGCACCGTGCCGGATGTGCCACTGATGCCTGTTCGCCAGTCCAGGCCGACTTCGGGATTGGGCCATACCCCCGCGGAGATCAATTCGGCCTGCGATTGTCCCAATTCCAGCCGCTTGGCACTTAACGACGGATTCAGCGTGAGTGCAACAGAGACCACCTCATCTTCATCCAGGCCATCCGAGGGATCGAAGGGCCGGGTTGTTGCGGCGGTGGCGGAGTGGTGAATCGTCACATCCGGGATGGTGCGATGCCGCAGGGCGGTGAGCTCGACCTGAGGGTCCAGAGGTTGTGGCTCATACTTTGCGCAGCCAGCCAATTCGGCGGCTAAGACCATGAATATCAATATCTTAGACTGTATTCCCACCAATCCACATCTCCGAATGGTATCAATTGAATACGATATCCAGTCAGACTATAGCGGTCGAACGGAGGAATTGCCAGAAGGAGCCAACGGAGGATCGCGCGGGCGATCCTCCGTGCCTGGCTTGCTGATGTTGCGGGGCTCACCGAATCCGCGTGTCGCTGTTGCTGATGCCGCGGAGGGCGAGGTTCAGGGCATCTACGTTGCTGGCGAGACGCCGGGCCTCAGCCACGTCGATGATCTGCTTCTGGAACAGCTCCGACAGGTGCTGGTCGAAGCTCTGGCTGCCGGCCTCGCGGTTGCCAACGCTGCCCTTGAGCTTCTCGAACTCGCCTTCAAGGATGTACTTCTGCACGATCGGCGTGCGCATCATGATCTCAACGACGGGCACGCGGCCTTTGCCCTCGCGTTTCTTGGCCAGGCGCTGCGAGACCACGGCAATGAGGTTCATGCCGAGCTGAGTCTGCTGGAGGTCCTTCTGATTGGGGTCGAACAGCGAGACCATGCGCTCGATGGTCATCGGGGCGTTGGTGGCGTGGACGGTGGTGTAGACCAGGTGTCCGGTGTCGGCGGCGCGGAGGGCGGTGGCCAGCGAAAAGGTATCGCGGATTTCGCCGATCATGAGCACGTCCGGGTCCTGGCGCATCATTTCGCGCAGGGCGTAGTCATAGCTTTCAGAGTCCGTGCCCACCTCGACCTGGCTGACCATGGACTTAATGTTGTCGTGCTGGTACTCGATGGGGTCCTCGACGCAGATAATGCGCTCTGCCCGCGTACGGTTGATCTTGCCCACCAGCGCCGCCAGCGTGGTGGACTTGCCGGAGCCGGTGGTTCCCGAGACGATGACGATGCCGCGGTGGTGGTCGGCCAGCGTCTCCACCTGGGGCGGAAGGTTCAGCTCGGTGAAATCGGGAATCTTGGTGACGATCCGGCGTATGACGATGGCAAGCTTCGCGCGGCTGTGAAAGATGTTGACGCGAAAGCGGGCCTGGGCCTCGGGAAAGGCGTGGGACAGGTCGGTGGCGCCGCGTTGCTCGAGGGTCTTCCAGTGCTCCTCATCCTTGACGAGCTGGCGGACATAGTCATCCATTTCCTCGTCGGTGGAGGGGGGCACCTCCAGAAATCTGGGCCGGCCATCCACGCGGATCATGGGCGTGGATCCGGATTGAAGATGAACGTCCGACCCGCCCACCTTGACCACCGTGCGAAGGTAGTCGTTGAGGGTCGGCTTGCGGTCGTTGACACGGATCTGAGCGGGCGTTTCCTGCTGCGTTTGCTCGGACATCGATGTACCTCCAGGTGTGGCATCAATCTAAGCAGCCCATTGTATCGAAGCGAACGGCGGACGGCCAATCCGGCGAATTCGCACCCCCAGGCGGATGGCAGACGGGCCTCCTGCGGTTCTATTCCACGACCAGGTTGTCGCGGTGGACGACCTCATCGTAAGCCGCCTCGCCGAGGAGCGAGCGCACCTCGCTGGTCTTGCGCCCGCGGATGCGCTCGACGGATTCGGCGGAGTAGTTGGACAGGCCGCGGGCGACCATTCGGCCGTCCATCGCCTTGATGGCGATGACGTCGCCGGCGTGGAAATGTCCTTCAAGCCTCACGATGCCCGCGGGCAGCAGGCTCTTGTTCTTCTGCCCCACGGCGATGGCAGCGCCTTCATCGACGATGACCGCGCCGACCGGCCGGGCAGCGCCGATCCAGCAGCTTCGCGAGCTGCGTCGCTTTGGCGAGGGGATGAACAGCGTGCCGACATCGTCGCCGTCGAGGATTCGGCGCAGCACATCGTCGTCGCGGCCGTTGGCGACGATCATGGCGCTGCCGGCGTCGGTCACCATCGCCGCAGCGCTGAGCTTGGAATCCATGCCGCCCTTGCCCAGGGCGCTTTTTTCCTTGCGGACCAGCATGCGGGCCTCATCCGTGCTCTGGACGAGTCGCACCGACTTGCTCTGCGCGTCGAGCAGGCCATCCACGACCGTCAGCAGGACCAGCAGGTCCGCCTGGAGGGCGTGGGTGACCAGGGCCGCGAGAATGTCGTTGTCGCCGAAGCTGATCTTGACGATTTCGTCGGTGCTGACCGTGTCGTTTTCGTTGATGATGGGCACCGCTCCCATGGCGTGGATGGCGCTGACCGTGTTGCGCAGATTAAGGAATCGTGTGCGCTTGTCGATGTCGTCGCGGGTGAGCAGAATCTGCGCCACGGGGATATTGAATGGGGCAAACGCGTTCGCCCAGGCATCCATGAGCTTGCGCTGGCCGACGGCGGCGACCGCCTGAAGCTGACCGAGGTCGGTGGGACGCTTGGGCAGATTCAGCTCGGCCATTCCCGCGCCGATGGCGCCTGAACTGACGATGGTGACGCGAACACCGCGCTGCGCGAGGGCGGCGACCTGCCGGGCGGCATCGGCAATAAACGCCGCGTCCAGTCGTTTGTTTGAATCAGAGAGCAACTGCGTGCCGAGCTTCACGACGATGCTGCTCACGGACGAAAGGCACTGTTTTCGGGATTCTTCGGCCATGGCCCAACTCGCAAAAGGGCCATAGTTTAGCGAATGGCGGGGAAATGAAAATGTCGCTAATCGTCCTGTCGCCTGCAACCGCCGCCGCCCGGAGGGGTATTAGGAGGTAAGCATGAGACTGGAATACCTACGACGCTGGCAATGGATGCTGATCGGGGCCTTTGTGGGTCTGGTGATCGGGGTAATGCGGTACAACTACCTAAGCGACCCCAGCAACGGCGCGCAGAGCCTGAGTGAGCGGCCCTTCGAGGAGTCGCTGACGGCCGTCGAGCAGGCGGCCGACGGCAGAAAGGTGCCGAGGTTCAAAAACCCCACGGTCTACCGGGCATTTGGCACGTGCCGGGGCAAAGACCAGATGTGCTACGTGGTCGTGGGGGATTACCTGGATCCGATCGCGGTGCGGCGGCAAGGCAAGGCGGCATATGCCCGCTACATGTTCGTATGGCCGGTCAGCGAGCCCTATACGCCGAGGCTGCGGACCAAGCTTGAAGACATCGCGCCGCCCCGGACGATGGGGGACAGGCTGGCGTCGCTGTGCGAGTCGCTGAAGCTCAAGGCGCCCGATCCACCCAACTCCCTGCTCCACTTCCTGCGCAAGGTGCAGGCCAACGACGCCAAGTCGAACAGCGAATTCAAGTTCGCATTCAACTATGCGTGGTGGCAGCAGGCCCGCATTACCGTTCCGGCTTGGATCATCGGGTCGTTCGTCGCCATCGGCGTGATCTGGCCGACGATCATCAATCTGATCGTGTGGGGCAGTTTCTTCCGGCCGAAGGAGGAAAAGGGTGTCAGCCTGTGGGGCGTCAAGAGCAAGCCGGAAGAGAAGAAACAGGCCAAGGCGCCGTCGCAGGAAGACATGGACCAGCTCACGCGGATGGGGCGGGACCTGGAGGCGAAGCTCAAGGGTTCGGGCATGGCCATGACCGGGCCCTCGGCGTCGCACGGCGATAGTGCGGCCGCGCAGGGCCAACCCGTCCGACAGCTTACGGCCACCGCGGCCGATGCGGCGCCGGCGGTCGACGACAACAAGGAAGAGAAGCACTTCGAGGCGAAATCGGATGACTTCTATCCGACGGAACGGCATATCAAACCGAAGAAATCGGACTGACCGACTTTGCTGAGCGTTCCACTATCAGAAGACGAAAAGCCCCGTACGCGAGAGTGCGGGGCTTTGTTCATGGCGTCAGATGTTTCGGCCAGATGGCGCGTTCAGGCATAGCTGCGGAGCACGCCGATGACGACGCCCTGGATGCGGCAACGATCGGGCTCGACATAGCGGGGTTCCATCGTCTTGTTGGCCGGCTGGAGGCGGATTCGCCCGCTTTCGCGGTAGAATCGCTTGAGCGTGGCCTCGCCGGTGTCGAGGAGCGCGACGACCTGCTCGCCGTTGCGGGCGGTGTTGCGGCGCTCGATGATGACGTAATCGCCGTCGCACAGATGATCTTCGATCATGGAATCGCCACGGACCTTGAGCACATAGACGCCGGAGCGGCTGGCGAAAAGGTCCTCCAGATCGATTTCCTCGCGGTTCTCGACTGCCTCAATGGGCGAACCGGCCGCGATGGTGCCCAGGAGCGGCAACTTGGTGGAGCGCTCTTCATCGGGAAGCTTGCCCTCAGCAATGATCTCCAAAGAGCGAGCCTTGTGACGGTCGCGCCGCAGGACGCGCTTTTTTTCCAGAGCGTTGACGTGCTCGAAGATGGTCACCTTGCTGGTCCCCAGTTGATCGGCCAGTTCCTGCATCGTGGGGGAATAGCCATGCAGGTGGCGGAAGTTGCGTACTGCGACGATCACATCCAGTTGTCGGGGTGTCAGATTCATTGTTCGCCTCGTGTGATTGCTCGAGCAGCGTTTCCAGCCCGCCCAGCAAAGCCTCAATCTCCTGCGCATCCAGAATTCTGGGCGCAACCAGTGATGACGATTGCCCCGTCGGGACCAAAGACAGATCCTGATCGAGCAATCGCTCAACCTCAGCATCCGTTGAGCCAATCGGGCCAACCGGCGGCCAACCGGCGGCGTCATCGGCCGGGGAATCGCTTCCCATGAGAACCTCCCGGAGCGCGCTCCAAGAGTGGTTCGGACACTGTTTGGTCAATCATTACCCTAACACTGGCTCTTCGTCAAGAAAAAAAACACAAAAAAAGACGTGTCGCGTGTTCGCAACGACTCAATTCTCGCGTTCTGTCGGGAGAACCAGGGGAATGAGGCGGGATTCGTCCTTCCCCAGCCGAATGTCACCCAGCTCGGGCAGCCACCGGATCTGCCGGACCTGGCTCTGAAAATCCCGTTGGCTGGGAAACCGCTCGCGGCGAAGAACCTTGTTTTGCTGGCCGATGCGCTCCCATCCGCCATGCTGGTTCTTGAAATACCACAACTCGATGCGCCAGATGACCTCATCGCCCTTGCGGCCATAGAAGGGGGTGTCGCGAATCAGTTCCATCAGAAGAACAGCGCGATCGTGGTCGCCGCGGATGGCCAGAAGACGGCGTTTGTTCTCGAAAGCCTTGATGCCCGCGACCTGTTCGTCGATCTGCTTACGGTCCTCTTCATCGAGCGGGCCGGCGTTGGGCTTGGCCGGCTCCGGGCCGTACCAGGAAAGATCCACTCCCTGGAGGATTGTGCCATCAGCGAGGGCGATGCGCACGTCATAGGCGATATTGGGCAGAAGATTGGAGAACACGACTCGATGGCGATCGGCGACGCCCTCGCTCTGCAGCTTCAGTACGGGCGCGACGGCGACAGCCGATCGAATGGTGGAATCCCGGGGCAGCTCGATAGTCAGTGACGAGCCGGCGGCGCGCGCGGTCGCGGCCGAATGGACCGCCAGAAGACAGGCAACGGCGGCGAAAAGGGCGCACTTCATGCCTCTACCATACCCGCGCTGGAGGCGGCGGCAAGCGATTCCGCCTCGTGCTGAATGCCGTGCAGCATTCCCCGAAAGACATAGCCGTGAAGGGGAAGCACCGCGTACCAGTATCCCAGGCCGACCAAGCCTCGCGGCCTGAAACGCGCGGTCTGCGCCAGCAGCGTGATGTCCGGACCACCCGTGCCGGACATCGGCTGAATTTCGAATTCCAGCAGCGCATCACCCGGAAGTTTCATCTCTGCCCTCAGGCTCAGGAGCCTGGGTGGATCGATGGCGGTCACGCGCCAGAAATCCAGGGCATCGCCAAACGCCAGCCGTGCGGGATGACGTCGCGAACGTCGCAGCCCGGGTCCGCCCACCAATCGATCCATCCAGCCGCGAAGCCGCCAGAGCCAGTCCGCCGCGTAGTAGCCGTGCCCTCCGCCGACCTTGCATACCGCATCGAACACCGCCTGCGGCGATGCCCGCACCCGCACCTCGCGGCGGTCGATGAATGCTTTTCCGCCGGCCCAGTCCGGATCGCCGGGAATGACGCCGGCGTCGCTCCAGGCGGTCTCCACTTCGTGGCTGCGCGTGCGTCCAATGGCAAGCTCAATCGATTGTCGCACGTTCATCAGTGGGCCCGGCATCAGACTCTGCGCCTGGTCATCCCGACAGACGACGCGGTTGCGCAATCCATCGGCGAGGGGCCGGGCGATGCGGTAGCTCACCGGCGTCACCAGGTGAATCCACAGGGAACTGAGCCGTGGGCTGAGAAGGGGCACCGGAACGATGAGCCGGCGCCGCAAGCCCAGGCACTGCGCCATGATCTGAATCAGTTGCCGGTAGGTAAGCACTTCCGATCCGCCGATGTCCAGCGTTGTGCCGATCGATCCGGGCGACTCCAGGCACTGCACGAGGTATCGCAGCACGTCCCGAATGGCGATGGGCTGGCACTCGGTTCCCACCCAGCGGGGCGTAATCATCACCGGAAGCCTTTCGGTGAGATAACGCAGGATTTCGAACGAGGCCGAGCCTGACCCGATGATCATGGCGGCGCGAAGGACCGTGACCGGGACCGTGCCGCTCGCCAGGCAGATTCCCACCTCCCGCCTGGAGGACAGGTGCTCACTGAGGCCGTCGCCCAGTTCGCCCAGCCCACCGAGGTAGATGATGCGGTGGACGCCGGCATGCTGGGCTGCCTCGGCGAATGCCACCGCCAGTTCCCTGTCGCGCCGAGCGTAATCGCGCCCCGACGCCTCCATCGAGTGAATCAGGTAGTAAGCGGCCTCGCAGCCGCCCATGGCCTTGGCCAACTGAGCCACGTCCATTGCGTCCGCCTCGACGATCTCGACGCGCGGGTCGGCCGCCCAGGATCGAGTCATCAGCTTGGGGACTGAACGGGCCAGGCATCGAACGTGCCAGCCGGCCTCGATGAGACGGGGCGCGAGCCTGCCGCCAACATACCCAGTGGCCCCGGTGAGGAAGACGCGACCACGAATCTGACAAGGCATTGGACCTCGATTGTCCTCATCATAGACTGGGGAGCGGCGAGCGAAAGACGCCCGGCCCTGAAATGTGGCCCCGGTGGGCGGGCACGGATGAGGCCGCTATGATTCGATGTACCGATGGTTGTCAGGGAGGCGGCTCGGCGCCGCCTGAACACGGAGAGCGATAATGAAAAGTATGGTTCGGCTGATCTACGCCAGCCGCATGGCTGCCGGTCTGGGACACAAGGAACTGGACGAGATGATTCAGACTTCTCGTCGAAAGAACGAGAAGCGGGCGGTGACCGGCGCGCTCTGCTATTCGGCCCGCGGGTTTCTGCAGTGCCTGGAAGGGCCCAGCGATGTCATCAATGACTTGTACGGGCACATCATCCGCGACAAGCGGCATTCGGAAGTGACGCTGCTGGAATACACGGACATCCACCAGCGCAGCTTCGCGAAATGGGCGATGGCCTACATTGGCGCGGACGACGTTGACGCCGCCGTCCTGCGCAAATACTGTGCCCAGACGATGTTCGATCCCTTCGCCATGACCGCTCAGCAGGCCCTGGGCTTTCTGGCCGATATCTCGGCGGAGCGGGAACTGCTCATGGCGAAGAACCGCAAGGCCGACTGACGCGCCCGGATCAGGTCGCACCCGGCCGGATTAATTGGTGGCGTTGCCGTCGCCCACGCCGGTTGTCGTATCGCCGATGTTGGCGTTGAACGATTCCATGTTCAGGTCAATATCCGGCGCACTGAGCGGGCGGTCGCCCGCCGCGGAGAGCATCTGGGGCTCGGTCCGGTGAGCGGCCGAGCCGCTGCCATTCTCACAGCCCGTCAGAGCAAGAGTACCGATTGCGAGCACGGTGATAAGGGTCGAATGGAGTCGCATACGGGGCACCTCTTTCCTTGACATGGCGACAGGCCAGGAATGTCTGCCGCGCGACACTGATAAATAGTATGCTCGTGGTACGGATTGTCGAATCCAACGGGAATCAGCGGCCCTCGTGTCGAAACACGCGGCAGTGCCGGAGAGGCGCAAAGACTGCGGCCCACGTTCCCCGGTTGGCCGCCGGCGGCCAATCGGTTTTTTTGTCGTTGACCCAAGCGATATTATACAGTACATAAATAGTACCAGATCGGGTAGACTGCTGATTGCCCGACCAGAGGACTAGCGGAGCGGGCTTGGCCACATTCAGGTCGCGGTTGGTTGGCCTCGACTGTTTCGCCCTCTTGGTGGGTTAGCTTTGCCCGAGCACGATTTCCGCGACGGGGCTGGCGGTTCGGTGGACGTGGGCAGAAATGCACGCGAAAGCCGCGCTAGCCGGGGAGAAACCCGTCGGGGAGAAACCAGTGGGTGCACTGTGTCGGAAATCGCGAGTGGGTGTGCCGCGCGTTTCGGGGACGCGCGGCTTTTTTATCGCCATATAAATCACTCTATTTTAATGCGATACACGCGCAGAACGCTCGGCTCTGGCCAGGGCTGCGGGCGAGGCCGATCCCGATTGGCGGCGAGGGTCTCCCACCGCAGCCAATACCGTGATTTGGGTGATGCCTCTTGGCCGGCGCCAGCCTTCCAGCGGACCTGCATGCCGGGGAAATCGGACTCGACTTGATCCAATTCGCGGGGGCGCTCGGGCGGCTGCCGGAAGCCGCCGGCAGGCCGGAGGGTTTCCTCGTCGAGCTTCCAGGCCCCGGCCCCGTGCTTTGCGTGAGAGTAGGATTGAACCAGGCTGCCGTCAGCGAGAATCCGCACCGGGGAGAGATGGACTTCGAAGATGATGGTTCCGCCGCCGCTGAATTCCCAGCGGTAGGTCCAGTTGCTGGTCTGGTAAGTCTTCCACTTGCCATCTTCGAGCCGGGCGTTGTAGAGCTGGGTTGCGCCGGCGGCGTCGAACTTGTGATAGCTGATGATGGGGCGTTGTCGCGAATCAAAGCCCAGGATGGCGTTGCCGTTAATCATGCCGCCGCCGGGTCCGACTGGATCGACGATGTCGGCATTTTCCAGCCTCAACGGCAATTTGAGGGCTCGGCCGGCGCCGGTTTCCCAATGGCGCAGGTCCTTGCTGCGGGCGTAAGAGAGGGTGTGGTTTGTGGCGCAGTCGGGTGTGTCGCGCCAGACCCAGCAGAGATGAAACCGGTCGTCGGGCCCGCGCACCGGGCCATGCAGATAGGCGTTCATCTTCCCCTCGCCGTCGGTGAGGGGCTGGTCGAGCAGCCGCCGCCACTGCCCCGCGGGGGTGTCATAGGCATTGTATATCTGGTTCCCGTTGCCGCTGCCGCCGTCGCGGTACGTGAAGATCAGCTCGTTCCGGAAACCACGGAAGAAGCGAGGATAGGTGACGCGCTGTTCTTCGCGGCCGACCATCGAAGGCGCCTGTCTGAAAGTGGCGATGTCCAGCGGCTTGTCGGTCCGGAAGTAGACCAGGGGAACGCCATGCATATTGCCTGCGAGGTGGATGCGGTCGGCGTCGTCGACGGCCATGGCGATGTAGTTGTGGCTGTCCCAACCCAGGGTGGAGGGCAGAACCTTGCGTATCCAATGCGGATTGCCGACGGTCCGTGAGGCCACCGTCAGCCGGCGCTCGTGGTCGTAGTAGGCGACGAACTGACGGTCTTCATGGGTGAGCAGGTCGAAGCCGACCGGATGGCCGGCCCAGACGGTGGCGATATCGACCTTCTCGGCGATGCGGGGTTCGGCCGCGAGCGAGATCGAGCCCAGCAGGAGGACCAGTGCCGCAATGGGGGTTCTGGCGAGCATCACGGAGAAGTCTACCGTCATTCCCGCGCCGATGCCGCATTCGGCGGCGCGACGTTGCACGCATCCGGCTGGCATGGCTCGATGTGGGCGGTGGCGTTGCCGATGCCCAGGGCCAGTTCGATCTCGTATTCGATGACGCTGGCGATTTCGTGTGCCTTTTGGACGGACATCTCGGCGGGGACCATGATATGGAAATCGACCCAGTGGTACCGGCCGCTGTGGCGATGGCGGAGTTTGTGGTAGCTGGAAATGCGGGGCTCTTTGCCATCGGGGCCGACGTGGGCGTCGAGAATCTGGCGAAGCACCTGCTCGTCGGCGATGTCCTGGCGGTCCATCAGGCCGTAAACGGCCCGGCGCATGAGGCCGAATCCGGTCCAGCCGATGTAGAGGGCGATGAGCATGGCGCCGATGGGGTCGGCATGTTGCCAGCCGGCGGCGCGGTAGATCAGCAGCGCTCCCACGGCGACGACGCTGGTAATTGCGTCAGACAGCAGGTGATAGCCGTCGGCTTCCAGCGTGATTGAATGGTGGATCCGGCCGGTCCGAATGAGCATGAGGCCCACGGTGCCGTTGACGAGCATGGCCATGGTCATGAGGGTCAATCCCAGCCCAATGTCTTCCGGCCTCAGTTCGGGGGAGAAGAAGGCGAGTGCGGCCTTGCCCATGATGACGAGGGAGGCGAGGAGGATGGCGCCGCCCTCGAAGCCGGCGGAAAGAAATTCGACCTTGCCATGGCCGTAGGGGTGTTCGGCGTCTGCGGGGCGGTGCGCGATGGCGAGGGCGGTGATGGCGACGCCGGAGGCCGCCACGTTGACGATGCTCTCCATGGCGTCGGAGAAGATGGCGGCGGAGCCTGTCAGGGCGTAGGCAAGGAATTTGACGGCGAGCAGGGCTACGCCGATGAAGACGGAGAAGAAAGCGGCCCTGGCCTCAACAGCCGGGATGTGACGAAAGAATCGGAGCATGCGCGCAGGCATTCCACCCGCTCGAAGGGCAATTGTCGAGGGGCGACGCGCGGGTGCGTGCGTTACAGCTTCGTGCTAAGATCAATGGCGATGACACGGGATGGACGGACCAGCGCAGTTCAGGGGCCGGTTGAGTACATCGACGGTCTGTTCGACCGCCTGCGGCGGCTGCTGGGCGGGGCGAGGCTGGGGCAGATTGAGGCGGTGCACCAGGCCCGGGTGACGACGCGTCGTCTGCGGGCGTCGCTCGAACTGTTTGGGCCGGCCATTGAGCAGGCCGGACTGAATCGTGTCTTCAAGGCCTTACGGCAGCTCCGCAGGCGTCTGGGGCCAGTTCGCGACATGGACGTAATGATCGCGCACCTCGGAGATCTGTCGATGCGGCGAGGCCACGGAGAGGGATCGGCCTGGCTGACCGGGCGGCTGCTGGCGGCGCGGGAACAGGCGCGCGCCGGGCTGGTCAATGAGTTGGATCCGACGGAAATCCTGGTCAAGCTGGCGCACTGGGAGAAGACCAAAGCGCGGATTGTGGCGTTGCCGGCGGATGTGCCGATCGGGTTGATGTGCCAGTCGCTGTCGCGGCAGATGGCGGATTTCGAGCAGACGGCGACGGCGCTGGCCAGCGCCCAGGGCGGCGATCCGCATGAGCTGCGCATCGTGGGCAAGGCGCTGCGATATACGATGGAACTGGCGGATGCCACGGTGGGGGGGATGCCCGGGGCGTCGCTGAAACTCTGCAAGCGGATGCAGGATGCACTGGGGTTGTGGCACGATTTCGTGGTGTTGTCGCAGGAGGCGATGCGGCACTCGCTGGAATGCGATCTGGCTCTGCACGACAGCGGCACGCAACGCAAAGTGCTCGGGTTCGCCGCCGAGTGCCTCAAGCATGCCGAGACGCACCTGAGGGCGTTCGGCCGGATTTACGCATCCGGCGGCGGACGGCTCAGCGCCGCCGTGGTGAAGCTCTGTGCCGCTCATCCTATTTCAGAGCAAACGGATCGCGGTCCTGGCTGCTCTGGCGAATCCCAAGGGCCGGGAGTTCCTTCGCCAACACCCGGCTCAGACGTCTGAGCACGGCACGTTCGGAGTTGGAATGCAGCGTGCAGACAACGGTCATGCCGCGCTGGGAGACGCGCAGCGCATCGTGGTGCCTGACCTCGCCGGTAAGATACAGTTCAGCCCCCTGTGCCAGCGCGTCATCAATCATGCCGCCGCAGGCGCCGGCACAGGCGGCGGCGCGGGATACCGCGCCATCCGTCGGTCCGGCCACCAGCAGATGATCGACGCCCAGGGCCTCTTTGATCCGATCGAGCAGGACCGGGCGATCGGTCGGCACGGCGAGGGATCCAATGCGACCCTGGCCAAGCCCCTCGGGCGGCGCGGCGAGCGGCACGACGTCGAATGCGGGCTCTTCGTACGGGTGGGCCTGTCGCATCGCCCGGACAATGGCATCGACGTGCCCGAGCGGGACGATTGTCTCCATGCGCAATTCCTGCACGCGCTCCAGTTGGCCGGGCCGGCCGATGGACGGTTTCGTGCCCTGCTCACCCAGGAACGTGCCGGTGCCGGGCGAGCGGAATGAGCAGCGGGTGTAGTTGCCGATGCGACCGGCGCCGGCGGCGAACATGGCGTCGGCCACGCGGTCGGCGGCATCGTCGGGCGCGAAGACAATGAGTTTGCAGTTGGCGGCCTTGAGCTGCGCCAGACGCAGGGGATGGCGTTCGACGAGGCCGATGGCGTCGGCGAGCATGTCGTTGGTGCCGTCCGGCGCAACATCGAGGGCGGTATGCGGCGAGTAGATGGCGACCCCGCGGCGGATGGCATCGTGGATGAGGGAGGGGGCGATGATTCGCTTGAGCCCGTCAAAAATCGGCGGGTGGTAGGCGATGACGACATCGCAGCCGGCGGCCTGAGCTTCCCGGGCGACCTCGGCGGTGTAGTCGATGGTCAGCATGGCGGATCGGATGTCCTGGGCGGGGTCGCCGACGAGCAGTCCGACGTTGTCCCAGCTTTCGGCGTGGCGGGTGGGCGCAAGGCGTTCCATCGCATTGACGAGTTCTGTGAGGATCATGACGGCCATTATAAGGGCGGTGGTCTCGGTGCCGGGAGTGCACAGGGCATGGAAAGCGACTACAATCGCACATCCTATGCAAAAGCTGGCGGAAATCTGCATTCGGCGCCCGGTCTTTGCGACCATGATCATCCTGGCGCTGGTGGTCGTGGGCTCGGCGAGCTACTTCCGGCTGGGGGTGGATCGATACCCGGCCATGGACCTGCCCGTGGTCAGCGTGAGGGCGTCGCTGCGCGGGGCATCGCCCGAGGAAGTCGAGACGAGCGTGGCCCAGGTGCTCGAGCGCGCCATCAACACCGTGGAAGGGATCGAAGAGCTGCGCTCGATGTGCGGCCAGGGGAGCTGTTTCATCTCGGTCACGTTCAGCCTCGACCGCGACATCGACGTGGCAACGCAGGATGTGCGGGACCGCGTCTCCGCGGTGCTGCGCCAACTGCCCGACGACACCGACCCGCCCGTCGTCGAGAAGCGCGACAACGATTCGCAGCCGGTCCTGACGGCGGCGCTGTCGGGGCCCAGGTCGCTGCGCGAGCTGTACGAGCTGGCCGACAAGATCGTCCGCCCGCAGATCGAGCGCAGCACGGGCGTCGGGCAGGTGAGCATCGATGGCGGGCTGCGGCGTTCGATCAACGTCTGGGTGGATGCCGACAAGATCGCCGCGTACGAGCTTCCGATCACGGCGGTGGGCGACGCCATCGCCCGGCAGAACTCGGACATTCCCGGCGGCAACGTCACCGGCCCGAACCGCGAACAGGTCCTGCGGACGATGGGGCAGCTCACGGATGCGCGGGATTTCAACGACCTGGCCATCACCACGATCAACGGCGCCCCGATCCGGATCCAGGATGTGGGCATGGCCGAGGATGGGACTCAGGAGCAGCGGTCGACCTCGCGGCTGAACGGCATGCCGAACGTGTCGCTGTCGATCTACCGGCAGTCGAAGGCGAACTCGGTGGAAGTGATCGAAGCCGCCCGGCAGAGCCTGGCGCAGGTGGCCGAGCAGCTTCCGTCGGACGTGAAGCTCGAGGTCATCCGCGACCAGTCTCGCTACATCTACTCGGCGCTGCACGAGATCAAGACGCACTTGGTGCTGGGCAGCATCCTGGCGAGCCTGGTGGTGCTGATGTTCATGCGGAACTGGCGCTCGACGATCATCGCGGCGGTGGCGATCCCGGCGTCGGTGATCTCGACGTTCGGGATGATGGCCGCGCTGGGCTTCACGCTCAACAGCGTGACGATGCTGGCGCTGGTGCTGATGGTGGGCGTGGTGATCGACGACGCCATCGTGGTTCTGGAGAACATCTTCCGCTTCGTGGAAGAGAAGAAGATGAACCCGATGCAGGCCGCCAAGGCCGCGACCGCCGAGATCGGCCTGGCCGTGATGGCCACGACGTTCTCGCTGGTGGTGATCTTCATCCCGGTGTCGTTCATGTCGAGCGTGTCGGGGCGGTTCCTGTACCAGTTCGGCATCACGGCGGCGGTGGCCGTGCTCATCAGCCTGCTGGTGTCGTTCACGCTGACGCCGATGATGAGCGCCCGGCTGCTCCGCGTGAAGGGCGGCGGCCACGACGAGGCGCGCTCGAGGCGCGGCTTCTACCGGCTGATCGACGCCGCATATACCTGGATGCTGACCTGGTCGATGCGGCTGCGCTGGGGCGTGGCGATCGTCGCGATCGCGGTTGTTGCGTCGTCGGGGCCGCTGTACAAGTACGTCAAGCAGGAGTTCGTCCCGACCGACGTGGATGAGGGCGAGTTCTTCATCATGGTGACTGGCCCGGAAGGCACGAGCATGCCGGCGATGGACGAGGCCATGCGGGCCATCGAGGGGGAGGTGAAGGCCGTGCCTGGCGTGCGGCTGATGCTGACGTCGGCCGGCAGCGGCTTCATGGGCAGCGTCAACGGCGGGCGCATCCACATCGAGCTGGAGCCGCACGAGAAGCGGCTGTTCACCTGGGGCAGACTGTGGAAGGCGACGCTGGCGGGGAACCCCAAAGCGGCCTTCGAGAACAACCACTCGCAGCGCGAGATCATGCAGCAGATCCGCTCGCGCCTGCGCAAGTTCAAGGATGTGCGGTGCCAGATTCGCGGATATCCGGCGATCAACTTGGGCGGCGGCAATTTTGACATCGATTTCGGCTTCAGGGGCGCTGAGCTGGAGAAGCTGGGCGAGTACGCCGACTCCCTGCGCAAAATGACGCTGCCGGGCGAAGGGGGCAAGCCGCCGCGGATTCCGGGCATCGTGGATGCCGACATCACGCTGCGGCTGGACAAGCCCGAACTGCGCGTGCAGATCGACCGGGCGAGGGCGGCGGACCTTGGGGTGGATGCGCGCGACATCGGATCGGCTCTGCGCCTTATGGTTGGCGGCGACGACGAAGTGTCGCGGTTCCGCGACCCGACACTCAATGAAGAGTACTACGTGCAGCTTCGGCTGCTGGAGGATGACCGCAACGACCCGAACCTCCTCGACACGCTTTATCTGCCCCGGCGCGGCGGCGGTCTGGTGCAGCTCAGCAACCTCGCGACCATCCAGCCGGCCAACGCCCCCTCGCGCATCGACCGGGTGGACCGGCAGCGCTGCGTCAACCTGCGGGCGGGCATCGATCCGCTGGCGGTCGACCCGGCGACCGGCGGGCGCTACGCCCTGGCCGACCGCATGCAGGCGCTGAAGGATGCCGTGGAGGAAATGGGCCTGCCCGCGGGATACTCGATCCGCGTCGCCGGCCGCGGGCGGGAACTGGAGCGGACGTTCACCGAGTTCCTGTGGGCGTTCCTCCTCTCGGTCATCTTCATGTACATGATCCTGGCGTCGCAATACGAGAGCTTCGTCCATCCGCTGACGATCCTGCTGTCGCTGCCGCTTTCGGTGCCGTTCGCGCTGATTTCGCTCTACGCGACCGACGGCACGCTGAATCTCTATTCTGCCCTGGGCGTGCTGGTGCTGTTCGGTGTGGTGAAGAAAAACGCGATCCTTCAGATCGACCATATGAACAACCTGAGACGCCAGGGCATGCCGCGCTTTGAGGCCATCATCCAGGCCAATCGCGACCGCCTGCGGCCGATCCTCATGACCACGCTGTCGCTTGTGGCGGGCATGCTGCCCATGGCCCTTGGCACCGGTCCGGGCGCCGAGGAGCGGCGGGCGGTGGCGGTTGTGGTCATTGGCGGACAGAGCCTGGCGCTACTGCTGACGTTGTTGGTGACGCCCGTTGTGTATTCGATCTTCGACGACATCGGCGCCCTGGTCTTGGGCCGGCGTCGCCAGGTTGTGGAGCAGGGCGGCCTTCCTGAATCGGCCACGCCGCAGGCTAACTCTGGCGTATGAACAGGACGTAGACCAGGATGCCCAAGGCATTGAGCAGGGTGAGGATGGCGGCCTTGCCCATGATGTCGCGCACACGCTGCGAGCATTGCGCCAGCGGCAGGTTGATCCACTCCAGCGGGCGCAGATACCACGGCAGGCGATCGTCGTCTTCGCGTGTTGCCGGTGCTTGGGGCTCGGGCTCTTCCCGCTGCTTCAAAGCGCCGTCCGCGGCGCTCAGCAGTTCGGCGGAGATGACCTGACGTTCAAGGGCGTTGGTCTGTTCGGCAGGATCGGCCGCGGCAGCCGGCGCCATGGGCGACGGGGCTGCCGATGCCGGCGCCGCAGGCAGTGAAACCGGGGCGGCAGGTCCTTCCGACGCGGCGGGGGGCCGGACGGCGGCCTGCGGGCCGGTCAATTCCTGGAAAAGCTCATCCAGTTGCGCTGCGACATCGGGCACGCCCGCCGAATCGCCCGAGGGCGTGGGGACCGAGGGCTGTGGCGATGACTCGGCGGCGGTGGCATCGGCCTTGCTCTTCGCAAGAAGGCTGTCCACTTCAGCGCCTGTTGTCGGTTCGATCGACTCCAGCAATTGGTCGACCTCTGCGGGGTCGGCGGTTGCGGCCTGAGCGGGGGATTCGGAGGCCGCTTCCTGTGGCTGGACGTCCGCATCAGAGAGAAGACGATCGATTTCGGCGTCGGCCATCTGCGCCAGCAGATCGTCGGCGTTGGCTCCGCCGGGCGAGATGATGTCGTTAGGTTCCGGAAGCTCGATGTTGTCCTGCGCCATGCCGCACTCCGTTTCGGCGCGAAATTGCGAATCCTTTCGCCTTTATCGGACGGGCCGCACTATAACTTGCGTTCGGGCGTCAGGCAAACACAATGTCGCGCTCAATCATGAGACGTATCCACATGAAGCAGATTGAGATCGGCGAGATGACCCTCGATCCAGAACAGGCGCACCATTTGCGCGATGTCCTGCGGGTGGGCGAGGGGCAAACCATCGAGGTGTTTGACGATGCCGGGCAGGTGGGCTGCGCGACGGTCGTGCGGAGCGGCCAGGGCGAAGTCGTGGTGCGTGTCGCGGAGGTTCAGGCGCCTCTGGACCTGGCCCTGAAATGGACCGTGGCGTCGGCGGTGCCCAAGGGCCAGCGCGCTGACTGGATGGTGGAGAAGCTCAGCGAGCTGGGGACCGCCGAGTTTGTGCCGCTGGCGACGGCGCGCGGGGTGGTGTTGCCCGACGGCCAGGGCAAGCGGCAGCGCTGGCGGCGGCTGGCGGAGGAGTCGGCCAAGCAGTCGCGCCGGGCGGGCGTCATGAAGATCGCCGAGCTGACCGAAGTGTCGCCCTATGCCCGGGGCGTGGGGCTGACGGGGTGGTATCTGTCCACCGCGCCGGGGGCGATGCCGGCTCTGGATGCGGCACGCAAGCTGCTGGCCTGGCCGGGCTTGCCGCTGACCTGGCTGACGATCCTGGTCGGGCCCGAGGGAGGATGGACGGAGCAGGAGATCGCCGCATTTGATGATGCCAGGCTGATGCCCGTCTCGTTGGGTTCGACGGTTCTGCGGGTGGAGACCGCCGCGGTGGCGGCGGCGAGCATCATGGCGGGGGTGGTGCGGCCGCTGGTGGACCAGGGTTGGGTCTGGCGGATTGAATAGCAGGCGCGGCTGATAACGAGGCTTGAAAAACCGGTCACGCGGGGCGAACCTAATGGAGTCCGGGCCGCCGGATGACACAGCGGGGATATTGCGCGGTGAAGGGTCCATTGGAAGAAGACCAGGGTGCAACGACGCAGGAAGGCGTGCCGCCGGAGCCATTGGGACCGGCAACCGCCAGAGTGCGCGAACGGGTGACGGCCGCAGTGGTGGTGCTGCTGGCGGTGGCGCCGTCGGTGCTCTGGCCGGGGGACACGCCATGGATTTTCGATGAGCCGGCCGAGGTGGGCATCGCGCTGAAGGCCAACCAGGAGCAGCGGCTGGCCGCGCACGGGCTGGGGGGCAACTTCTACGTGCGGTATGGTCCGTTGCCGATGCACATCTACCAGGCGATGCTGCTGGTGAGCCACGATCCGCGGCATCTGGTGCTGATGCGGGCGGCGCTGTTCTCGCTGGGCATCGCCCTGTCGCTGCTGTGGCTGGGCAGGACATTGAACCTGGGCCGATGGTTCGCGGCGGCGGTGGTGCTGGCGCCTTACCTGTGGCTGAACAACCGCATTCTATGGGCGGCGAGCTTTGTTATTCCCATAACTCTTTTGGCGGTGGCGGCTTATGCGTCGTACCTGAAGACGCGCGGCCGGTTTGCGCTGGTGGTGGCGTTCTGGGGGGCGGTCGCGCCGGCGTTCGTGCATCCGCAGTCGGCTCCGCTGTCGGCGGTGATCGTCGGGCACATGCTGGTGTTTCACTGGCGGGGGATGCTGAGGGCCGCGCCGGGGTTGTTGCTTGTGGCGGGGGTGATGGCCGCGCTGAACTGGGAGTACATTCAGTACCTTGAATATGAGGTTCGGGGGATGCTGTCGTGGTGCGTGGAGAGGGGGCATCCGAGCAGTACATCGCGGGTTGCAGCGCTGTTTGGGCCGCTGCTGAGCGGGACGTTGATCGGCGGGGGGGAGTTTGGCGACATGGCCGGGCCTCTGGGCGGGCCGGCGTGGGTGGCGGCCGGTTTGCGGTGGGCGTCGAGCCTGGGCATTCCGCTGGTGTGGATCGGCGCAGGGGCCGCAGTGTGGAGCGTGCGTCGGCCGGCGGACGCGAAGGTGACGATGATGCGGCTGGCGCTGGCGTGCCTGGGCTTGCAGATGATCTACTTTGCCGTGTTCCGTGTGCCGCCAGCGCCGCACTATTTCTTTGGGACGTTCGGGATGAACGTACTGCTGGCGTGGCAGGGGGCCGAGGCGCTGGCGAAGGTTCGGCTTCGGGAGGCGGCGGTTGCGCTCTATGGAATCGGGGTGGCGGGGATCACGCTGGGGACGCTGGCGCAGGTGCGCCGGCACGGCTGGCCGCGGGGGTGGGCATCGCCAACACTGAACGAGCAGGTTGCGCTGGTGCGGGAGCTGAACCGTTACGAGAACACCGAGGCGTACACGGATGTGACGGCGTACCAGATGGAGCCGGCCAACGCGATCGTGTACCTGCGGGCGCTGTACCCCGCGCCGGCGGGTGCGAAGAGGCGAGCGGAGCGGCTGGTGATCCGGTATCGGGAGGGGGGCGAGCTGGATGGCCGGATCGAGCTGGTGGAGATGGAAGGCGGGGAACTGGGGGCGGGATTGAAGCGGATCGCGGTTAGGTGAGCGGGGGAGGTTCCATATCCGAGGAGCAGGCCGGGGCACAAGGTCGCCCGGGGTCAGGTTAGGCGGCGGGGGTGCGGTGGCTCTGTCTTACGCCGCTGCGCGGGCCATGGGCAGGTTGCCCATGCCACGTTGGCGCGCGGTCAGGGGGCGGGTTGGAGTTTTTCGAGTTCGGCGGCGAGGGTGGCGGAGACGGTGACGAGTCTGGGGGGGGCGAGTTGTTCGCGGGTGTAGAACTGGATGAACTGGCCCTCGATATGGAGGACCATATCCTCGCCGTTCTGCGCGAAGAGGATGCGGACGTCGCAGGGCTGGAGATGGCGTTTGTCGCCGTCGAGGAAGATGCCGTCGGGGATGTCGCGGCGGTCCATGCTGGGGGCGCGGCTGCGGACCTCGTGGGAGGCGAGCATATTCAGGGGCACATCAATGCCATGCAGGGGGAGGTAAAAGCGGTTTCCGTTCCAACGGGGATGCAGGACATCGGCCTTGTCATCGCTGACAAGCAGCAGGTCAACGGTAGGCTCGGCCTGCTGCAGGAGGAGTCTGGCCGGGGGGAATTTCATGGGCTTGCCGTCGATGAGCATGACGGATTCGGCGGGTCCGCGGGCGGGGAGGGTGTTGGGGGTGGCCTGGTCGGAGGTGTCGCGCGGGTTGGTGGTGACGATATTGGCCTGTTGGGGCTTGTCGCAACCCAAGGCCAGCAGCCCGAGCAGCAGCGCGAGGGCGGAGCGGCAGAGCAGGGCGTGAAGAGCGAATCGGATGGCGACAGACGGCATTCGGGCTCCCGTCCGCTCGATGACCGGGCTTTGCCCCCGCCGAGGGTGGCGGAACCGAGCGGGCTCTTATAGAGTTTAGCATACCATCATGCGGCACGTCGCGTCTAATGTTCCGGAAGAGGGGCGGGTGTTGTGCGAGGGTTGCGGGTATATCCTGGACGGTTTGGCGGAGGAGTCGCGATGCCCGGAATGCGGCAAGCTGATCAGCGAAAGCGTGGGCAGTTTGCGAAGGGCGACGGCGTGGGAACGGGGCGGGGGCACGGAAGCGGGCCGATATGCGCAAACCGTTTTCCATACAATA
>CAZMXI010000082.1:0-20790 GCA_964570205.1 uncultured Tepidisphaeraceae bacterium
TCCCTCCGAATCCCGCCTTGGAGATCCCGCGGCAGGCTTGACGTCAGCAACCTGCGACGCCAGCCGCCATTGCGTGTCAAAATGGATGAGGTTGAACTGAAGGTCGTCGATCTGCATTGCGCCGGTCGGATCAAGCCGGTAGCCGGGCACGGCATCCTGCGCTAAGGCATGGACATGAAGAATCGCGATGATCAGAGCGATGGGAAGCCAGCAGCGCATGAGACCTCCGTGATAGCAAGCGCGTGAAGAATACCTCAAGCGCCGCCGCGAAGACAGCGGTGTCACCGCGCAGCGGCGGTCGACGGAGGATGCAGGAACCGCAGGCGCAACTTCATACCCCCCGAGAGCAGCCGCTGGAGGACCACGAACGCCAGCAGAAGGATGCCGATCGCGATGCGGGTCCACCAACTGTTGAAGCCCTCCAGCGTGACGGCCGTCTGGATGATGCCCAGGATCAGCACGCCGATGAGCGTGCCGCCGACGTGGCCCACGCCGCCCGTCAGCAGCGTTCCGCCGATCACCACGGCCGCAATGGCATCCAGTTCCAATCCCACGGCATTGAGCGGGTCGCCGGATTTCTTCTGGAACACCAGAAACAGCCCGGCCAGCGCCGAGCAGAAGCCGCTGAGGGTGTACACGCCGATCTTCGTCCGGCCGACGGGCAGGCCCATCAACACCGCCGACTGCTCGTTGCCGCCCAGCGCATAGGTGTTCCGCCCAAAGGGCGTCAGCGACAGGATCGCGATGGCGATGAGCCACGCCGCCAGCAGTCCGGCCGCAAGCACGATGTCCTGAGCAACGAAGGATACTCGGGGGGCGAGCTGGATGCCCCACTCCCATTCCGGACGGAAGAATGCGTGGTTGATCGCAATGGACGAGTTGCACAGCACCAGCGCCAATCCGCGGGCTAAGAACATCCCTGCCAGCGTCACCAGGAACGGCGCCAGCTCAAAGAAGTGGACAATGCACCCCATGACGCAGCCGAAGATGGCCCCGAGGGCCATGGCCATGATGACGGCCGCCACCGGGTGAAGGCGCCATTCCTCGATCGCCACGGCAACGAAGACGGTGGTGAATCCGATGATCGAGCCGACAGACAGATCGATACCACCCGAGAGGATCACAAACGTCATTCCGAAGGCGGCGATTCCGATGAAGGCATTGTCCGAGAGAAGCTTCAGGAACAGCCGCACTGACTGGGGGCTGGCGATGCCTGTATGGCGGTTGGCGATGCCGAAGAACAGCGCCACGAACACGATCGTGGTGATGGCCAGGGTAATCTGCGTCTGGCTGAAGCGGGATTTCATGCGTTCCTCCGGCGCAGCCTGCCGACCGCTTTACGCCGAAAGGCTTCGGACTGAAGCAGGCACACCGCCAGTACGACCAGGGCCTTGACCACGGGCGTCCACTGGGCGGGAATGCCGCGGGTGAGGATCGTGGTGGTGAGGCTCTGGATGATCAGCGCCCCCACCATGGATCCGATGAGCGAGAACCGCCCGCCACTCAGGGCGGTCCCGCCGATGACGACGGCCAAGATGGCGTCGAGTTCCATGTAGAGCCCGGCGTTGTTGGCGTCGGACGCCTTGACCTGCGAGGCGATAATCAGGCCGGCGATCCCGGCGCAGACGCCGGCAAAGACATATGCAAGCACCTTCACCAAGTTGGCATTGATGCCCGCGTAGCGGCTGGCCGTAGCGTTGTTGCCCACGGCTTCAATGAACAGCCCAAGCGCAGTCCGTCGGGTGAGCAGCGCCGTCGCCGCAAGCATGAAGACGGCAAGCGTGATGCTGAATGGCAGCGCGACGAAGTAGCCGCCTCCAATATAGCTGAACGGCTCGCTGCTGATCGACGGAATCTGGCCCTGGTTGATGAGCTGCGCGATGCCGCGTCCGCTGACCATGAGGATCAGTGTGGCGACGATCGGCTGTAGTTGAAGGTACGCAACGAGGATTCCGTTCCAGAGGCCAGCCAGCGCGCATACGGCCAGCGGGACACCGATCGCCAAGGCCATCGAATGCCCATCCGCGAGCATCTTGCCGGCCAGAGCGCCGGAAATCGCCATGACCGCGCCGACCGAAAGGTCCACGCCCCCCGTGGCGATCACCAGAGTCATGCCCAACGCCACGATGGCGATCGGAGCAGCGCGATTGGGGATAAGAATGAGGCTGCCGAACGCCCGCCCATCGCGCACCTCGAAATCCATGAACCCCCTGGTGAACGCCATATTGAACCCCAGGATCAGCAGCAGCGCGACTATCGCGGCCAGCAAACCCATGGGCGCCCGCGACGGCGGACGATATCGGGAAGGCGAAGTCGCCGAATCCAGAGATGTTGCTTTCCGAACGCTCAATGTCCCTCCCTGGCGATCGTTTCCATGATCGCGTGCTCAGTGATCTGCCCGCCAGCAAGTTCAGCCACCTTGCGCTTGTCCCGCAGCACGGCAACGCGGTCGCTGCAGCGCACGACTTCCTCGAGCTCCGACGAGATGAACAAGACTGCCCGGCCTTCGCGACAAAGCGACAGAACGAGCTTCTGGATATCGGCCTTGGCGCCCACGTCGATGCCCCGCGTCGGCTCGTCGAGGATCAACAACCTCGGGTCAAGCGCCAGCCACCGGGCGAGAATCGCCTTCTGCTGATTGCCGCCGCTGAGCGTCTTGATCGGCTGGTCCATGCTCCACGCGGCGATGCCCAGAGCTTTCATGTAATGCCCTGCCAGTTCCTCCTGCTTCTTCCGCGGCAGGGCCCGCACCCACCCCCGCGCCGCCTGAAGGGCAAGAATGATGTTCTCCCGAATCGACAGGTCGGGGATGATGCTCTGGACCTTCCGGTCCTCCGGGCACATGCCGATGCCATAGCGCACCGCATCGCGCGGCGAGCGGATCGACACGGCTCGCCCCTCGATTGACAGGCTACCCTGCTCGGGAACATCAATGCCGAACAGCAACCGGGCAACCTCGGTCCGGCCCGAGCCCAGAAGCCCGGCGAGCCCTGTTACTGCGCCCGCGTTCACACGCAGATCAAACGGGCTGATCGCGCCTGACCGACCCAGTCCCCTGGCTTCCATGAACGGCACGTCGGCGCTGCCGCCGACAGCGCTGGCCGCCTTGCCGTACGCTAGGCTCGCCAGTTCGCGACCCATCATCTTGGCAACCAGCTCGACCCGGGGCAGGGTCGCCGCCCCGTACTCTCCGACCAGTTCGCCATTACGCAAGACAGTGATTCGATCTGAAACTTCGTAAACCTGGTCCAGGAAATGAGTGACGAAGACGATCCCCATGCCTTGTTCGCGAAGCTGCGACATAACGCGAAAGAGCTGCTTGACTTCGTTGGCATCCAGACTGCTCGTTGGCTCATCGAGGATCAGCAACCGGGCCGAGATGTCCAGTGCCCGAGCAATTGCGACCATCTGCTGGATGGCAATAGAGTATGAAGACAACGGCCGGCTGACGTCGATCTCGATACCCAACCGGCCCATCGCTCGGCGGGCTCGCTCGCCCACGCGCCGCCACTGGATCATGCCCAGAAATCGGGGCTGCCGCCCGAGCGTGATGTTCTCAGCGACACTCAGCTCAGGGACAAGGTTGACTTCCTGGTATACCGTGCTGATGCCGGCATACTGGGCTTCGCCAGGCGAGCGAGGATCGATGTTCCTGCCATCGAGCCGCACCTCCCCCGCATCGCGGGGATAGAAGCCGGTCAACACCTTGATGAGCGTGCTCTTGCCAGCGCCATTCTCCCCGAGCAGCGCATGGACCTCTCCGCGCCTGACCGTGAAATCCACCTGGTTCAACGCCCGCACGCCGGGGAACTGCTTGCAGATCCCGCGCATTTCCAGCAACGGCGCCTCCGGTGCAATTGGCATGGACAGGTTCCCAACATCTAGAATCAATACTGCCTGGCGTCCACATGCTCCTTGGCGACGCTTTGATCATACAGCGTGCTCTTGACGACGGTCTTCTTGGGCAACTCCTTGCCCTCCAAAGCCGCCTTGATGGCATCGAAGGCAGCCGGCCCCAGAAGCGGATTGCACTCGATCGTACAATTCAGTTCGCCTCGCACCATCGCCTCGAACGCGTTCTTCTGTCCATCGATCGAAACCACGATGATGTCCGTCCCCGGCTTCAGCCCGGCGGCCTTGATCGCTTCGATAGCGCCCAGGCCCATTTCGTCATTGTGGGCATACACGGCCTGGATGTTCTTTCCTTCTGAGCGCAGAAACGCCTCCATCACCTCCATGCCACCCTTGCGTTCAAAATTGCCGGTCTGCGACTTGATGATCTTCATTCCCGGGTGCTTGGCGATCGCCTCGTGGAAGCCCTTCTTGCGCTCGTTCGCCGGATCGGAGCCGGGCGTGCCCTCTAGCTCAACAATGCTGCACTTGCCATTGGTCTTCTGGGCCAGCCACTCGCCGGCCATGCGGCCTTCCTCGACGAAATCGGCGGCAATCAGCGTAGCGTACAGCGAAGGATCCTCGATAATCCCGCGGTCCACGAGAACCACGGGAATCTTCGCCGCCCTGGCCTCCTTCAGCACCGATTCCCAGCCGGTCTTGACAATGGGGGCCAGGATGATCGCATCCACGCCCTGGGTCACGAAGGTACCCATCGCCTTGATCTGGTTGTCCTGCTTCTGCTGCGCATCGGCGAACTTCAGATCGATACCTCGCTTCTGGGCCTCGTTCACGACGGAATTGCTCTCCGCCGTGCGCCAGCCGCTCTCGGCGCCCACCTGCGAGAATCCGACAACCAGCTTCTTGCCCCCGCTGCTGTTCGTCCCCGATTCCTTCTTGCAGCCGGCCATGGAGAAGGCCACCGCCACCGCCAGCCCGGCCAGTAATGTGATTCGCCTGTTCACGTCCTATCTCCTTTCGCCGATCGCCTTACGAGACCACTTTTTGGCCAGGGCCGGATCGGCCAACATCTTGATGTAGACACCCCCCACCACCGAACGAGCCTGGAAACCTGCCTTGGCTCCCGTCACGGTGTCGTACCAGTCCGTCAACGGCACCCGACTGGGCGTTTCGTTGATGAATTTGTACACCGGCGAGATAAACGCCTCAAAATCGTCCGGCCGCTCGGCCAGCGTCGCAGTCCATACGATCCAGTCCAATTTCGTGTAAGTCTTGCGGTTGTCAAGCGGCAGGCCGTACCGATTCTGCTTGGTCTTGTAATAAGCAACTTCCTTCCTGGCCACCGCCGGCGGGAACAGCTTCAGCCCCAGCAGCTTGTCCCAGACCAAGTTGTACTTCTGGCTCCAGGTGTCGGTTTTGTCGAACGTCAGGCGATAGTGATCGTTGTCTGCGGCCATCTTAACCCATTGCGCGGCCATATCTTCCGCCAACTTGCGGTAAACCGCGGCCTCATCAGCCTTTCCGGCCAACCGGCAAAGCTGGGCATACGCCCCCAGCGCTACAATCGCCTTGACCGAGAGATTGGCGTTGTGCGCCAGGTGCCCCGCAAAATCATCTGTGCAGAGCTGGTTATCAGGGTCCAAGCCCTTGTCCTTCAGATAGGCCGCCCACTGGCTTAACACCGGCCAGTGCTTCAACGCATATGCCGGGCTTCCTTCGACATGCGCGAGGGCGGCCACCATGATGATCATGTTGCCGCACTCCTCGACGGGCATCTGGTTGCGCTCGTCTCGCTCGCCCCCACCGTACACCTGCCCGTTGGCTTTGGGATATGTACCGAGGTCATGAGGAGCGAAGGGGAATTTCCAGCGTGGCGAGGCCGCATAATCGAGAATGGGCGTCGTCATGCCTCTCAGCAACGTCGGGTTGAAGAGAAGGAACATTGGCGCGGATGGATACGTCACATCCACCGTGGCAATGCAGCCGTTGGAGAAGTTCTCCTTCGAGAAGAACAGCGGCGTGCCCTTGCCGTCATCCACCAGCTTGTGGGCCGCGATGGCCTGCCGATACGCCAGCGACGCAAGGCGGGCGTATTCCTGCCCGCCGGCCTGCCACAGGTCGGCCAGCAGTTCGCGATCGAAACTCTGGCAGCGTCGCAGCACCGTCGGAAAGTCCTTCTCGGCCTGAACGAGCAGGTCCGACGCCTCAGCGCCCCCCCGCCGCCACCACGGCCGCAGCTTCTGGTTCATGTACTCGATACTGTGCTGATCGTCGTAGGCCAACAGGGCATGGCGCACCACAAGCTTCTTCTCAACCTTCCCAAGCTCGATCATGCACGCCAGCACAGGCCAGTCATCGTTAGCCGCTCGCGGCATGGCGCGATCATCCTGCAGTGGCAAGGATCCCTCCTGCGCGAAGGCATTCCGTGCAACGCGATCGGATGCGACCACGTCGCGAACGCCCTCGCCGGCGGGCACCGCCAGGTAAAGATGGCCCCAGTCGATGCGCAGGTTATCTCCCTTCTTCTCGAGCACCGGCTGGTCCTTCGAGCCCATGCGGACGTAGGAAAGGCCGCCGGCCCGCCCGCGATTCCACACCACCTGCTGCTCGGGCTTGTTCACCGCCCACTCGCCCGTCAGATCGAGATACAGCGAGACGGCGTGCGGCTGTGCATCGATGGCGTTGACCTCGAAGGTGACGTAGCTCACCGGCCGCGACAGGAGCTCCAGATCATCGCACAACAGGGGTGAAAGGAAAGTGACGGTTAGTTCGATGCCGGCGGCTTCAAAACAATATACCGTGCGCGTCGGCAACACCTTCACCCCGAGCTGGTTCATCACCGGCACGTTGCCCGGCGCCATGCCCATGAAGCGATAGGGGTGGCCGTCGATGCGGATCATGCCGCACATGGCCATGGTGCTGCCGGTCCAGTGATGTGTCCAGGCGTCCATCAGTTTGTCGGAACTGGACCAGACGCTGAAATACGGATCATGAGTGATCAACGGCACGGCTGGGGCACGCATCGGAGGCAGAAACGTGTCGCCGAACGAATTGGCCGAGCGGGCCTTCGAACACCCCGATGCCAGAAGCATGGCGATGCCCGCCAATACCACCGCCGAGAGTGCACTCGCGGACAAGCTGGTGAAACGCATGGTCATTCCCAATGATTTCCTCAAGTCAGAAGCCGAAAGCACAGGAGACACCAGCCAAGACGGGTTGTCAATAGCGACGACCATCAGGATTGCACGCCGCTCACCTGCTCAGTACGATTCTGCCGATGTACATCTCCAGGCGCTGACGATGGGGGAAGCGGTTTGTAGGGAAACGAGGGTAGCCACCGTGACAAAAAACAGGAAACGTGCCCGTTCATCGTTTCGTCCACTTCCCGGCATTGAGGCTCTGGAGTCGCGGCTCCAACTGTCTGGCGATCTCGAGGGGCGAGTGGTGGACGGACTTTCGGGTGCTCCGCTGCCGGGGATATCCCTGGAGATATGGGCAAATGGCTGGTACGACACCGTAACCGACGGCCAGGGTCGCTTCGCATTCGACGACATTCAGGCGGATCATTACAGCATCTGGATCGATGGCGATGAGTTGAACGGGCGCTACTACATGGGCCAGTATCTGGATGATGTGTCTGTTCTGGATGGGCAGACCACCGACATCGGGAACATCGAACTCCAGCCTGCAGGGTGGATTTACGGCTATGTCTACGATTGGCTTGGCAATCCCATCCATTCGGCGGAAGTGTGGGCCCCGTTTGAGGATGCCTTCGATTCCGAAGAGATGAGTTCATTCGATGAGGAAACCGGGCAATATCGTCTGTTTGCCCCGGCCACGTCGCAAAAGGTGTATCCCATCGTCGTCGAGAATGCGACCGTGATGGGCTCTCGATACGCGGTTTACGGCAGCAGTGATCCGGATGCCCTGTATGACGCGTGGGACCTCGATGAGACCAACGCACAGGAGCTTGGGTTCACCTTCCTGGGCTACGGGACGGGGACGGGCACCTTCCCGGGCGGATACCTGACCTATGCGATCGTCACCGGGGAGCATTACGTCTCAGAGATCGACGCCATTGAAAGCGACCAGGAGGGATTCATCGCCGAGACCGTGGAGGCGGGCGGTGTGTTGGACGTCGAGGAAATCGGCACATCGCCGGACGGCACGGGAGCGTACGTCGGCGTGGGCATCTGGGAAGAGGATGACGAGGAAGTCTGGTTTGAGGGCGGATTCCTTGCATTCGAATATGCCGACGCGCCCGCCTGGGTGAAGCTGCACGTTGTCGACCACGGCTGGCCAGGCGACCCTGTCGCGTGCGTCCCGCAGATCGGCGCCGATCTCTATGCGGCATCAACTTCGGGCACGCGGGGGCCAGACTTCTATCTCAGCCCCGGAGGCACATTGACGGTGGCCGTCGTGGATGAGAACGGGGAGACGCTGACCAATGAGTGGTGGGAGGTAGACGTCAACCTGGTGGCGGATGTGCCCGGCGGCATCCTGCAGGCGCCCGAGGAATGGATCGAAGATGAAGAAGGTGCTCTGCGTGGCGTCATTGCCGGCCAGGATGTCTACATCGAGCTTGACTATGCCTGGAGCGACGACGGGCGAAGTCTCGGCTCGCGGTGGTATGGCCCGTACAGGGTCGCCGCGGGTCAGACGGCACAAGGACCCACGATCGTGCTCCCGCAGTCCGGGGCCGTCACTGGCATCGTGACGGATGACGGCGGCATCCCGGTACCCAATGCGGAGGTCTCTGTCGTCGGGATGGACATCTACGGCGGCATCTTCGAGAACGACGATGGTGATGGCTCCTGGACTGACCACCAGGGCGTCTTCCAGGTGGACGGGATTCCGCCGGGACGTTACGAACTGGTGATTGAGGCCGAGGGCTACGCGCGACACCGGACGGGCCTGATCATCAATGTGGAGTCCGGACAGACAGCCATGCAGAATGTCCAGATGCAGGCCGTTGGCGAGAGTTTCACCGTCACCGGGACTATCGCCAATTTCGCCCAGATCGCACCCAGGAATGCCCAAGGCGTAATCCTGCCTTACCAGGATATTGAATATGACGACTTTGGCCGCCGGGCCTACGTCTCGGTTGTGGCATTCCCGCAGAACACCACCTGGGATATTGGTGACTTCCCATGGCCGGAACGGCTCTTTTCGGGCGAGGCGGACGTGGAGGATGGTTACGATGCCGGTCCCCAGCCCAGTGAGAACCCGGCGGGATCGTTCATGCTGGAACTGCCCCCCGGAACACACCAGATCATTGCCGCAAGCGATATGCCCGAGAGCGTCCGCTACGGCGAGCCGATCCTGCTGAGCGATCCCGTGCTGGTGGAAGGCGAATCGCTGGATCAACTCACCAACATCAGCCTCACCATTCCGATCGGGACGGCAACGATCGGCGGCAAGCTGCAGTTTCCCGTCGGGCATCCGGGAGTTGTTTCCGACGCCAGCGCGATGGTCATGCTGCGACCGGCGGGAACCACCACTGGTCTGGGACGGGCGGTCCTCTTCCCCGGGCCTTCCGGTGAATACGCCTTCACCGGCATTCCCGCCGGCTCCTACCACCTGTGCGTGATAGGTCCGGGCTTTGCCGAATACACCTCGCCCGCGTTCACCGTTGCCGAGGGGGCCGTGGTGAGCAAGGGAATCTCATTGTCCCTGCCCCAACAGCTCATCGTCGGCCATCAACCGGACGTGCCGAGCGTTGGCGCCGTCAGCGCTGTCGCCTTCAGGTTCGCCGACAAGGCCGACATGACCAGTTTCTCGCTGGCCGACGATGTGGTCTCCTTTGCCGGACCAGGCGGCCCCATCGCGGCAACGGCATTCGCCTGGATCGACAGCTATACCCTTCAGATCACATTCCCCGCCCAGACCGAAGTGGGAACCTATGAGCTGACGGTCGGCCCGGACATACTGAACCTGGCCGGAATGGCCATGAATCAAGATGGCAATGCCACGCCCGGCGAGGCCACGGATCTCTATACAGCCGTCTTCGAGATCGAGTCGCCCCGTCCAGACCTGGTCGTCACGCATGTGGATGTACCGGGGATGGTCATCGATGGTGCTGATATTCCGGTGACATTCAACATCAAGAATCGCGGCACGGCCACAGCGCTGGCCGGCAGTTTCGCTGACGTTGTCTATCTGTCCGCCGACACGACACTGGACGATGGCGATGGACCCATGAACGCCTGGGTTACGGCCGATGTGCCCGCTGGAACGGCCTACCAGACCGGTGACGCCATTCCCACCGACGCCCTGGCGCCCGGACTTTACTATGTGATCGTCAAGACAGATGGTTTTGGCGAACTCGACGAAGGACGGTTCGAGGGCAACAACATCCAGGTGGCGGCGCATCCGGTGCGCGTGGGCGTGCCGCTGTTGACGCCCGACATGCCAATTCCGGTGCCGCTGGACGTCACGGGCGACGCCCGCTATTTCCGCGTCGATGTGTCGGCCGGCGATCACCTGCGGCTGTCGTTGGAAGACGATTTCGACGAGGCGTTTCACGAGTTGTACGTCAGCTACGCACAAGCGCCGACCGTTTCAGATTACGACTATCGGGCCGCCGCTTTCAATGATGCCGACCAGACTCTGGAAATAGCCGGGACTCAGGCCGGTTCGTACTACATCATGGTTCTGGGCAGGCGCATCCCCGAGATCGGTTCCGAGGCGATGTTGACGGCATCGCTGCTGGGCTTCGAGCTTGGGCAGATGACCCCGACGCAGGCCGGCAACAGCGGCGCCGTCACCACGACACTTCGCGGCAGCGGCTTCCTGGCCGACGCTTCCGTCACGCTGTCGGCGGCGGGCATGGCTGACCTGCCGGGCGAGGTCCAGTGGGTCAGCACGGGCGAGCTGCGCGTGACGTTCGACGCCACCGGCGCAACGCCCGGCGTTTACGATGTCACTGTCGAGCAAGGCGATGCCGAACTCCAGGTCCTGCCGGGCGCATTCACCATCGTGGCCGGCGGCGAGGCCGACCTTTGGAGCCTGGCCTACGGCCCGCAGATGGTCCGACCCGGCCGGGCTCAGAGTTTCTGGATCGAGTACGGCAACAGGGGCACGATGGATGCCACCAACGTCTCGGTGTTCATCGCCGTTCCGGCGGCCCTCCGAAGCGAGCTGATCATTCCCGGCATGGACCCGCTCGTCCACGACCCGCTTCTGACGCCGCCCGCCGATGGCCAGTCCTTCGCGGTGCTCCAACTGGATACCGCCCGCCTTAACGCCGGCGTCAGCGAAGAACTTCGCTGCAAGGTGCACGTGACGGTGGATACGGCCACGGTTGACGTCGGCGTCTGGGCCGTCGCCAGCGCGGATGCGCCCAACGGCCAGGCGGCTCTGGTCGATCGCATCGTTCGGGATGGCTCATGGATCAGCGCTCTTGTGATCAACTCCTCCGATCCCAACGAAATGGTCGGCCCATCCGGCATCGGCGGATCGCGCTTTGTCAGCGCCGATATGAACCTCGACTACGAAGTCTACTTCGAGAACGACCCGGACAAGGCCACGGCTGCCGCACAGGAAGTGCACATCACCGCCGCGCTCGCCAATGGCGACATTGAGTCCTTCGAGTTCACTGACATCGTCATCGGCGCAAGGACGATTGACGTGCCCACCGGCGTTGACTTCTTCTCGCAGATCGTTGATCTCCGCCCTGACATGAACCTGCTGCTAAGCATCGAAGCCGGCCTCGACCCGGACACGCTTTCGCCATACTGGACCTTCACCTCGCTCGATCCCGACACGATGGCGTTGCCGGATGACGCACTGGCCGGATTCCTGCCGGTGAACGATGCCTCGCACGCCGGGGAGGGCAAGGTGGGCTATCGCGTACGCCCGCTGGCCGGGCTCTTCAGCCGGACGGAAATCACTGGCAAGGCAAGCATTGTGTTTGATGTCAACGCACCGCTTGCGACCAACGAGGTGCACAATCCCGTCATCACTCCGCATATCACCGAACTGGCCGCCGGCGGCCAGACGAAAGCGACATTTGCTGATGCCGATGGCGACGCCGTAACCATCGCATTTGGCGGGAAGGCCGGGAGCGTCCAGGTGATTCGCGACGTCGCTGAAGGCCTCTCCGGCGATGTGCTGGCGATTGTCGCCAAAGACACCATCGCCTCCAGCAGCCTGACCATCACGGCCAAGGCAGCCAGTCGCGGCAAGACGGCCAGCACCCAGATTACCGACCTGATCGTTCAGGGACCGCTGGGCAAGCTCACCGCCACTGCCGCCACCCTGGGTGGTACGATGAGCGTCGCCGGACCGCTCAAGTCGGCCACATGGGCGGGCGTCGAGAGCGGCAGAGTCCTCATCGGCGCTCCAGCCAGCGCCAAGGACAAGTGCACGCTGACGCTCGGCAAAGTGGTCGACACATCCCTGACCTCGGCCACGCCGATTACGTCCCTGGCCGTCGTGCGATGGGCGAATGATGACGAGACGGCCGACCGCATCGAAGCTCCGTGGCTTGGCAAGCTGAATGTCGCCGGCCAGAAAGCGAAAGCCAAAGGCGCGGCCGGCGTCATCGGCGATTTCGAGGCGGACCTTGTGCTTACCGGCCAGTCAGCGCCCGTCGGCAAGCCCGTTCTTGGCTCGGCAACCATCGCTGGCGACCTCAATAACTCTGATTGGCAAATCGCCGGCAGCATGGGCAAGCTGACCGTCAAAGGCACCGCTTCCGACAGCAGCATCCGGTCTACCGGCAGCATGCTTGGCATTACGCTTGGCGCCACCTCGACCAGCGATTTCCTCGCGGGCATCCTTCAAGGCGTCAGTCGCCATGCAGAAACCGCAGGCGATTTCGCCAACGCCTCGGCCTCCATCGGCAGCATCAATGTCATCGGACTCAGAATGGCCAAGGGCCAGCAACCACCTCGCTTCTTCATCAACACCAGTTTCTCCGCCGCGACCATCCGCACTGTCAAGCTGACCAATATCGACTTTGATAACGGCCAAGAGAGCTTCGGCGTCTTCGCCAGCAGCGCGAGCGGCGTAAAGGCAATTGGGCCAGTGATTTACAAGGATAGCGCGATGAAGACCACAACCAAGTGGCTGGCGCTGCCCGTGAGTGAGCCGGATTTCACGGTAGAGGTGATCGGCTGAAGCGGATAACGAGAGGTTCTGGCCGCTTTATTGGCGACCGCCCTTGAAACCTTTAAGGATATCGCTGAGCTTGCCACCACCGGGATTGGGCTGTGGCGCAGCGTTGGTTCCGCCTGCTGCGGGCGGCGGAGTGGGCGCCACGCGTGGCGCCGGCGCAGTCATGGTGATATTGACGGGAAGCGCGTTTCGGGTAATGGATTTTTCCAGTTCCTCCGGAAGCGCGGGAAGCAATGCACCTCGTTCGCTCAGTTCCTTGATGGCCTGTTGTGCCTCAGCCAGCATCTTCTGGTTCCTGGTCGGATTGAGCCGGTACAGGTGATACCGGACGGACGCCAGCAGCATCAGCGATTCGTTATGTTCGGGCATCCCCGGGGCTTGTGACACCACCTCAAGCTCGGTCTCCGCTTGATTATACAACTCGCTCGCTTGACTTACGATAGAAGTGATACCGGCTTGGATCGCCTTCGGATCCAAAGCCTTAGGCGCCGGCAGCCCGGCGCCCGCAGCGGCCTGCGCAACGCTATTGGCCATGTCCAATTGTGATTGGAGCAACAGCTTCTGATTAAACAACACTGTGGCGCGATCGGCCAAAGTGCGGGCCCGCGCGAGCTGGAACGTGCGGAAATTCAGCGCTTGCCTGCGCCGCTCCCATGCTTCCCTGGCATTGTGTTCCGGATTGTCCTGAATCCACCCATTCAACATCGTGTCCAACTTGTTGGCACTATTGAATGCTGTCCAATACGCACTCGTGGCCTCGTCCAATTTCCCCAGCACCGAGGGCGATTCCTGCCCAGTTCGCAGCCTGTCGGCCTCGGCCAGCAGTGCAGTCAACGTCGCCCGCTTCTTCTCGATTTCCGCCATCAATGCTTTGGAGGATTCAGTACGCTGGGCAACCACCCGGGCGACATCCGGCCCCGTGGCCGCCAGCAGCTTGATCTGCGCATCCGCAGCCGCAACAGCCTCCGCCGACCGCTTCTTGTGCGCCTGAGCCTCCGCCACACGATCATGAAGTCGGCGAAGCATGGCCTCCTCCGCGGCGATTTGGTTCCGGAGGACTTCCGCCTTCTGCCGGCTGTCCTGGGCCTTCTTGAACAGATCCACCGCGGCCGGCCCCTGAGCCTTGGCCGATTGGTCCAATAGCGATGCACTGTCGTTCGTCGCCGCAGTGCGCGCATCCTGCATCCCCTTGATCTTTGCGACCAAACCGGCGATCTGCTGGCCAGTCTCTGCGATCACCTTGTCGGCTGCCTTGATCCGGTCATCCGCCTCTTTCTGGGCGGTCGCGAATGCGCTCACTGGCTGCGCGCTGAAATCATGGGCACGGCACGCACGGATGGCGGCGTTGTTGTCAACAATCCGGCCGGCCAACCGGTTGACCTCCCCAATCGACTCCGCGATTTGCAGTTCTTTCTCGTTAAGCGTCGCCAGCAAGTCCAGGGCCTGGGCATAGTGCGAGCATGCCAGCGCGGCGGCGGCCTGGGCACGGGTTGCGTCCGAAGTCTCGCCAATACCCGCCGCCTTGGCCAGTTCCGCGTGGGCCTGGTCCCGATCCCCGGTGGACGCCGCCAACCTCTGCGCATCCTCCATATGCTGCTTGGCCCGCTTGTCGGCTGCGGCCGGGTCCTTTTCGCAGCCGCACATCGCTGCCAGAGCGGCACAAGCAGCGGTCAAAGCGAACTTTGCGATCGGCTTGGTGCGAGCGTTCATGGGAGGGTCCTCCTGACAAGGATGCCGGTCCAGGGTGTCACGTCTAATTCGGCAAGCAGCCGGGATGATTCTCGCTCCCGCGCGCATCAAAGTCAACGCTTCAACGTCGCGCTCGCCATTCCATCTCACTTGCGTTAGTCTGTAAGGCGCAGATATAACGAGCCGCACGGTAACGTGCCGGTGTTTCTTGCGTTGCATTGGAGACCCCGATGGGCCTGAAAGTCTGGATTGATGGTGAGTTGTACGACAAGGCCGACGCCAAGATCAGCGTCTACGATCACGGCGTGCTCTATGGCGACGGCGTGTTCGAGGGCATTCGCGTTTACGCGGGACGGATATTCGAGATTGATGCCCATCTTAAGCGCCTCTACGACTCGGCTCGGGCTATTCGACTGCTCATCCCGGCCGGCCCGGACGAGCTCAGGGCGGCCATGGAGCAGACGATCAAAGCGAATGGTTTCACCGACTGCTACATTCGCGCTGTGGTGACCCGCGGCGTCGGCTGCCTCGGGCTGAATCCCATGAAGTGTCCCAAGGCGACAATCTTCATTATCGCTGACACGATCGAGCTCTATCCCCGCGAGATGTACGAACGGGGGATGTCGATCATCACCGCGTCGATCATCCGCAACCATCCGAACACGCTCTCGCCGCGCATCAAGAGCCTGAACTACCTCAACAACATCCTCGCAAAGATCGAAGCAGTGGATGCGGGCGTCTCTGAGGCCATCATGCTTAACCACGATGGCCACGTCGCCGAATGCACCGGCGACAACATCTTCATCGTCCGCGACGGCCAGGTGCGAACTCCCACGGTCACGGACGGCATTCTCGAAGGCATCACGCGCGATGTGATCATCAAGCTGTGCGCCAAGCTGCGAATCCCCTGCGTCGAGAAGACGCTTTCGCGGCACGACCTGTATGTCGCCGAGGAATGCTTCCTGACCGGCTCGGCCGCAGAAGTGGTGCCCGTGACGAAAATCGACGGCCGTCCGATCGGCAACGGCCAGGTCGGAACGCTCACCCGGACCCTCATGGATGCATTCCACCGCCATGTCCGGGGGACGCTGTAGCGACGACGCCCGGTCGCTACGATATGCCTTTGTCGCCGCAGCGAAGCGTGCCCCGGCAGGCATCGCAGACGAATTCGTTTTCCCTGCACCCGCTGATGCGCTTATCCAGCAGTTGCAACATCAGATCGTCGATCCCCAGCGTGGGCGTCACATGATGAATCGTGCCTGGAAAGCGACTGGCCGCCTCCGCAGTGAGACGCGGGATGTCCTGGGTCCAGTGCTTTCCCGGGCCCAGGAAATAGGGGCAGACCACGATGCGCCGGGCGCCACGCTCCGCACAACGGCCATACGCCGTGCCGATTGACGGCTCGGCCAGCTCCATGTGGGCAGGTTCCACGATGGGGTACTTGTCGCCGAACCGCTGCCCGAACAGCGCTGCCAGGTCCTCCAGAAGCCTGTTGCTCTCCGCCCGGCGCGAGCCGTGATCCACGATGATGATTCCAATCTGCATGGTCAGGATTATAGCCATCCGGACGCTACCGGCGGTCGCGAGGTTCGCCCGGCGATGCCCCGCCGCCTTGAGCAGGCCGCGTCGCCGGCCGCGTCACAGCGGCATCGCTGTTGAAACCGATTCGCTCCGCCGCCGCCAGTTCCTTGATCATCCGCGCAGCCATGTCGGTGATCTGCGTCTGCCCCTCATAGTTGATCTTGTCGGCGTCGTCCGTGGGCTTGTGATAGTCCTCATGAACGCCCGTGAAGAAGAACAGCGACGGAACGCGGCGCACGACGAACGACGTGCTGTCACTGGGCGCCATCCCGTTCTTCCATGTGCTGCGGATTTCGATCGGAGAGGTCTCGTCCGCACGCTTCAGCAGGTCGGAGAAGAGCGGCGATGTGTCTTCTCCCCCGATCGTCAGGGCATTGTTGCGCAACCGCCCCACCATGTCGAAATTCAGCATCGCCACAATCCGCGTCATCGCCACTGGAGGATCGTTCACGAAGTGCGCTGATCCGATCAGCCCTTCCTCCTCTGCGCTGAATGCGACGAACAACAACGACCGCTCCTGCGGCCCCGCCGCGGCAAACAGACGCGCCAGCTCCAGCACCGTGGCCGTCCCGCTGGCGTTGTCATCCGCGCCGTTGTGCACCTCGTTCGCTCCGGGCTTCAGGCTGCCAAAGCCGCCGCGACCCAGATGGTCATAGTGCGCGCCGAGCACAATCACTTCGTCGGAATGCCTGCCCTTGCCCGGCAGGTACGCCATCACGTTCTTCAGCGCGTGGTAGGTGTATTCCAGCTTGATGTTGCCCTCGGCCCTCACCCCGCTCAATGCCGTCGGCCGCGGCGAAAAGTCCTTGTCGATCTCCGCCTGCAACTGTCGCAGGTCCTTCGCGCCTGCCTGCTTGAGCATCGCCTCGGCCACGCTCTGGCGCACCTGGATCACCGGGATCGGCATCTGGTCCGTCACGCGCCGTGCCAGCGCCGTCATGCTCTCTCTCAGATGAAACGAAGGCGGATGCACGATCAGCACCGCCACGGCGCCTCGCGATGCCGCGTTGCGCGCCTTGGTGATCAGGCCGGCATGGTCCGACCAGCCGCGCTGCGACAGGCGGCTTCGGCCATCAGGCTGGTGCGGCTCGAACCGCATCACCAGCACAACCTTCCCGCGGACATCCACGCCCGCAAAGTCATCGTATGCCCGCCCGCTGGCGTTCCTCTCGTCGGCTGTCACGCCATACCCAGCAAAAACCACCTGCCCCGAGAAGCCCTTCTCGGCCGAATACGCCAGCGGCGAGAAAGCACCCGTGTCGACTTTCTCACCATCCACCTTGAGATAGGTCTCCGGCGCAGCGCCCGCGATCGTCTTGAGCTTGAAATCCTGCATGTAGCCGCCAGCGCCCGGCGGCGGCTCCAGGCCCGCCATCGCAAAATACGACGCGATGAACCGGGCCGACTTGTCGAGGCCGGCCGTCCCCATCCCCCGCCCTTCCATCTCATCACCCGACAGATAAGCCAACGTCGCCCGAATGCTGTCCATGGACGCCCCGGCAATCGCCGTACTGGATTCCGGATTCTCCCGCCTACAGCCGCCCGAAACGAGGGCCGCCAGGCACACGCAGCAGAATAGCCGCAACAGGTGAATTTGCATGTGATGATCTTAAACCCCCGTACCGTGCCGTGCCAACGCATCCCAAGTCACCGCCGATCGTATAGCCCGACCTCCATGCTTCGTACGCAGAAGGCGTCATACGCATTCCGGCCGGAGAACACCAGGTGCATCGTCCGCCCGTCCGGCGAAATCCACTTCGTTGGCAACCGATAGCCGTGCGTCTCGCCAAGGCCCCAGTCCGGAGTATGAAAAGCCGTCGTCCATGGCCCCCAGGGCTCCGGCGCATCGAAAATGCCCCACCCCCGGCCGTGCCCGTACCCCACTGTCATCAGGTATCGCTTCAGCCCCGCGTTGTACACCACGTCCAGCCGCTCGCAATGGCCGGGATACTGAAACACGGTTCGCCGCCGCTCGATGTCCTTCGACCATCCCGGCACACCGTCATCCAGGCCCGAAAAGAACTCATACGCATCTCGATCCTTCACCTTCTCCTTTCTGGCCCGCGCCATGACGATCCCGTCGTACGGCACATACGCGCCCGGCCCATCCTGCGAATAGATGTATACGTATCCGTCCCTGGCACCGGCATAATCACACCCGAAGTTCAGGAAGGTCGGGCAGCCGAAGCTCTCATCAAGCCTGAATCCCCACTCCCACGTCCGGCCACGGTCGGCCGACCAGGCAAGTTGCGAGTTGCCGACGTTTCGCACCCACATGCAAAGCACGCCATCAAGCATCAACATGCCGCTGGCCTTCGCTCCGGCCGGGCCGTCGCCCGCCTTCTCAGCGCTGGCCGATCGGACATTGATGCCTTTGAAGGCCGATGCCGGTCCCTCGATGCGTGCGAGCCCCAGCGATAGCTTCCCCTCAACGCGAGGCGCAAAGCCCCATCCATCGCCGTAAGAGGTGTACTGATGATCGTCATCCCCCCAGGTGATCGGCCAGTTGTCGCTGCCGATGGCCTGCCTCGAGATCGAATCCACCGGCCCGAACCTCACCACCTTGATCACGCCGCTAGGCCGATAGGGCGGATCGACGATTGCCTCCATCAGCGGATTCAGCAGGAGCCTCTCCACTCCGCCCCAGAACGTCTTGTCGATGTTCCCTCCCATCCGAACCACGATCAGGTCCAGCGACGGGATGACCACCAGCATCTGGTTCCCCGCGCCGGCACCGCAGAAGGCATCTCGTGGCACGCCTTTCCATGCCCCCGCGTGATTCGTCCTCCAGCCCGGCGCTGTCGCCGGCAAAGGATCCTCAGCCGTGCGCTTGGGAATCGGCGTCCCCGCATGGCTGGTGCAGGTCTCGATCGTCCTGCCATCCAGAATTCTCTTGCCCTCCCAGTCGCCCCGCCGCAGCATCAGCCTCCCCACGCGGGCGACCGCCCGCGCGGTGTATCCCCCGCCGCCCCAGTTCGGCACCAGTTTCAGCCCATCAACCTCAAACGTCTTCCCATAGCCGATCGACCACTCACGGTCCTCCACGCCGATCGGCCGCATGATCCGCTCCCGCAGCAGCGATCGCACATCCTCATGCCGCGACCCCTTAACCGCCGCCGTGATCGCGTACGACAGCATCGCCATGCCTGGATTGCTGTAGGCATAATCCGTCCCCGGCTCGAAAACGATCGGCGCCTGGTCTCGCGAAATTGTGAACGGATCCGGCTGCTGCTTCCAGAATGCTCCCTTCCATCCTGGCAGCTTGTTATGGGGAATGTCATCCTGTTCCGCATCCTCGACGCCCGAGCTGTGCGTCGCAAGGTGCAGAATCGTGATCTTCGACTTCCGCGGATCATCGCGCCACTGTGGAATGTACTTGCTCGCCGGGTCGTCCAGCTTCAGCCGGCCATCCTCCAGCGCCACTGCCAGGCTCATGCCTCCCACCAGCGCTTTGGCCATCGACGCCGTGTAGTGTGTCTTGTCCGCCCCGAAATCCTCCGCATACCACTCGCATACGATGCAGCCGTGCCGCACCAGCAACAGCGCCTTGGTATTGCGTTCGGCCAATCCCTTGCGCCACTGCTCCACCTTTTCCGCAGACATGCCCTGGCTTTCGGGCGTTGCGATCTTCCAGTCAAAACCCGCCGCGCCCGCACGCGCGCTGACCGCCAGGGCCACACATGCCACAACCAGAACACGGACCATATCCGCCTCCCGCTCTTTCAGATCAGCGGAAACTCGCCCTCCGCAACCTGCCCGAGTCCCTCCCGATCCGCCACCACAATGCCCATGTCATCCACCTCGATCAGCTCGTCATCGCTCAGCCGCCTCAGCGTTCGCGACAATGTCTCGCTGGTCAGGTTCAGGTGGCTCGCAAGGTGCTTCTTGAGGCTCGGAAGCTGAACCGTCCCATCGTCAGGGTCCGCCGCGCCCAGCAGATACCGCGCGACACGGCTCACCGCATCCCGCAGCGCAATGTCCTCCAGCAGCGCAACCAGGTGCTTGACCCAGCCGGCCATGCTGCCCATGAGTTGAAGGCAGAGCGCATGGTCATCGCGAAGCGCTGCGGCGAACGGTTCCCGCGGCAGCAGCAGGCAAACCGTATCCTCCAGGGACTCGGCAGATGCGGGGCAGTCAAAGCCGCCAATGGCCGCCACCTCGGCAAATGTCCCGCCGGGCCCCACCAGGTGCAGCACATGCTCTTTTCCGGCCGGGCTCGACTTGAACACTCGCACCAGCCCGCTTCCGACAATGTACACGCCCGGGCATCGATCGCCGGTGCGGAAGATGACCTGGCCCCGCTCAAAGCGCCGCGTCATCGCCATCGCCAGCAGCCTCTCCCGGCTCTGTCCCTGCACCGCCGAGAAGAACCTGCACGATGCCAGAATGGTCTGATTGTCCTGCGACATGCGTCTATTCCCTGAACCGGATGAACCGTTGCATCTGTCGTAATTGTAGGCACTTGCGCCCAAAACCGACATCCATCATCATAAAATCGACCGACTTGATCCAAATCAATGCACCGCTTCACTCTGTCTGCCATAATCC
>CAZMXI010000083.1:0-20715 GCA_964570205.1 uncultured Tepidisphaeraceae bacterium
GACAGATGTGGTTGGGGCGATAGATGGCGTGGCAGATGCGGATGGCGCGGGCGAGGGCGCGGAGGATGGGGGCGTCTGGGGGCCAGGTGTCGGGATGGCCGGCGGCGGCGAGGTAGGCTTCGAGCGAGCCAGCGCCGCCATCGGGGCCGATGGGGGGGCGGTCGTCGAGGGAGACGTCGAGTTGGCCGATGTGGCCGGGGGAATCGCCGTTGACGCGGAGGGGGGAGCCATCATCGAGCACGGCAGCGCCGACGCCGGTGCCGATGGCGAGGAGAAGCAGCCGGCCGGAGAGGTTGCGGGAGGCGTGGATGTCGGTGGCGGCGGCGAGGGTGTCGGTGGCGAGCGCGATATGGGGGATTGGCTGGCCGAGGGCGTCGGATAAGAGCTGGTCGAGGGGCAGGTGCGTGAGGGCGGGAATGTTGACGGAAAGCGTGATGCAGCGGTTCTGGCGGTCGAGGACGCCGGGGGCGCAGAGGCCGACGACATCGATGGGCGCCTGGAGGTCGGCGACAGCCTGGCGGATGGCGAGGGCGAGGGCGCGGGCGTCGGGGTGGGCGTAGGGGCGGCTGCGCGCGGTGGCGAGGATGTGGCGGGCCTGGAGGGCCGCGGCCTTGACGGATGAGCCGCCGATATCGATTCCGATGGATGCCATGAGGAGTCCGATCGCAATGCCGGGACGTGGAATTCCGCAGCCGGCTGGAGTATTGTGATTGATTCTTTGGAGAAAACCAATGCCCGATGTTCAGCCTCGTTCACTCTGCAATCCCAGTCCGGCGGTTCGTTCGGTTGAGAAGACACCGGTGACGGTGTGCCCGTCGGACCGGCAGGCCAGTGTTTATGTGGCCAATGAGATCGCGACGCTTATTCGTCATCGCAGCGCGATGAATTTGAGGACCGTGCTGGGTCTGGCGACAGGATCGACGCCGACGGGGGTCTATGAGGAGTTGATCCGGCTGCACCGGGAGGAGGGGTTGTCGTTCAAGAACGTGATCACGTTCAACCTGGACGAGTACTGGCCGATGAATCCGGATGATCTGCAGAGCTACAAGCGGTTCATGCGGGAGCATCTTTTCGATCACATCGACATCGACCCGGCCAACGCGCACGTTCCGGACGGGACCGTGGCGCGGGAGAAGGTGGCGGAGTTCTGCGCACAGTACGAGCAGATGATCCGCGATGTGGGCGGGATCGATTTTCAGCTTCTGGGCGTGGGTCGGTCGGGGCATATCGGATTCAACGAGCCAGGCAGCCCGCGGGACAGCCGGACGCGTCTGATCACGCTGGACAAGATCACGCGGATGGATGCGGCGGCCGACTTCTTCGGCGAGGGGAACGTGCCGCGGAAGGCGTTGACGATGGGCGTGGAGACGATCCTGTCGGCCAAGCGGGTGATGCTTTTGAGCTTCGGCGAACACAAGGCGGAGGTGCTGCGACGGGCGATCGAGGGGGATGTGTCGGCGACGGTGGCGGCAAGTTACCTTCAACAGCATCCCAACGCGCGGATTGTGCTGGATACGGCGGCGGCGGCGGAGTTGACGCGGTTCAAGACGCCATGGCTGGTGGGATCGCTGGAGGATTTCGGGCTGCGGTGGGATGCGCGGATGACGCGTAAGGCGGCGACGTGGCTGGCGATGCAGTTGAAGAAGCCGATCCTGAAGCTGACGGACGAGGATTACAACGAGCACGGGCTTCAGGAGCTGCTGTCGGAACGGGGGCAGGCGTATGACATCAACATCCAGGTTTTTAAGAGCCTTCAGAACACGATCACGGGCTGGCCGGGGGGCAAGCCGGGCGACGGGAAGCCAATCACGGTGGGCCCATGGATCGACGCGGCGGAGCATGCGAGGGTGTTCCCGAAGCGGGTGGTGTTGTTCTCGCCGCATCCGGACGACGACGTGATCAGCATGGGCGGCACGCTGATCCGGCTGTGCCAGCAGGGGCACACGGTTCACGTGGCGTACCAGACATCGGGCAACATCGCGGTGTTCGACGAGGCGGCGTTGCGGCAGGCCGATTTCGTGGCGGAATACGCCCGGGCTTTCGGCCTTGGCGAACAGCAGGCCGAGAAGATCGAGCAGGTGGTGGAGAATTTCATCCGTCGCAAGCGTCCGGGCGAGGTGGATGCGCCGGAGCTGCAGCAGATCAAGACGATCATCCGCCGGGCGGAGTCGCGGGCGGCGGCGCGGTATTCGGGCGTGAAGGAGGAGAACACGCACTTCCTGGACATGCCGTTCTACGAGACGGGGCGGGTGCGGAAGAAGCCGCTGAGCGAGGCGGACGTGCAGATCATCGTGGACCTGCTGGCGAAGGTGAAGCCACACCAGGTTTATGCAGCGGGCGACCTGACGGACCCGCACGGCACGCACCGGACCTGCCTGGCGGCGATCTTCGAGGCGCTGAAGCGTCTGAAGGACAGCGACTGGATGAAGCAGTGCGAGGTGTGGCTGTATCGTGGAGCGTGGCAGGAATGGGGCATCGAGGATGTGGAGATGGCGGTGCCGCTGAGCCCGGACGAGGTGCTGCGGAAGCGCCTGGCGATCTTCAAGCACGAGAGCCAGAAGGACAAGGCGATGTTCCCCGGGGTGGACATGCGCGAGTTCTGGCAGCGCGCCGAGGACCGCAATTCGAACACCGCCCGGCTATATGACAAGCTGGGGCTGGCCGAATACGAGGCGATCGAGGGATTCGTGCGGTGGCGCGGATGAGATTCGAAGGGCGCGCCGCGGAAAGCGAAGAGGAGGCGGCAGAGCGCCAAGAGGGTTGTCTGATTTGCTCTCTTCGGGCGGTTCGCGGGGTCAATACGTTCACCGCGCCAGCCAGCCGATGGCACGGGGCGCAGTCCAGGCGGATTCCAGGGTCAGTTTTGAGCCGGCGCCGGCCGCGGTGTAGGCGGAGGTGAGCCAGGTGGCATCGCCGGCAGGTTGGCCGAAGATGAGCATGTCGGCCGGGGCGGCGAGGCTGGCCAGGGCCCAGAGGCCGCCGAATCGGCCGATGCCGGGGAGGGCTGGGTCGCGGGGATCTTCGGGAACCTTGACTCCGGTCGAGAAGTGGCGGCCATCGATGGCGGTCTTGCCGATGGCGGGCGAATCGCCGGCGACGGCCCGCGCCAGGGCGCAGGGGACAGCGCATTCATCGAGCCCGAGCACGTTGACGGTGGCCTGGCGGGTGGCGGAGGCGGCAATCAACGTGAGGATGTCGTGCGTCTGGTTGGCGGTGGCGGTGCGGTTGTAGCCGGAGAAGAACTCGACTTTCTTGGGCTGATAACTGGCCGGGGCGACGAGCTCGCCGGTGTTGAAGATGTCGGCGGCGAGGACGGCCTGGCCGGATTTGAGCAGTTGCTGGACGAACTCGCCGGGGGCGTCATCGGCCTGAAAGAGCCCCGCCCTGCCCTTGGGGTGGACCACGAGGGTGATCCGGGGCTTGTCCTGGGCCTTCCCGGGCCAGATGAGGGTGGCGGGGATATGCGCCAATTCGCCGCGGCGGCTGATGAGCAGCTTTTCCATGAGCCAGCCATCGCCGCGGATGGCCGAGAGCTTCTGGATGAGCAAGCCATCGGGCGCGGGAAGGCGGGTGCTGAGGGTGTGGCCGAGCGCGGGGGCAAGGACCGCGCGGAACCGGGCAAGGGAGGCGGGGTCTGTCGGGCGGAGGGCCTGGATCTGCTTCGAGGCGGCATCGGCCAGGTACTGCTTCAACGCGGCGGCATCGACGGAGTCTTTCGGGCGGGGGTGGTCGGCGTCGAACACCGGAAGCTGCGATGGCGGAATGGGCTGGAAGGCCTGTTCCTTGACGGGCGAGGGGTGGCCGAGCTTCAGGTGCTCGTTGAAGAAGTTGTAGACCAGCTCGCGGCTGTTGAGGTTGTAGTTGTGGCCGGCCGTGAAGCGCTGGGCGCGGATGTTGGCGGAAGCGCCAAACAGCTTGTAGACGGCCTGGATCTCGGGCAGGCCCTGTTCCATGAACTTCGCGGTCCAGTCGCCGGTGGCGGTGGGATGGACGAACGGTTTGGGCGCGAAGGAGGCGGCGATCTCGACGTTGTCGGTGAAGAGGCGGAGCAGGGGCGCGTTTTCGCAGACGCAGCCGCCCTGGTGATCGCCGGCGGAGATCATGCAGACGGGGGCGGCGACGGCGAGGCGGTCATCGGTGGCCATGAGCAGGAAGGTCTGGGTGCCGCCGCCGCTGGCGCCGGTGCAGGCGATGCGATTCTTGTCGACATCGGGCAGGGATTGGAGCAGATCGATGCTGCGCATGCTGTTCCAGAGCTGGAGGCCCAGGACATTCAGCCCGAGGTGGAACGATTCGGCATCGCGGTAGGTGTTGCGATGGGGGAAGCGCAGGGGGTCGGCATCGGCGTAGCCGACCATGTCATAATGGAAGACGATACAGCCGAGCTTCGCGAGGTTGGCGCAGCGGGCCTGAAGGGGGAAGCGGGCGGCGCTGGCATCCTTCTCGGTGCCGGCCTTGAGCTCGCGGTCGACCTCGGCGTCGGAGTTCTGGTAGAAGCGGCCGTTGGCCCAATGGCCGTGCGGGCAGAGCACGGCGGGAAATGGGCCGGTCTTGCCCTTGGGGCGATAGAGGTTGCCGGTGACGTAGAAGCCGGGGTAGCTCTGGAAGAAGACTTTCTCGACGGTGTAGTCGTCGCGATCGATGGGGCTGTGGATGGTGGCGTTGAGGGGCGTGCGCTGGGGCAATGGCCAGAGGCCGGCGGCGAGGAGCACCTGCTGACGTATGGATTGCGCTCTCGCCTGCCACTGCTCGCTGGTGGCGGGCGGGGAGAACCCGCTGCCCTCGTAGAGGCTGCGGATGGCGGTGAAGCGCGGATCGACGGCGGCCGGCTGCGGCGCTGGCGCGGCGGCGATGCAGGCGACGGCGAGGAGGAGGAACGCTGCGAGCGTGGTTCGGGCGGACATAATCTGCTCCGCGGTTGGATGGGTTTGGAGCTCAAGCGCCAGCTTGCCCGTAGATCAGCAAGCTGAATCTTGAGCCCCAAACACGAGTTTCAAACACCGACTTCAGACTCACTTGGTTTTGCTGAGGATATCCTGCGCCTGCTGCTTGATGCGGGCGTTGGAGGTGGTGTCGATCACTTTCTGCATCGCCTGCTTGACCAGCGCGGGGTCCTTCAGGGTCTTGGCGACATTCACCGCGGCCTGGGCGGCTTCATTGCGAATGGCCGGGTCATCCAGGCATGCCATGGCCGCCTTGAGCGAGTCCGCGCTGACGACCGAGGCGAAGCCGGAGAGAGCCAGGCGTTTTTCCTCGGGGCGATGGGCGATATCCAGGGCCTGCTTATAGGCGGCGACCTTCTGGGCGGCATTAAGCTTGCTGGCGCCGACGTAGCGCACCCAGCCGCGCAGGGCGAGGATGCGGTGGGCGGGCTTGGCGCTGGCGTCGGCGGCGAGCTTCTGGAGGTCGGCGGCGACGGATTCATCGGCCAGATTCGCCATGGCGCGAACGGCCGCGGTCTGGACCTGCTCATCGGCATCGGCGGCAGCGCTGCGGACGGCGGCCATAGCCTTGGCGCCGCCGAGGCGCACCAGCACATTCATGAGGCTTTCCTTGTTCTCGGCCCTGGCGGTGGCGAAGACGGCCAGGACGGGGGCGGCGGATGCATCGACATCCTTGCCATCGCCGATGCGACGGCAGGAGGCGACGACGGCCTGCTCGGCCGACTCGCGTTCCTCGCCGGAAGGCGCCTGAAGCATGAGCGCCAGCAGCGCGGGGGCATCATTGCCGCCGGCGATCAGCGCCATCGCCCGCAGGGAGGCGATGCGAACCTCTTCTTCTTTGTCGGCCGCCAGCTTGAGCAGGGCCGGGGCGGCGGTGGATTCATGGCGGACGCCCAGGGCGTTGACCAGCTCGACGCGGGCGGCGGGCTTGAGCGTGGCCGACGCAGCGGGCTGGATCATGGCGGCGGAGACATCGGCGACTTTAAGCTGGGCCAGGCCTGCGCGGGCGGTTTCCTGGAGCTTGCCCCTGCCTTCGGCGGCAAGCATCGCCAGCGAGACCGCACAGGACTGGTCGCCCAGCGCGCCCAGCACGCGGGCGACGGCGATTTTCACGGATTCATCCTCGCTGGCGGCCAGGGGGAGCACCTTGCTGATCGCGCCGGCGGGGATAGCGGCGACATCAAGCTTGGCGGCCATGGCTTCGAGCACGCCAGCCTGGGCGGCCGGGGAGAGCTTGGGGAGCGTTTCGATGAGGGCGGCGGCGGTTTTGGGGCTGATGAGGCGTTGAAGGGCCTCGGCGGCGGCCACCTGCCACTGAGGTTCCTTCTGCTGGAGCACCTCCAGGACGATGGGCAGGGCCTTTTCACCCTGGGCGGTGGCAAGGCCAAGCAAGGCGGCAGCGCGGATGTTCACCGGGAGCGTGGCGCGATAGAGCTTCTCGTAGATGGCGGCGGCCTTGTCGGGCGGGGCCTGCTCGGCGGCGATGAGTTGGGCATCGGCGACGGCCTGGGCAAGATTGCCGGTAGCTTGCGCGGCGGCGAGGGCGGCGACGGCGGCATCGTTGCCGATTTTGCCGAGGGCGTTGGCGGCGGCGATGCGAACCTGCTCATCGCCATCCGACAGCAGCCTTGCGAGCGCGCTGACTGCCTGGGCATCGCGGCGATTGCCGACCGAGCCAATGACGCCGACCAGCAGATTCCCCTTCAGCGTGCCCAGGGCGTTGCGGAGGACGGCGGCGGCGCCATCGGTCGGGATGCCTTCCAGTACCGCGCGGGCGGGATGGGAGAGATCTTCATCGGCGAGCAGCTTCGACATCGCGGGCACCGAACCGTCGGTGGCGATTTGACGAAGCTGGCGGCAGGCGAACCGCTTGGCGTCGAGTGTGGCATCACCCGCGGCGATGGCGGCGAGGGCCTGCTCGATCTGGGCGCGCGCGGTTGCGTCGGCGGCAGTCTTGTTCACCTGCTGCTCTATGGCGACGAGCGGGGCGCGGCTCTGGCCGAATTCGTACTTGGGAAGGGCCTTGAGCGCGTCATCGACCGAGACGGCTTCGGCGGCGTGAGCGAAGGAAGCGGCCGCGATTACCAGCGATGCGAGGATTGCTTGGAGGCGTTGCATATGTGGATCTCCGGATCGAGTTGTCGTTTCTTATAACGCGCGGTGTGCTGAAGCACACCGTATATGAGCTCTTACAGGCACCATGGGGCGCGCAAGGGCCGGGAGGCCATGCGGTGCGCTTCTTCATCATTGATGAAGCGCTCGGCCTTGGGGTCCCATTTGACGGAGCGGCCGAGGACCATGGCGATGTTGCCGAGGTGGCAGACGGTGGAGCTGCGATGGCCGACTTCGGCCTTGCAGATCGGGTCGCGGCGCGACTTGATGCAGTCGAAGAAGTTGGCCCAGTGGCTGCGGCTTTCGTAGAGGTGGATTTCGTTGGGTCCGATGGTGCTGGTGAGGAGAGAGGCCGGTTCGGCCTGGAGCTTGCCGCGATCGACGTAGACCCAGCCCTTCTCGCCTTCGAATCTCGTGCCGCTGCCGCCGGTGGCGCAAGTGAGCTTCGTGCCGTTTGCGTAGGTGCAGACGAAATGGACCTTGGTGGCGGTGTTGAACAGGCCAGAGGCGGGGAATTCGGAGCCGCGGCCGTCGATTTCGACCGGGCCGCTGTCATCCATGCCGAGGCCCCACTGGGCGATATCCAGGTGGTGCGCCCCCCAGTTGGTGACCTGGCCGCCGGAATAGTCGAGGATGAAGCGGAAGTTGTAGTGGCACCGGTCGCTGCAATAGGGCTCGTACGGCGCGGGGCCGAGCCACATGTTGTAGTCGAAATACGGGGGGATGGGCTCTTCCTTGTAAACCGGGGCGCTCTTGTTGTTGCCGGGGATGCCAACCTTGACGCTGTGGACCTTGCCGATGCGGCCGTTGCGGACCAGCTCGCAGGCGAAGCGGAAATTGTTGGCGGAGCGCTGCTGGCTGCCGGTCTGGAGGATTCGGCCGTAACGCCTGGCGGTGTCGGCGAGTATGCGGCCTTCCTGGATGGTGAGGGTCAGCGGTTTCTCGCAGTAGACATCCTTGCCGCTTTTCAGCGCTGCCAGCGACACCAGCGTATGCCAGTGGTCGGGGGTGGCGCACATGACGGCGTCGATGTCCTTACGCTGGACGAGCTCGCGGAAGTCGTTGTAGGCGTCGCAGCCCTTGTAGGCGCCGGAGGCGGCATCGCGGGCGTAGATGGAGTTGGCGCGGTTTCGGCCGGCCTCGCGAATCTGTCCATCGACATCACAGACGGCCAATACCTGCACATCGCGGTTGCCCAGGAGGGTGCCGAGGTGGCCGCCGCCCATGTTCTTGATGCCGACGCAGCCGATGGTGAGGCGGTTGGAAGGCGCCGGCCGGTCGGCCGCGCCCCACGCGGAGGATGGAATGATGTAAGGCGCTGCCACAGCGCCGGCCGCCGCCTTCAAGAACAGGCGGCGGGAAGGACGATGCGTGTGAGACATGGCATGAACTCCGTTGGCTGATTTCCCGACGAACGGACCGAGACGCTCTGCTGCTGCGCCATACCAGTGGAAGGGGTTGGTGTTGTCAACAAGGGCAGCCCACGGCTCCAGGAAGTTGCGGCAGTCGCGGAAGAAAGGGGCAAAGCCGTTGGGAAAGCGGCCGTGCAGAAGATTCAGATCTTGTGCCAGCCACCTGGCCTGCTCAACGGCAAGCATGGCTCGACGGCCGCGATCTGTGCCGTAGACCTGGCGCGCAGACCGAGGGCTACAGGCTCGGTGCTTGCACCAAGGATGCCTTCGACCAGGACACGAATGGCCGCACCATCCACGTCGGATTCGCTGAAGATGGCGACCTTCATGTGTTTGCGGGCGCGCCGCCCAGAATGCCGGTGTACCAGGCGTCTCCCAGATGGGTATCGCGCAGGATTTCATCGAGGTCAGGCAAGTCCGATAGCCGCCTGAAGCGGGCGGTGAGGCCGGTTTTTTCAGCAATGACGACCTCCTCCGGGTGATCGCGGAAGAGATCGACCATATACGGCGAGTGAGTGGTGGCGATGACCTGCACGGGCGAACGGGATTCCCCGAAATCCTGGGGATAGCTCAGGCGATAGAGCGACTCCTGCACATCGCGAAGAAGCCGCGGGTGAATGCCGCGGTCCGGTTCTTCGAGGCAGATGATGGAAGGAGGTTGTGGCAGATAGGCCAGGGTCAGGAACGCAAGAGAAAGGAGCGTGCCTTGCGACAGCTCTGAGGCGGGAATGACATGCCGTCCTTCGCTGGTACGCAGGCCGAAGGCGCGCTGGCCGGACGCGGGCGTGTCAAACATGACGCGATCGTATTCCGGAAGCCAGCGGTGCAGTTCGACATTCATCGCCTCAAACCGCTCGGGGTCACGATCGCGAAGCTGATCCATGACGGCGACGAGATTAATGCCGTTCGGATCCAGCTCGAGATTCGGTTGAAGCTGGACAGTCGAGCTCAGTGCCTGAGGGTCGAGGGAGTAATAGCGAATCCGCCCGAGCGTGTTCTGTACTTGCCTAATTCGCGCCGGGTCTGCCCTGTCACTCTGAGGCGTGCACTGGACATGAGGACTCTTATTGGGCCTCCAGACGGCTCTTGTCAGAATATGGTCCTGATCCGCGCCCCAATGCGCGGTGACCTCCACCTCGTCATTCGTTCCGGCGCTCTTGACCCGATCCCAGCCTTCACTCTTTGGGACAGCCAACGCCAATAGCCCCCGCAACGCCGTCGTCGTTCCGCTTCCGTTCGGTCCGACAATCAACGTGAACCAGCCCAGGGGCAGCGTGGCGTCTCTGAGGACCTTGTAGTTCTTGAAATGCACCGACTCGATCATGGCTGTCCCTTCGGAGACTCCTCGGACTACATCGGCAATCCCGCCTCGGTGCGCGACTGTATGTGCCCGAGCGGCCAGTTCAGGGGTCAACAGGCCGTACCTGCGTCGGATTAAGGATCATTCCCGGACCATGCCGGCAGTGCCAGCCTCACCACCCCACGCCGAAATCTTTGCCGTTCAGGACCTTGCCGGCGCCGAGTTTGAGCTTCAGGATGCCGTAGCGGGGCTTGATGCAGAAGCCATTGGGGGGGAGCACCACGACCAGCCTGTGGCGGCCGGGCAGGAGCTTCAGCTCGTAGGCGCCGTCAGCGGCGGTGGTGGCCACCTGTTCGCCGGCATCCAGCACGCCATCGTTGTCGAGGTCGTCGAAGACCTGCCAGTCGGACATCATGGGCTCGCCGAGGGTGATCCTGCCGTTCCAGTCGCGGTCGAAGAAGATCCGGCCGGTGACGATCGCCCGTCGGGTGATGGCGAAGTTCCTGTCGGTGATGTAGCCGTCATCGGCGAGCGCGATGTCGCTGAAGGCCAGTCCCGTGGCGCTGGGACGATACTGCTTGGGCATCTTCAACCGGACCTGATGCTGCCCGGGCGGCACGTTGGCGAAGGCGTAGCGGCCCGCGGCATCCGTGACCGCCTTCGGCTCGCGCTTGTTGAACTTGCCATTGCGGTTGGTGTCGATGTAGACGGTTGCTTTGGCCAGTGACGGTTCGCCCACGTCCTGGAGGCCATCCTCGTCGGCATCATCGAAGACCATGCCCGAGATCGTGCCTGGTTGCGGCGTCACGCTGACGGAGCCTGACCATACCGGGTACTGTCCATCCTCATCGATGATGGTCACCGAAGCCGCGTAGTCTGCGTACTGCGGCGGATAGAGATGCGCCTGAACTCCGGTGGCGCTGAATGTCTCGATCTGGCCGTCGCCCCAGTTCACGATGATGCCAGCGACCGCCTCGGCACCCGGATCGACAATGTCGCCCAGATCGAGCAGATATTGCTCGCCCGTCGCGACCGAAGCCGGGGCAAGAACAGTCATCGTGGGAGGGACATTGGCGACCGAGACCTGCCGCACCGCCTCGGTGGCGCTGCCATCATCATCCCAGACCGTGACCTTGACGGAGCACAGGCCATCGTCATTCGGGGTAAAGGTGAAGGAACGGCCAGCGGCTTCAGCGATGATCTGCCCCTCGCGCACAACCTGCCACTGAAACGTGTGCGTATCGCCGGCAACATCGGTAACAACGATATTGAATGCCAGGGGACCGCCCTCGACCCCGCTGGTCGGCCCGGCCATGCCGACATAAGGCGCGAGGTTGGCGATACTGATTGTGGCCGTCACGATGCGGCTTTGCACATTCAGATCATCACGGGCCCGCAAGGCCACCGTCCGGGTGGCCGGGCCATCGATGGCGGCAGCCGAAAACACGGGACCATCGATGGATGCGTCAACGTCGAACGTCACGCCGTCATAGTCCAGATCCCACTCATACGCCGCGATGGTGCGACCGGGCCCGGCCGTTGCACTGCCGGCGAGCGTGATGCTGCCGCGCTCGGCCACGGAGTATGGTCCTCCGGCGCTGGCCTGTGGAGTCGCATCGGGCCCGGTGACCTGAACGCGGAACTTCTGCGTGCTATACACGGGAGGGTTGCCGATTCTGCTTGCCCGCACGGTCAACTGGTACTGCGCCGGCCCCTGCGATGCGCTTGGCGTCCACGTGAACAGGCCATCGGGCGAAATACTCGCGCCGGCCGGCGGGGATACGAGCGCAAATTCGACCGATCGCCCAGGGGCCGCGTAATCGTCGCACAGAACGCGAAACGACAATTCGCTGAGTTCTTCAATCGTTCTGTCGCCAACGGGCTGGATGGCCGGCGGATCATTGTCGGTGATGGTGATGGTGTGCACGGCCGGCTCGGCGGGTGATCCATAGGGCGAAGGCAGCAGGGTCATCGTGATCGTCTCCTCCGGCTCATAGGCCGTGTCAGCGGCGATTTGAACGGCGTACTGCGCCGTGGTTGACCCGGCCGGGAACAGGATGAAATCCTCGGCGGAGTAGTCATCGCCCCTGTGCGCTGTGCCGCCCAGTTGAATGGGAATGCTCGCCTGGGCGTTCGGCGCATCGGAGAACTCGACGGTGATGGTCACAATCGTCGCCGCCTCAGCCACCGTCTGCGATGTCGAGATGAACGCAACGTGAACGCCCGCCTCGTATACGCCCATGTCCACGATGGGGGCAACGCCGTCGCCCGTATCGGGGGCGCTGCCGAGGTCCATCAACCGCGGCCCGCCGGCCAGGTCGGTGGTGATCCACGGCGGGACGTCGGCATTTCGGCCGGCATCCACGACCGCGGAACCGGCCTGCGGGCGCAGATTGCCGTAGTCATCGTCGGCGGTGCCCCAGCGGTTGTCGGGCCCGGCGCCGGGCTGGCGGACGAACAGGGGATCGGCATCGATGTTGCCCTGGCCGGCGTAGCCGCCCTGAACGTCGCTGAATCGAACGGTGGGCGTCGCATCCTGTCCATAGCCCTGGATCTGGAACCCTGAGTTGGCCCAGGCGACGCAGTTGGCCAGCAAGAGCGATTGCGTGTGCGGCCAGCCATACATGAACGCACCTCCGCCGACATTGCCGACAAGGGCGCAATTCATCAGGGTCATGCTGCCGCCGTCGTTATAGACGCCTCCGCCGGTGTTGCCGACGATGGGGCAATTGGCCAACGAGACCGATTTCCACATGCTGTAGACCCCGCCGCCATAGAGGGCAGCTCTGTTGCCGACGATACGGCAATCGGCGATCTGAGAACCATCGCCGATGGAGAAGACCCCCCCGCCGTTGTGCGATGCGGCGTTGCGCTCGAGCGTGCAGCCGGCCAAGGCGGCGACAGCTTCGGTGGCGATATACACTCCAGCGCCGTCGCGGGCGAAGTTGGCGGTCAGATCGCAGCCCTCCAGACGAGGGCGGGCAGCGCCATCCATCAGCACAGCGCCGCCCCGGCCCTGCGTCGCGGTGTTGTCAGCGAACGTCGATCCAGCCACCGCGGGCGACCCGGCGCCGAAAAAGACAATCGCCCCGCCATCGAACGCCGAATTGGCGATGAATCCACACGCATCAAGCATCGGCGAGCACGCATTGAAGTACGCCGCCCCGCCGGCGCATTCGGCCTGAATGACGCCATACTGCGCGGCCGCATTGCCAACGAAGTCGCAGCGTGTCAGCGTGGGAGAGCCGGTGGCCGCATAGATGCCTCCGCCCCGCCTGGCCACATTGGTCTCGAAGACGCAGTCGGTCAGGGCAGGCGAGGCTGTGGCGATAGCCAGGCCCCCGCCGGCGTCGCAGGCGATGTTGTTGCTGAACGTGCAGTTGCGGACCGTGGGGCTGGCGTTCCTGATGAGCATCCCACCGCCGGTGACGTGGTCGGGCGAAGCGTCGGCATTGCCGCCGGTGATGACGAAGCCGTCGAGAATGCCCGTGGCATCGACTGCGGATGCCACGACGACGTGATAGCTGTTGTCCGAGTCATCGCCGGGGATCCCGATATCGCCGGAGAGGATCGAGCGGTAAGCCGCGGTGTCACGGGAATCCGGACTGGACTGGTTCGCGTTTCCGGCATATCCGCCTAAGACCTCGATGCCACTGCGAAGCTGGATGGAGATGGAACGGTTGTTGGTCGGCGTCGGCCGATAGGTGCCGCCGGCCACTCGAATGACATCTCCGGGTTGAGCGACGGACATCGCCGCCGGCAGGCTGCGGAAGGCGTGCTGCCACGATGTGCCGTCGTATGATGGGCCGGGAGCGTCGTCATCCACATAAACAGCCGACAGGAGTCGGCGTCTCTCCAGCGTTTCCAGTTCCGCGCGCGCTTGCGCTGTTCGTCCCGAATGCCCTCCACCTGGAATCTTGCGCATGACCGGACCTCAGCCTCGACCACGCCCCCTAAAGTCGAGCCACACCACTCCGCCGAATATACGCATCGAGTTGCCTGACAACAATCAAAAAGGATGGCCGGATGGCAAATCGGGCCCGGCCTGGGCAGGGGGAGCGTCAGCGGATGCCGACGCGGCGGCATGCCCGAGCCACGGGGGCCGGAGGCTCAGGCGGGCTTCACCGCCGCCAGGGCGTGGAACGGGCGGCCTTCGCGGACATACTTACGCTCGAAATTCGTGCCGACGAACTCGCCCTGGGCGGCCGAGCCGGGCCGGTTGTAGTCCACGACCTGAAGGGGCGACCGGCGCACCAGATCGTCGATCTGCTGGAAGTACTCCTGGTGGTCGGTAACCACCTGCAATCGTCCGGCCGGCCTGATGATGCCCATCAGCAGGGGCATGTTCTTCTCCTGGACCAGGCGTCGCTTATGGTGGCGTTTCTTGGGCCAGGGGTCCGGGAAGTAGATGTGCAGCACGTCGACGCTGGCGGGCGGGACAAACTCGGTGAGAAAGTACACCGCCTCGGCCCGGACGGTGCGGGCGTTGAGACAGTGATTGCGGCGGAGTCGGTCGCTGGCATAGCGCCAGAACCAGCTCGCGTACTCGATGCCGAAGAAGTTGACGTCGGGGCGGGCGCGGGCCTGCTCGGTGAGGAAGGTGCCCTTGCCCATGCCGATCTCGAGCTCGACGGGATGGTCGTTGCCAAAGAGCTGGCCCCAATCGATGGGGCGGGGCAGCGCCTCGACGTCCAGCCCGACCGGCTCGACAATCAGATTACGGTTCGTCTGCATGGGCGCATGATAGTCGGCGGCGTGCCCGCCCGCACCTGCGCCACAGACTGCGGGCTATTCATCATCCCCCGCGTCCTCTTCCTCGCTCACCGGCTTGGCGCGGCGCGTCGGCGGCTTGCGACCGCGTGTGAGCTGGGTGGTGGCAAGCCAGAAATCCCGCGATGAGAGGTCCTTGCTTATCGACGAGTTGAATTCCTTGTGGGCGGCGTCGAATTCGCTGCTATAGGGCGTCAGCTTGCCTGAGTGACCGTGCTTGCGGATGACGGTCTTGAGCGTCGTCATCTGCTGCGCATCGAGCGGAATGGGCTCGGGGTCAACCGTCTTGCAGGTACTGCTGCGCACGTACTTCATCAGCGCGGTATAGACCTGCTCGGGCTCGGCGTTCTTGAACGCCCGATCCTGGAAGTCCTGGCAGAGGCGATCAAACGCCTCGGTATAGGGCAACTGGTCGCGCGGCACACCGGCGGCGTCGTACAACTCCTGCAGATGCTCTTGCTCGATCGCGTTCAACTTTAGACCCAGACGCATGCGGCGCTCCTTTGCGGCACGGACCGTCGAAATAGCTTCACTCATATTGTAGAGTGCCGAGCTCACAACGCCAATCAGGCATGTGGTTAATCCGCGCGGATATGACAGGATGACAGACCCTATGTGGTTCAAAGCGCCCGCCAACCCCACCGCCTGGACCGCCGCTGAGGAGCATCTGCGCCTCGCCGACCCGGTCCTTGCACGGATCATTGAGCGTGCGGGGGCGTGCCGCCTTCACCGGCGTCGGGATTACTTCGTCGCATTATGCCAGGCGATCTTCACACAACAGGTGTCCACTGCCGTCGCTAACGTGCTTTTCGAGCGTTTTCGCCGGCTTTTTCCGGCCGGCCGGCCCACGCCGAAGCGAGTGTTGGATACCCCTGACGATGCGCTGGCGTCGGTCGGGCTGTCGCGGCAGAAACGGACCTATTTGCGCGACCTCGCAGCGCGGTTCGCGAGAAAGCAGGTGCCCACGGCCCGCTTCAGCAGAATGACCGATGAACAGATCATCGAGTCATTGCTGTCGATCAAGGGCGTAGGGCGATGGACGGCGGAAATGTTTCTGATTTTCGTCCTGAATCGCCCCGACCTGCTGCCCGTGGACGACCTGGGCGTGAGAAAAGCCGTTCAAGTTGCCTACACCATGGCCGAACTGCCGACAGCCGAGCAACTGGTGCGAATGGCCGAGCCGTGGCGGCCCTGGCGGACCGTCGCGACGTGGTATCTGTGGCGCAGCGGCGCCCTGCCGCCGCACGATTGACAGGCTTCCGCCCGGCCGACACGATACCGGCATGCGTTGCACACTTCTCGCGCTGGTCGGTTTGATGCTGATCCTGGTTCCCGCCTGCGGGCAGGGGGCGGATGGCCCATCCGGCCAGCTCCGGCAAATTCCCGCCATGCCGATTCCGGTCAACCAGCAGCGATCTGCCAACACGCGTTGGCTGAACAACCCGGTTCTGGGATCGCGGCTGCTCGATGGCATGGAGGATCCAGCCACATGGGACCTTCGCGGGCCGGGAGAGGTCGTCTTTACGGCGGAACGCGCCCATGAGTCAAAGCACTCGATGCGCCTGGTGTGCCCCACCAAGGGCACCAAGCCCGCCCCCAACGGCCGGCCGTGGGCCGAGGCCAACCTCGTGCGCCGGTTCGACCGCGAGAATTTCACCGCTTTCAACCGCATCTCGTTCTGGGTCTATCCCACGCTGCCCGGATTCGAGAATGGTTCGGTGGTCGTCAAACTGCTGAACGACGGCAAGATGGCCATGCCCACGCACGGCCCGCTGCACTATGCCATCGTCAAGCCGGGTAAGTGGAACCACATCGTCTGGGAGATCGCTCATCTCGAGCGCGATAAGGTGACGAGCATCGAGCTGACCTACCGCCAGCAGGGCAACGAGCCCGGGGCGTCCGAAACGGCCATGTTCGACTTCGACCGGCTCGAATTGCAGAAGGTCGAGGCGGACCACTTCGAAGGCTGGCGGGTTGCCCCAGGACGAATCGCGTACAGCCACACGGGGTACGAGACAAAGGGGCCGAAGATCGCGCTGGCAACTGGCCTGGATGCCCGGACTTTCCAGATCCACAGCTCAACGATCCACAGCCGGGCTGTCGAGAAGCCCATCCGCACGGTGAGAACCCCGATCGGCGAGTTCCAGGTCCTGGATTTCTTCGACTGGAGCACTCCCGACCGGATCACCATCACCGCCGGAAACCTCAAGACCCAGCCGATCCCCATCGCCGACAACATCTGGCGCGACACCATCATCAAGACCATCAGCTTCTTCTACGCCGAGCGATGCGGGCAGAAGATCGAAGGCATTCACGATGTCTGCCATGCGGACTGGCAGGCGGTGCACAACGGCAAGTCCATCATCGTCAACGGCGGATGGCACGACGCCGGCGACCTCTCGCAAGGCCTGATCAACACCGGCGAGGCGGTGCATGCGATGTTCACGCTGGCCGACCGGCTCAAGGCATCCGACGCGCTGCTGGCGAACCGGCTGATCGAGGAGGCCAAATGGGGCCTGGCGTGGGTCCACAAGACGCGGTTTGGCGATGGCTATCGCGTGACCTGGGGGACGATGGATTACTGGACCGACGGCAAGATCGGCACGACGAACGATGACACCTTCGCGCAGGTGGGCAATGGCGTGGCGGACAATGCCGTCGGGGCGTCGGCCAGCGCCATCGCCGCTCGCGTGCTTAAGATCAGCGATCCGAGGCCGGCGGAAGAGGCCCTGAACATCGCCCGCGCTGACTGGCAGTTCGCCATGGATCGCCTGGACCTCGGCCGGGCGAACGTCGAGGCGGTGGGGGCGGCCGCCCTGGCATCCATCGAGCTGTATAAGACAACCCGTGAACAGAAATACGTCGACAAGGCTGTTGAGCTGGCGAAATTCCTGGTCAATTCACAGCAGAAGGCATACCCGAAGTGGGACATTCCGCTGGTGGGGTTCTTCTACACCAGCCCGCGGAAGGACCGAATCCTGAATTATGCCCATCGCGGCCACGACCAGGCGCCGGTGGTTCCGCTGGTGGAACTGTGCGGGCTCTTGCCGGAGCACCCCGATTGGATGGAGTGGTATTCGACGGTGGCGCTGCACTCGGAATATCAGAAGGCGGCGGCCGAGTATCAGGCCCCCTACCACACCCTGCCGGCCGGCGTGTATGCCCTGAGCACCCGTCCGGACCAGGTGCGCAATGGGCTGAAGCTGTCGGAGACACACTATCTGCGGCGGTTCCCGGTGTGGGACAGTTTCCGGGGGCACTACGGGATTCTGCTGTCGCAGAGCAAGTCGTTGGCGGCGGCCGCGCGGCTGCGGAACCGGGCTGACCTGGCCGACCTGGTGCACGAGCAGTTGCAGTGGGTTGTCGGGCGCAATCCGTTCGGCCAGTCGACCATGTACGGCGAGGGTTATGACTATGCCCCGCAGTACACGGCGATGTCCGGCGACATGACCGGCTCATTGCCGGTGGGCATCCAGAGCGCACTGGACAGGGATCTGCCCTACTGGCCGGCCACGAACTGCTGGAACTACAAGGAAGTATGGGTGCATCCATCGAGCCGGTGGCTATATACGCTGGCCGACCTGGCGGCCGCCCCGGCGGACGAGGCGGCGGTGGTTTTCGACCTGAATCAGCGGATGGAGTCCGACGGCCGGATCACCGTCGCGCTGACAGCGCGGGGCAAGGGCAGCCATCGGTTCACCCTGAAGGCGGCCAATGCTGAGTTTTCGCGGACCGAGCAGGTCCTGAGCCTGAGCGACAGCGCCCCGGCGAAGATCACCTGGACAGGGAGGATCCTGTCGGCCGACCAGCCCTGGGTGGCGGTGGTGATGCCGGATAACAACCCGGCGGGGCGGAAGGATGTGGTGGTTATCCGGCGGTGATGGGCGCGGGTCAGTCCGCGCCATCCGCCAGGAGCCGGCTTATGCGTGCGCAGGCGTGATCCAGGCGTTTCGAACTCTTCTTCTGACGCAGGAACGCCTGCCATTCCTGCTGTGCCCGTGCGGCCATGGTGGCACGGTGCAGGGCCTGCTCGAGCGACTCGCGAAGCGGTGGATCCGACTGGCGGTATGAAGTTCCTTTCGAGGTGCTTGAGGATGGGGCAGAGGAAGTCGTCGCGCCCGGCGGGTTGATCCGGTTTGACCGAGGGGGAAGATCGCGAATCTGGCCAGGTCGCTGGCGGCACACATGCCCAGTGGGAGCCTCCGGCGCAAGAGTCGCTCAGCCATCGAATAGAGGATGTAGAATCGGCTGATGTTCTCTGAAAGACCGACTTCGGAATGTGCGGCCCCATCGCACCAGAGCAGCCGCTGCAAGGCCGCAACCGCCAGGCTCGTCGGATCAGCGGCTTTCACCGAGGCAATCGGACGCGGCTCAACTCGGATCACATAGCCATCCTGAATCACCGGGTCTCCCCACCCGAAAGGAGACATGCCGGTCGGCCCGTCATGAGCCGCCTCTGAACGGCCCAGCGATTCCTCGAGCGCATCGAGCATAGGCGCATATCGCTTCAGATCGATCAGTGTCAGAACTGGCAATGCCTCGGACAGACGACGCCAACACGCTTGCGACTTGGATGAGCCCATAAGTTCTCCATCGTAATGGAGACGAGCCCGCGACACGCGGGCCCGGCCAACATGCGTCACTATGGCTTGCGAATGAAATGCTCCCGGTGCCTGGCCGCATAGAGCTTCAATAGGTCCATGATCGAATCAGGCAGTTGGTCGTAGTAGATCGTGTCCAACTCATAGAGCCGACCACCCACCTCGTCATCGTCGAGCCGCGAGTAGAGCCTGTCGTCCTTAAGATTCTCGGAACCCACGATCTCGATCGCTTGGCGCATCAGTTCGGCCGCTTTGGGGGAACCGACAGCCTCCAGCGCGCCCGGGGCTTCGTTTGCGTGTCGCCCGGCCGTGTTGGCGAAGTACTGGCGAAATCCACCGTTGCAGACCTGCTTATCCACATTGAAGACAATCAGGTAGTTCCGCTGCTCCGGGCTCAGGTTATTCGGACAGTACTTGGGCCGGCCATCCTTCCGCATCACATAGGCTTTCTCCATTACAACGTTGAGTGCATCCTCAACGCCGGCCAGCACCGCGATGGCCTCGACCGCGCCCCACCGCCAGAAGCCCCGACCCGATTGCCTGGCCTCTTCGATCAGGCGTTCGGCCTCTGAAGGCATGCTCCGGGCCAGCAGCGGCAGGAGATGGCGGTAGGCTGACTCGCACTCCTCATCCCGGCCGAGTGCCACATCATGTTCCTTCACACGTGGCACCAGCTCGCGCAACACACTCGCCGGCGCGGGAACGCGCGCGTGGTTGAATGCGGCCAGGACTTCGCGGAAAAGGGGATGCGCTGGTTCAAAGAACGCGCTTTGAGCCAGGCGTTGCGACATGTCAGCGGTTTGAAGGATCAGCAGTGCCTGGGCCTGACGTTCGAACTTGTGCGTCTCCTTCTCCGGCAGAGTGCCCCAGAGGATGTCACCAATCTTCGCCGCCGCATGGGGCGTCAGGCGGTGATACTGCCGGCAGACGCTGTCGGAGATCCACGACTCTGCGCTTGCTTTCAGTTCGGGGTCGTTGTCCTTGAGCGCGAGCAGAAGCCCCTCGGCCGCGCGATCGGTGCCGATCCGGATCAGCAGGCGAACGACGGCATTCCGAGCATCGCCACGCAGTTCAGGAATTTGGGGAACCAGGATCTCCGCCGCCTCGGGTGGCGCATGAGGCTCCAGAATTTCGCACAGCGCCTTCAGAGGGACGGCCTCGGGCTTCTGGGTTGCCGACTTCGCCCTGGGATCAGCCAACGCATGCAGCACCACCGGAATGGCCTTCTGGCCGTATTCTCGTGCCATGGCCCCGAGCAACAGGTCATCGCCCGTGTCCAGGAATCTCTCGATCCACTTCGCAAGTTTCGATCTCTTCCAGAACGCCCATTTGATTCCGGCCATGCGCACCCCACATGAAATCAGGCCCGCGCCGCGGCGGCCCAATTCCGCCGCGGCGCGAGACCGCGTTCAATACCTGTAATGCTCGCTCTTATACGGCCCTTCCACCGGCACGCCGATATAGGCGGCCTGTTTGGCCGTGAGCTTGGTCAGTTTCACCCCAAGCTTCGCCAGATGCAACCGGGCGACCTTCTCATCCAAATGCTTGGGCAGCACGTACACTTTCTTCTCGTACTT
>CAZMXI010000084.1:0-20687 GCA_964570205.1 uncultured Tepidisphaeraceae bacterium
TGCAGCGGCAGGTATCTCCCGCCGGATCGCCAGCCCAGGGCCTGGATCGTGTCGCGCAGGTCATGCTCGAAGCGCACCGGGTCCATGATGTGCCAGCGGTACAGGCTGAAGCGCGTCTGCGAGTCGTACAGGCCGTCGGGGCGGACCACCAGGGGCAGGCCGGCGTAGGGGCTCGTGAACTCCCGGTAGCCGCCCTTCTCCTTCCCGAGGTCGAAGTCGTAGGACCCGCAGAAGTAGTCCTCGGTGCCCGTTCCGCAGATCGTGGGGTAGTTATCGTCGCCGTCCATGTAGAACTTGATCTCGCCCTCGCCCCACCAGCCGCTGTTGTTGACGCCCCAGGCCATGTAGGTGCCGACGTAGTGGCCTTTGCCCTGAATACCGTCAATGATGGTGTACACCTGCTTGTACGGCAGTGGATTCACCCGGCGGAACTGGGCGTGGAAGCATGACGCCTCCTCGGCCACCGGGCCGAGCGCGTAGGTGATCTGGTAGTAGAGGGTCATCGGCTCTTCGGCGACGTTGGTGCATGTCATGCGACATCGCCTGCGGAAAGGCATCGGCCAATAGCAGTTCAGGGCGCTGCCCGGATTGACACAGACCGCCAGTGAGGAAACCTGGGCGAACTTGTTCCACCCGCAGGCGAAGAAGTCACCCACCGGGCACTCGACGGAGGGCTGGGGCTGGTCATCCCAGTAGATGCGCAGGATGCAGTGGCGGAAATGGCCGGTGGGCGTCATCCAGATGTGCTGGATTGAGCCGGAGCCGGCGATGTCGGCCAACGTGAATGTCTGTCCCGGTTCGATTCGAACGGAAGGGGATATCTTCCAGCCTGCGCCCAGGTCGCGGGCGCAGGGCGCGCCCGTTCCGTCGATGGCCCGGCCGCCTCCACCCTTCTCGCCGGTGAAGTTCTCGGGGCTGATGGAGCGTGTTCGGGCATCGCTGAGCAGGTGCAGGTTGGCCATATTCACGGCCAGTCCGTCGAAAGGCATCGGATTCTCCTCGGCTTGTCGGCCAGAAGGGTAGTCTCCCGTTTCGAAGCCGACAAGACGAAGACAGCCGAACGGGCCGATGATAGAATTCGCGCATTCGGGCTTGCCGGGTTCAGGATGCACAGGAGGTCATGGCATGGATACCTTAACCGCAGCGCGGTGGCAGATGACCGTGTCGCTGATCTTCCACATGGTCTTCGCGGCGATTGGCATCGGGCTGCCTCTGCTGCTGGTGCTGGTCGAGCGCCAATACCTCAGGACCGGGCAACAGCACTACCGGGCCCTGGCCAGGAAGTGGGCGAAGGCGGTGGGTTTGCTCTTCGCGGTCGGCGCGATATCGGGCACAGCTCTGTCGCTGGAGCTTGGGCTGCTCTGGCCGAAGTACATGGAGGTGACGGGCGCCGTGGTCGGGCACCTGTTCGGGCTTGAGGGATTCGCCTTTTTCGTCGAGGCCATATTCATCGGGCTCTACCTCTACGGGTGGGACCGGATGAGCGCCACGGCGCACTGGTGGTGCGGCGTGGTGATCGCCACCAGCGGCATGGTGTCCGGGCTGTTGATCCTCGGCGTCAATTCGTGGATGCAGATTCCGGTGGGTTTTGATGCCGAAGCGTTCAAACAGACCGGTCGCGTTCTGGTCAGCGACCCGATGGCGATATTCTCCCGGCCGCTGTGGTTGCTGATGGCGGTTCATTCCACGCTGTCCTGCTACATTGCGGTGTCGTTTGCCGTGGCGGGGATCTATGCATGGGGGTGGCTGCGCGGGCGGCGCGACGCTTACCACGCGAGTGCGCTGAAGGTCTCGCTGGCGGTGGGCGCGATCGCGGCGGTGCTTCAGCCGATCAGCGGCGACATCCAGGCCAAATATGTGTACAAGACGCAACCGGTGAAGTTTGCTGCCATGGAGGGGCAGTTCAAGTCCGAGGCCTATGCGCCGTTGCGGATCGGCGGCTTGCCGGATGAAGATCGGCAGACCACGGATTTCGCGATTGAGATTCCCGGTGGCCTGAGCTTCCTGGCGACGGGCAATCCTTCAGCGATGGTCGTCGGCCTGAACGAGATCGACCGGCAGTTCTGGCCGCCTGTGTCGCTGACGCATGCGGCGTTTCAGGCCATGGTTGGCCTGGGGATGTTCCTGGTGATCGCGGCCATCTGGTACTGGATCATCGTCTGGAGAAGGAGGGACTCCGCGCCGAACCGATGGCTGATGTGGGTGCTGGTCATCGGCGGACCCATGGGGTTCATCGCCCTGGAGGCTGGCTGGGTCGTGACGGAAGTCGGCCGGCAGCCCTGGGTGATCCAGGGGCTTCTTCTCACGAGGGATTCGGTAACGCCGGCGGGGGGCGTGCAGGCGATGTTCTATGGTTTCTCGGTGCTGTACGCCATCCTGACAGTGACGGTGATTGTGCTTCTGCGCGCGCTGGCCGGGGGCTCGGAGCAGGCGGCAGCGCCGCAGGAAGTCAGGTCGGCCTGATCACGATTTTGACGAGGAGGATGCCCGTGTCGGACATCACACTTGCCTATACGGCGGCGGCGCTGGCCCTGGTCGGTTTGATGGCATATGCCGTGCTTGGCGGAGCGGATTTCGGCGGGGGCGTGTGGGACCTGTTCGCCACCGGGCCGCGCAAGCGGCAGCAGCGAGACGCGATTGCCGCGGCGATGGGCCCGGTTTGGGAGGCCAACCACGTCTGGCTGATCTTCGTCGTCGTGGTGCTGTTTACCTGTTTCCCGTACGGTTATGCGCCGCTTGGCATCGCCATGTTCATTCCGTTCCACCTTGCGCTGGTGGGCATCATGCTGCGTGGCGGGGCATTTGTGTTCCGCGGATACGGCCGGCAGAAGGGGGGAACAGTTTCGGCCGGCTCGCAGCCGGGGGCGCCCGATGCTTCGACAGCGTGGAACACCGTGTTTGGCGTCAGCTCGCTGATCACGCCTTTTCTGCTGGGTTGCGCGTTCGGCGCGGTCACGGCTGGAGGGATTCACCTGGAAAGCGGCGCGGTGGTCGTCGACTCGCCACTGCCGTGGCTTCGGCCCTACTCGATCGGATGCGGATTCCTGGCGCTGTCCACGTGCGCGTACCTGGCGGCTGTCTACCTGACCTGGGAGGCGGACGGCGATCTGCGGGAGGATTTCCGGCGCCGCGCCATCTTCGCCGGAACAACGACTGCGGCGTTGGCGTTTGTCGTCCTGGCACTGGCGTTCTGGCAGGCCCGCTGGTTCTTCGATCAGCTCTTTGGCGTCCGCGCGCTGCCGGTGGTGGTGGCCGGCCTGGGGTTCTTCGGGCTATCGGCCTGGGGCGTGTTCACCCGCCGGTACGGCTGGAGTCGCGTCTTCGCGGCGGGCGAGATCGTCCTGCTGTTGTTGGGGTGGGGCCTGGCACAGGCGCCATATCTTGTGTACCCCAGCATGAAGATCCCCGAGGTGATGGGTCCGCCACAGACGATCCGGTTCCTGCTCGTGGCGCTGCCCTTCGGCGCGCTGCTGCTCGTGCCGTCGCTGTGGATACTGTTCAAGGTGTTCAAGAGCGAGACACCTCCACGTCCTGCCCACTCATGATTCGCGCAAGTCGACGATCCAGGCCAGGTCCGCCAGCCGATCCAACAGGAGCTTCGCCAGGTTCAGCCATCGTCCACACCGGTCGAGGATGACGCTGTCCGCCGTCGTGATGACTCCGTCTGCCTGTGCCAGGATCACATCCGGATCGGTGGCAAGCTCCACCGACCAGTTCCAGCCGCGCGCCGCTGCAGTTTTGAGCATGATGTCCTTGAGCCGACCGCTGTTGGATACGGGACTGTCCAGGTACCACCTGCAGTGGACCACGCCAAGCTCCGCCAGCGCCCGGCCGGCCAGCTCGAGCGCTGGAATCGTCTCGTCAACCTTGCGATACGTTCCGTGAATGCTGGCCATGTCACGACAACATCCATCACGCGCAATCAATATGACGCCGCCGGCCAGGCCCGCTTCGACGGTGGTCAGTACGTTGTAGCCATCCAGCTCGATCACCTGCCCCACCACCGCGCCGGCAGCCACCTCGCGCTGTCGCCGGCGAACCAGCGCCTCATCCGCGCAGGCACATCGCATGACCGCGGTACGCTGCCGCTGGGATAGGCGATACCGGTCACCCACAACCTTCAGCGCTCCGGGGACAGCGTAGTGCCGGGTGAGGAGCCATGAAAGGTCGGCGACCGCCCTGCGTAGCGGCAGGATCCGCTCGGGCGCAAACAGGGCGTCATCCTCCGGATGCGGTCCGCGATGGTGTCTGGCGTCGGGCATGGCTCGCCTAGCCGGTTCGTCTTAACACAACTGTAACAGGGCCGGCTACCACTGTGCCTATGAGACATGCTAGACTTTTTGCTGGGAATTGCAGGGGCATACTCGGCAGAGGCAACATGGACTTGGCCGCCCGCACAGACTTGATGGACCGGAACATCGCACCGCCTGGTGAGCCCGCCGGCCCACCCGACGGCGAGTTCTTTGATCGCGACCTGAGCTGGCTCGAGTTCAACCGACGGGTGCTCCACCAGGCGATCGACGATCGAACGCCGTTGCTGGAACGGCTGAGGTTTCTGGGCATCTTCAACAGCAACCTCGACGAGTTCTTCATGAAGCGGGTGAACTGGCTGAAGCGCCACGCCGCGCCGGGTGCGGTGTCGCGCATCGCCGATACGATGAACCCCGTGCAGGTGCTGGGGCAGGCCCGGCAGGCGATTGTGGAGATGCTTGCCCTTCAGGCCGAGTGCTATACGCGCGCAATCCGCCCGGCGCTGGCGGGGCATGGCGTCCGACTGATGCACTGGGATGATCTTTCATACGAGGAAAGGCAGGAGGCACACCGGTTCTTCCGCGTAAACGTGTTTCCGGTTCTGACGCCGCTGGCTGTGGATCCCGGACACCCTTTCCCGTTCATAAGCAATCTGTCCACGTCGCTGGGCGTGGTTCTGAGCCAGTCGGATCGCGATGAACGGTCGTTTGCTCGCGTCAAAGTTCCGGAGGTCATTCCGGGCTGGATTCAGCTCGACAGCAAGACCCATCCGGGCGAGTTCCGGTTCATCAGCCTCATCGACCTGATTCGCCATCATCTCGACGACTTGTTTCCCGGAATGAACGTGGTGGATGTGATGCCGTTCCGGGTCACGCGCGACTCGGAGGTGGCGGTGGATGAGGAAGACACCGAGGACCTGAGAGACCTGATTGAGCAGGAAATCCGGCAGCGGCGATTCGCCCGCGTCGTGCGGCTCGAACACGCGCCAAGCGCCAACCCCTGGATGCTTCACTTCCTTATGCAGGAACTGAAGCTGACGCCTGATGACGTCTACGAGAATCCGGCCGAGATGGACTACGACGATCTTCGGCCGGTCGCCGAGCTGAACCTGCCGAAATTGCGGTATGAACCCTGGACGCCTGTCGTGCCGACGGCGCTGGCCGACGAAGACACCGACATCTTCACGCTGATCCGCAACGGCGACCTGCTGGTGCACCATCCTTACGAGAGCTTCAACGCCAGTGTCGAGCGTTTTGTGAAGACCGCGGCGGAGGACCCTCGGGTGCTGGCCATCAAGATGACGGTCTATCGTACTGGCGACGAGAGCCCGTTCATTCACACGCTGATTCGCGCCGCCGAGGCAAAAAAACAGGTTGTTTGCCTGGTTGAGCTCAAGGCCAGGTTTGACGAGGAGCGTAACATACTGCTGGCGCAGAAGTTGGAGGAGGCCGGCGTTCACGTGGTTTATGGCGTCGTCGGACTGAAGACCCACACGAAGACCACCCTCGTCGTTCGGCAGGATCCGGACGGAATTCGCTGTTACGCCCACATCGGCACCGGCAATTACCACGTCAACACCGCGCGGCTATACACGGACTTGGGCCTGCTGACGTGTCGGCCGGAGATTACCGAGGACCTGGTTGAACTGTTCCATTACCTGACCGGCCGCTCGCTGCATCGAGATTACCGCAGGCTGATCGTGGCGCCGATGACCATGCGCGAGCGGTTTATGGCGATGATCGATCGGGAGGTCGAGCACCAGCGCGCTGGCCGGCCTTCGCACATCATCGCCAAGATGAATAGCCTTGAGGATCACCGGATGATCCGGGCGTTGTATCAGGCCTCACAGGCGGGGGTGAAGATCGACCTGATTGTGCGCGGTTTCTGCTGTTTGCGGCCGGGCGCTGCGGGTCTGTCAGAGCATATCCGCGTGATTTCCATCATCGGGCGATTTCTGGAGCACTCCAGAATCTTCTACTTCCGCAATGGCAGCGATGCAGCGCCGGGCGGCGAGTTCTTCATCGGTTCGGCCGACTGGATGTATCGCAACCTGCTGCACCGGGTCGAGGCGGTTGTTCCGATCGAGGAACCGGCCCTTCGCGAACGACTTTGGGAGATACTTCAGACTTGCCTTCAGGACAGGCGGCAGGCCTGGGATCTGAACTGCGGCGGACGCTATGTGCAGCGCCAGCCTGAGGATGGTTCCCAAGCTGGGGGCACGCACGACCTGATCATGGCGACGACTCGGCAGCGCAGCGTTCCGGCCGCTGCGCTGCCGGCCGAATAATCCTTCCGTTTCAAGCCAATGCCACACCGCAGTTGTGCCGATTTGTAGGTTAGGCTCTGCCCTGGGAGCGTCGGCGGGTCCGATAAAGGTCGCTCGCCCGGCCGCATCCGCCGCAACTTGACTGGGCGGCGTTTGTTCGTAAAGTCGCAGAGGCACGGCAGGGCGGGCGGACAGCGCATAAGGTTATGGCTCAAGTCTCGGTCCTGATCCTCACGCTGAATGAAGAGGTCAACCTCAAGCGTTGCCTCGATTCGGTCGCCTGGAGCGACGACATTGTCGTCTTTGACTCATTCAGCTCGGATGGAACGGTTGAAATCGCCAAGGCCGCCGGCGCCCGCGTCATTCAGCGCAAATTCGACAATTGGTCGGCTCATCAGAACTGGGCGGTCGAAAACATCCCCTTTAAGCATCCGTGGGTCTTCTACAGCGACGCCGACGAAGTGGTCACGCCCGAACTGGCGAAGGAGATCGAGCAGGTGTGCAGCGCCGCCGACCGGCCGGAGGCGGCCTTTCGCGTGCGGCGAAAGGACACGTTCTGGGGCCGTTGGCTGCGGTTCAGTTCGATGTATCCGATCTGGCTGCTGCGGCTGTTCCGTCCCGAGAAGACGCGGTGGGAACGGCTTGTGAATCCGGTGGCGGTGGTGGATGGTCCGATCGGGCGGCTGAACGAGCACATGCTGCACTTCAGTTTCAACAAGGGCGTGGGTCCCTGGATCTCCAAGCACAACCAGTATGCCCGGTTTGAGGCGATGGAGGCGATTCAATCGCTGGCGAACCGGCAGCTTGACCTGGCGGGCGTTTTTTCGTGCGATCCTGTGCGGCGGCGCAAGGCGCTCAAGACGATCTCATTCCGGCTGCCCTGCCGTCCGGCATTGAGATTCTTCTATATGTATTTCCTTCGCCTCGGTGTGCTGGATGGCTGGGCCGGCCTGACCTATTGCCGGCTGATGGCCACATATGAGTATTTCATTACCCTGCACATGCGGGAAATCCGCAGGCGCGGTAAAGGTTTGCCCATTTAGCAGACTGAAACCGCTATCCGTCCGAGATCGGGCCTGAATTGGCTTGTAAAGCTCGGAGGCATGCAGCAGAATGTTCAAATTGGGTCTGCGCGGATGCGTGCATGGCGGGATGTGTCGCCGGGTGCCGGTGTCCAGGCCTTTTCCGAACGTGGGCAACTGTCGTTATCCCTCGGCTTCGCCCTGAACGGCGGTGCTCAGTCGCAGGTTGCCGATGAATCGCCGCCATGTCTCTCTTAGCGGACCAAGCAGAGAAGACGAATGCTCCAAGACGACCGACCCGTCAGGTTAGACGCCACTGAGAAGTGGCCCTATCCCAAGCACGAATACGCGATTCGTGCCATCTGGGGCGTTGTCTGGGCGACTCTCTGGCAGGTCTGCTGGTGCCGGCTCCCGTTTCTGCGAATGCTGATACTGCGGTTGTTCGGCGCCAAGGTGGCGCTGCGCGTCCGCATGGCGCACTCGGTTCAGATCACGCGTCCGTGGGACCTGGAGATCGGCGAGTGCTGCACCATCGGGCCGAGGGCGCACCTTTACAACCTGGGCGGCCTGACCATCGGCGAACAGACGCTGATCTCGCAGGATGCCTACATCTGCGGCGGGACCCACGACCACACGGACCCGACCTATCCACTGATCCGCAAGAGAATTGTCATCGGCAGGTACGTGTGGATTGCCGCCGGCGCATTCATCTATCCGGGCGTGACGATCGGCGAAGGCGCTGTTGTCGCCGCGCGCGCTGTCGTCGTAAAGGATGTCGAGCCCTGGACGGTTGTCGCCGGCAACCCGGCGAAAGTCATCAAACGCCGGGTCATGCAGAATGGGCGATTCCGCCAGGTGAACCCGCCGCAGGGTTGATCCGGAATCGCTCGCGTTTATGAGCATTTCTTCGCTGGCCATTCGCGTCCTCCGCCCTCTGGGGTTGCTCAAGACCGCCGAAGTCCTGACACGCCCGGTTCGCCGGCCGATTCGCCTGCGGCAGATGCGGCGGTTTTACCGGCAGTTTGTTGCGCCCGGCGATCTTTGCTTCGATGTCGGCGCCAATGTGGGCAACTGGACCCATGCGTTGCTCGGATTGGGCGCCAAAGTGGTTGCCGTCGAACCCCAGGCGGATTGTGCCGAGACGCTCAGGCGACGCTTCGCCGGGCATCCGGATCTGCGCGTCATCGCCAAGGCGGTGTCGAGCGAGGAGGGCACGGCGCAACTCACTCTCTCCCAAGATTCCAGCGAATTGGCGACCATGTCGACCCCGTGGAAGGAGCATGGCCGCTGGAGGAACTCGCGATGGAGCCAGACGATCAATGTGCCGACGACGACGCTCGACCAGCTCATCGCCGAGTTCGGATTGCCGGTCTTCTGCAAAATTGATGTCGAAGGATTTGAATGTCGGGCGATTCAGGGACTCAGCCGGCCGATCCGCGTCATCAGCCTTGAGTATGACACAGTCATCCTGGAACACATCGAACAGTCCCTCGACCTGCTGCGCCGCCTGGGTCATGCGACATTCAACTATTCGCCCGGTCGGCCGGTTGCCCTGGGATCGCGGCGCTGGCTGAGCGCCGATGAGCTTCTCCGAACGCTTCGATCCCCCGCTCATGCCTCGACGTATGGCGATCTGTATGCGAGATTCGAGTGAGATGAACGCCCTGGCCCGAATCAGCTTCGCACTGCTCCGCGGTTATTCGCGCGTTGCGCCCACGGAACGAGGCGGATACCGGCTGGCGCGCCTGGCCAGGCGACTGCTGCCACGCGAGCAGTGGCGATCGACCTTCTCCACGCCCGACGGACTTCGGCTGGGCCTCGACCTGGGCACCTATCCCGACGCGTGCATGGCATTCGGACTGTACGAGCTGGACACCTACCGTCAGATCCGCTCCATTCTCAAACCGGCAATGCACTTCGTCGATTGCGGCGCGAATATCGGCTATTTCACCATGCTGGCTGCCCGAGTCGTCGGACCGGCCGGCCGGGTCGATGCCTACGAGCCCGACCCGCTCAACCGTCAGCGCCTTGAAGCCCACCTGCGCGACAACCGCCTGTCCGACCGCGTGCGCATTCGGCCCGTCGGCGTCGGGGATGCCCATCAGCGGCTCACGCTGTACCACCCCACGGCCGGCGCCCTGAATCACGGCTCGGCCAGCATCTACCCCGGCCTGATCGAAGCTCCGGAAACATTCACGATCGACCTGGTGCGGTTGGACCAGGACCTGGACCACGCGCCGGATCTGGTGAAGATGGATATCGAAGGCGCCGAACTGTCGGCCATTCGCGGCATGCAGAAGCTGCTGGCGGGAGAACGCCCGCCGACCCTGCTGATCGAGAGCAATCCGTCCGCGGCGGCGGCCGCCGGGCACCGCCCCGGCGATCTCCTGCGGGCGCTGTTTTCGATGCAGCCGCGATACCGGGCGTATTGGGTGGCTCGTCGGCTCTGTCCCCTGGCCTCGCCGGAAGACCTTGATGCCCTTGGACGCCAGGTGAATCTCCTGGTGCGGGCGGAGTAGCCATGCGCATCCTGCATATCTGTCCCATCTTCCACCCCAGCATCGGCGGCATCGAGAAGTTCGTCCTCGACCTGGTCTCGGCAAGCCGGCGATGCGGCGTCGATGCCCGCGTGCTGACGCTCAACCATATTCACGGCATCGGCCGCCTCCCCGACCGCGACACGGTGAACGGCGTGCCCGTGGAGCGCGTGCCCTTTCTCGACTTTCGCTTCTACAAGCCCGCCTTGCTGCCAGTCAGCCGATTGCGATGGGCCGACGTGCTTCATGTCCACGGCGCCAACGCCCAGCTTGACTTCACCGCGGCCATACATGCCCTTCACCATCGCCCCATCGTCGCCTCGACGCATGGCGGGATCTTCCACACGCGCAGCCTGATCCGCCTGAAGAAGACGTATTTCCTCCGTCTGCAACGTCCCACCCATCGCCGTGTTGCGTGCTATGTGGCATGCAGCCGCAGCGACATGGAGCTGTTCCGACCCGTCAGCAGCCGGTTGGTCCTGATCGAGAATGGCGTTGGTCTTTCCGCCTACGCGCAACCGCCGGCCAAACGTGATCTCAGACTGTTCCTTTCGCTCAATCGCCTTGCGCGACACAAGCGGGTGGATCGCATCATCCGCGTCTGCTCTTCGCTGCATGCCATGGGTGTTGATTTCCAGCTCCGCGTTGTGGGCGCGGACACCGAGGGTCTCCTGCCGGCCTTGATGGAGTTGGCCCGCGCCGGCGGCATCGAAAAACAGGTTGCTTTCACCGGCGAGGTTCCGCAAAGCCAGCTCGAAGACGAATATCGCCGGGCCGCCTTCTATCTTTCCGCCTCCGAGTACGAAGGCTTCGGCATTGCCGCGGTGGAAGGCATGGCGGCGGGGTGCGTGCCCATTCTGCAGGACAACTCGGCCTTTCGTCAGCTTCTCGCCGACGGCCGCAATGGTTTCATCGTCAATTACGCCGACACGGAGGCAACCGCCCGTCGTATCGCCGGGATCGTTGCGACCGACACCGCGCCGATTCGCAGCGCCGCCCGGCAACGAGGCTGGGAGTTCTCCTGGGACGCCAAGCTGCCCCTTTGGATGAAGGTCTATGCCGCCGCCATGACCCACGGCGCCCCGCCTGCGGAACTGCTTGCCTGACCTTGCGAAACGCAACCCCTATCGCTGCGTTCACCCGCCTGTCGCCGATGCCGCCCTTCACATTGGCCTTGCCCGCGCTTACAGTATCACAGACGATTACCGAGGACGATCATGCCGTTTGCGCCGTTCCTGGCTCAGAGCCCCATCGACCCCCGCGCCGCGTGGCTGCCGATCGTCCTTCTTGTGCTGATGGGGCTGGCGTTTGTCGTTGGCACGATCATCATGTCGGTCCTCGTTGGCCCGAGCAGGACCGGCCCGGCCAAGCAGACCACCTACGAAAGCGGCATGATCCCCACCGGTGATGCCCGCCGTCGCTTCAACGTGCGTTTCTATCTGATGGCGATGATCTTCCTGGTATTCGATGTCGAAATCGTCTTCTTCTATCCCTGGGCCACGGTCTTCGCCGACGCCGTCGCCGGCCGCGCCGTAATCGCCCCCCTTCTGCTCGGAAGCATGCTCGTGTTTGTCGCCATCCTCCTCGTGGCGTACATCTATGCCTGGGGCAAGGGCGTGTTCAAGTGGGATTGAGTCACCGGCCGGCGGGTCCTCCATGAAACCACTGGACATCCTGCGCGAACCCCGGATTGCCGAGCTGATGGACCTGCTGGGCTCGCTCGGCCGAGACGCCGACCCTCACCGTTGCATCGAGCGCCTTGTGGCCGGTGTCGGCCGGTGTGCTGCCGGCCGGGCCTACGCCGAAGTCACCGTCGCCGACGATGGCGGCCGTGTCCTCACGCGGCTGTGCGCTGATGGCCAAGACATTCTCGGCGGCAAGACGCGACCCGTCGGTCAGAACGGCCTGATCGACCGGCTCACCGCAACTCCGGTTCCCAAGGTCTTGCATCAGCTTGTCTTGGATGATCCCACGCTTCCGACGGAAATGGCCGGCTATCGCGCGGTGATGGCCATCCCGGTCTTCGCCGCCAACGCCGCGCGCGATTGGGTCATCCTGTTCGACCGCCGGCCCGACGGTTTTTCCGCCGAGGATGTCGAGCACGTGCTTGTTCGCACCAGCCTTGTGCGCGCCGTGATCGAGAACCTGGACATCGCCCGTCAGCTCTTCGAGGCGAACCTGAAGATCCAGCAGGAGATCGCGGAGATCGCCTCCATCCAGCGGGCGCTCCTGCCGCCCGAACCGCCATGCGTTCCCGGGTTGAAGTTCGCCTGCAGCTACAACACCGCGGGACAGGCCGGCGGCGATCTTTATGATCTGGCCATGTTTGGCGCGGCAACCCCCAACCCCGCCCTTGCCATCCTTGTCGGCGATGTGTCCGGCCACGGGCCTGCGGCGGCGGTCGTCATGGCGATGCTGCACTCCATCCTGCACGCATTTCCGCAGCGGCCGGCCGGGCCGGCCGAGCTGCTCCAATATGCAAACCGCCACCTCTGCGACAAGAACATCGGCCGGTCCTTCGTCACGGCGTTTCTCGGCTTCTATGATCCGGCGACGCACATCCTGATCTACGCCCGCGCCGGGCACAATCCGCCTCTGCTGGCAACCTGGGATCCTGCGCCTCGATTTGAGTACCTCGAGGCTGTGGGCAATTTGCCCCTGGGCATCACGCCCGATGTGAACTATGCCGAGGCCACGCTCGTGCTCCGCCCCGGGCAGTTGCTCGCGCTTTACACCGATGGCATCACCGAAGCCAAGGGGCCCGGCGGCGGCTTCTTCGACACCAAGGGCCTCGAAGCCGCCATTGCCCGCGCCGGCCCCCGCCCGCAGGCGGTCGTCGATGCCGTCCGCTCGGCCCTGTATCATCATACCGGCGGATTCTACGTCGCGGACGATCAGACCCTCGTGGCCGTCGGCGTTGACTGATCGCGGCCGTTCGCATCACTGCTTCGTTGCCCGCTGTTTCCTTGCCTGCTCGGCACGCAGAAGAACGCGCTGTTCGGCCGCCTTCTGGTCGGGCGTGATCGTCGGATTGAAACAACTGCGCGGCAGCGCGTCGAGAATCTCGCTTGCGTTCGCCAGCGTCTGGTCGCTGGGCATGGTGCGCCCGAGCTGCTCCGCGCGTTTCTGAAGCGAGCGGAACTGCGATGCGCCGGCCACCGGAGCCCGCCGCCATGCCTGCGCCGACGCGGGCAGCTTGTCCGCTCGTTCCTGGGCGGTCTTCAGTCGCGTGCTCAGGAGCGGATGGTCGCTCAGAAACTCCGGCCCCTTGTCATACCCTTTCTCGATCATGGCGGCGAAAAAGTCGCCGAACTTGTCCGGATCCCAGCCCGCCCGCGCGTAGAACATGAAACCGTATTTGTCGGCTTCGGATTCATCGCCACGCGTGTAGCTCATGCCCACGAATTGGCCGGCCACCAACGCCGCCCCCGCCGCCAGCCCGGCGTATTCCATTCCTTTCTCCTCGCCCCCGGCCGCATACCCGGCCACCCCGGCCGCCGCCGCCGCCCCGAGCAGCGCGTATTGACGGTCCATCCCCTTGTGAATATGCCGACCGTACACGTGCGCATATTCGTGTGCCATCACCGCCGCCAGCTCGTCTTCGCTCTTGGCTTCCTGAAAGAGCTGGTTGTAGATGTACATGTGCTCGCCACCCGTGGTGAATGCGTTCAACGTCTTGCTGTTCACCAGGTGAAACTTCATGTTCTGCGAGAACATCCAATCGCGGCTCTCCCCCTCTTTGTCCGCCTGCGACGCGTGATACTCGCGCGCCGCCGTGATGATCCGTTCGCCCACACGCTGCATGTAGTCGGCCAGCACGGGATCCTCCATGACCGCCGGCTCCAGCGTGTTGTGGAAGCCCGCCGCCTGGTCGATGACCGAACGATCCGTGGCGCACCCGCCGCCTCCGGCCAACCCCAGCAACAGAATCAGAATTCCCAGACTACGCGAGGTGATTGCGCTGAGTTTCATGGATATGTCCATTTCCAGGCCATGGTTGCCGCCGCCGGGCGATAGCCCTGAATCTACTCTACAACCAAGCCCACAGGCGAGGCAATTGCCCACTGCACCAGTTTACCTCGGGAGCAGACACGATTCACTGGCGAAGGTCAGTGTCGATTCCCCCGCGACCGTGTCGCGGCGGCCGCGGCGGCGACCACAGTTGTGGCGATGACGGCCGCGACGGCCAGGATGCCCGCTGCGACGCTGTTGGGCCGGAAAAGCTGCGCCACCGCTCCGGCGCCCGGGCCCAGGCTCTGCCCCACACCGATCAGTGCTTCATGATAGCCGCCGTGCTCCGTGCTGCCCGCGCTGAGAACCATTCCGAAATACAGGCTGGCCGCGTAAATCAACCCCACGGCGATCCCCAGCACGGCTTGCGCCACGACCATCACGCCAATCGCCGCCGCATCGCTCATCGGGGCGTGATTCCCCGGCAGCACGGTGCCCAGATACCCGGCCAGCATCGCGATCGAGGCGCCCAGCAGCAGCATCGGCCGCGTGTGCCACCATGCGGTCGCGCCCAGCGCGAGAAACGTCAGCCAGCGCGTCACCATCCACGCGCTGCCCACAAGCGTGGTCAGGCTTGGCGATAGCTCCCGCATCAGCGGCAGCAGCGGAAACATCGCCACGGTGCCATAGATGACCACGTACGTGGCCGGCAGAGAGATGCGCGACAGCGACAGCGCTAACCGCCGCTGCGCCAGCAATTCCGGCTCCGGCTCGACGTGCTCCGCAGACGCCTCCGGCTCCGCCGAGCCACGCCCGCCTGGCAACAGCATCGCCCCCAGCACGTGCGCGATCGTCGGAATGAGGAACACCCCCGCCTGCCATCGCTCGATGATGATCCCGTTCACCGCCAGCACCGCCGCCCCCACCCCGGACCACACCAGGTTGTAGATGCTCAGCCGCCGCGACATCTCATGTGCGTCGGCCTGCCCGGACACTAGGCTCTCCAAGGCCGGCCACGTGATCGCAATGAAGAAGGTGTAGACAAGGATCAGCCCGACGACGATGCCCGGCGAAGCGACCATCGATCCAGCGGCCGCGAGCCCCGCCAGCAGCGCGTAACTCACACGCAGGAGTCTCCGCCGACCGAATCGCCCCGCCAGCGCGTGCGCTGACAGCGCTCCCACCGCGTACACGAGCCCGTCAGCCACCGCCAGCAGGAAGTTCTCCATCAGCCCCCACCGGAAGACGTGCTCGGTGTAGAAGTAGATGCCGAAGAGCAACAGCGTGTTGCCGACGGCCGACAAGGCCTCGATCAGGTAAAAGGCGCTCTGGCGGGGCATGGTGTGGGCGAGAATAACGCAACCTGTCCTTCTGCCTTTGCCCCTGGCCTACTTCACCCGCCACTCCAGGATGCCGCCTGAAAAGCCGGGCTGCAACTTGACCACAACGCGCAACGCCGTGGTGTCCACAGACGCAAACGTGACTCTGTTGAAGTCGTTGGGCTTGACGATGTATCCCGAGGCGCTGGCCACCGGCTTCCACTCCGCGCCATCCTTATACTGCAACTGCCAGCTTGCCGGGATGCGGCACGAGCCCCGGCCGGTGTCGTCGAACCAGTAGACCTCGACTTCCCGGACCGTCTTCTTCCCTGCGAAGTCGTACTGCACCCATTCCTCGCTGCCGCGGTGGTCCCACCACGTCATGCGCGGCAGCGCGGTATCGCCGGAATTCCTGGGCTCCGCGCCATCGTTCAGCGCCAATGGCGTGTCGGCGGAATTGCAGTGCGAGACGCTCACCTTGCTGGTGTTTGCGATGGTCGGCGCGGCAAGGGGCTCGGCCAGCTTCGGGTCTTCCGGCACCCAGACCATCATCTGGCCCGCCTCGCGGTTGTCCCATGCGTAATAGGGAATCGCCGTGAAATCCACCAGCTCGGGCAGCGCTTCGCCCTTGCGGTGCGCCAGCGCCTTGCCTTCAATTACGGTCACGCCGCCCAGCAGATCGGCCTTGTGCTTTGGCGTCAGCTCGCTGGTGGGGGGGAGGCTCAGGTGATAGACCCGCCCCCCATTGTCCGCCGCCTCCAGGCAATACACCACCGGTCCGCGCTGAATCGCCACCCGTCCGATGTTGTCCTTCACGCTCGGGTGCGATTTCACCCGCAGCGCGGGCATCGGCAGCTCAAGCTCCAGCACGTCGCCCGCCTTCCACGGCCGCCCGATCCGCGTATAGCCCTTCACCACATCCAGCTTGCCGATCGGCTGGCCATTCAGCTTCAGGCTCGCATCGGGGCACCACCCCGGGATGCGCAGGTAAACATCAAACTCGGCCGGCTGCGCCGGCGAAACCGTGAGTTTGACGCTTCCATCCCACGGATAGCGCGTCTGCTGCACGATCTGCACCTTGTTGGCGCCCAGATCCAGCGTGGAAGTGCTCGCGGCGTAAACGTTGACGTAAACCGCGTTCTCGCCGGTGGCATACAGATATCCCGGCAGCGACGGCAGGAATCGCACCACGTTCGACGGGCAGCATGCGCAGCCATACCACGACTGGCGATGATGCCCGCCGCGGCTCGCCAACGGATTGACGTAGAAGAACTTCTCGCCATTCAACGACACCCCCGATAGGAATCCGTTGTAGAGCACCCGCTCCAGCACATCGACGTATTTCGCGTCGCCGGTCAGGATCGCCATCCGGTGGTTCCACAGCCCGTTGCCGATCGCCGCACACGTCTCGCAATAGGCCGTCTCATTCGGCAGCTCGTAATCATCCCCGAATGCCTCGCCGTCGTGGCGCGACCCGATGCCGCCCGTCACGTACATCTTCCGCAGCGCCACGCTTTCCCACAACTTCTCCAGGATCGGCAGGTGCTTCTTGTCGCCGCTGGCCGCCGCCACATCCGCCGCCCCGCAGAAGAAGTACATCGCCCGCACCGCGTGCCCGACAACCTCCGTCTGCTCCGGCAGGGGCTTATGGTCCTGGTAGTACGGGCCGTAGGTCTTCCGGTGCGTCGAGCGCCCTCGCTCATCAATGAAGAAACTGGCCAGTTTCAGGTACTTCTCCTGCTTCGTCAGGTGATGAAGCTTGACCAGCGCCAGCTCGATTTCCTCATGTCCGCATACATCGTGACGTTTGCCATCGCCGAAAATCGCATCAACGTGGTCCGCGAACTTGATCGCCACATCCAGCAGGTTGCGTTTGCCCGTGGCCCGGTGATGGGCGACGGCTGCCTCGATCAGGTGCCCCCCGCAGTACAGCTCGTGCATGTCCTTCAGGTTCGTCCAGCGCTTGCCCTTCTCCTTGAGCGTGTAATAGGTGTTGATGTACCCATCCGGCTGCTGCGCGGCCGCGATCTTCGCGATCACGCCGTCGAGGTATTTGTCCAGCGCAGGGTCCGGATGGGTCAGGAGGGTATAGCAGGCGCCCTCGATCGCCTTGTACAGGTCCGAATCGTCGAAGTAGATGCCCCTGAACTCTCCCGGCATCAGTCCGCCGGCCTTGGCGAAGTTGTCGATCCGCCCCGTCTCCTCGCACATCCGAAAGTCATGTGGAACCGTCTTTGTACGGTTTACCTCGATCCGCGGCGCCCAGAAGGCATCGTCGATCCTGACCGCCGTGAACGGCACCGCCGACAGCTTCGTGTCCTTAACCGTGGCCGCCTGTGCCATGCTCCGTAAGCTCAGCATCATCGCGAGTAATACCAGGGGCTTCATGGGATTCGGCCTCTCCTTTGACAACTCCGGTGGAATGTTAAGGCCTAATCCGTATCACGCGATGGCCGTTTATGCAAATGGAAGCGGCGAGCCGCGCCGGGTTTGGCAGGCCCGGTCGCGGCTCGCAGAGGCTCCCTCATATTCGCACGGCTTTATGCTCGGCGGCGCCGATGCCCCAGCAGCAGGCCCACACCACACAGCAGCGACATCACCCCGGGCTCGGGGACCGCGCTTTCCTTGAACGTGATCAGGTCGTTGATGGTCTGGCCGAGCATCGCTCTTCCGCCGTTGCTCAGGTCGTCGAAGGTGATGCTGCTGTTGCCGAGCAACCCACCCCCATCGGGATCGAAGGACTGATGATACGGCAGCCCGAAGAAGAGCGCCCGCCGGCCGCCGGCGGTCTGGCCCGAACCGGCGTAGAACTCGTCACCCTCGTACCATTCAACGATCGCTGCATCGCCGTCCGGCGTTGCAGCCAGGATGTGCCCGTTGCCGCAATCCGTCGTGTTTAGCCGGGTAATCGGGACATAACGATCTGTAATCGTTGAGCTTGCGTCAGCAATGAACGGGTGATTCACATCCACGAGATTCAGGCTGCTCAGTGGCGACTCATCAAGGGTCGAACTGTTGATCCATTTCCATCGGTTGTTGCGTGCAAGCTGGGGGTTCATCAGCAGCAATGGCGCTCCAAGTCCGTTCCAGCCAGGAATTTGTGTGAGAGCGTCGTATTCGCCGCTGTTGGTGACCCGGCTGACGATGATCAAGTCGGGCTTGAAAGCGGCGGCCGCCGCGAAACCGCCGTTGTCCTCCCGAAAGAGGGCGGTCTCACCCGACCCGGAGGCACGGATCACCGTGTGTCCGAGTCCTTCCAGAAAACCGACGAAATCCGCCTCCGGATCTCCTGTTCGTAAAGGTGTGTGACTGGTCGAGTAAGCGTTATCGCTGACCAGCACGATCATCCCGGCCTGGGCCTGAGTGGCCAAGACCGTGACAAGACCGCCGACGCATGCGCGAACAAAGAGTGAGCCCCGCATCTTCCTACCTCCGGATTGACGTTCCTGGCAAGTTGCGACGCTCTCCCCGCGCATCTGGCGGATGCGCGTGCCCAAGTGGACTGGGCGTAGAATGCTGGTGCAAGTGTGCCCTATGGAAACCGGCAGTCAAGAAAACGCCTTGAATGGTCGTTTATTGAGACCCTGGAGCGGGTGTCGGCGGGATGGGCTGCCGATTTCCCGCTTGAACCCCCTTGGCTGGCTGTTATCATCCAGTAACCAGAGTCGTCACATAAACGCGTATATCGCTGGAGGTTGCAGCATGAGATTACAAGTTCTATACAAAAAAGGGTTTACGCTCGTAGAGCTGTTGGTCGTGATTGGCATCATCGCGTTGCTGATCTCGATTCTGCTGCCTGCCCTGAACAAGGCCCGCGAATCCGCGAAAGTGGTTCAGTGCCTGAATAACGCCAGGACGATGGCGCAGGCGGCGACGCTTCATGCAACCGACCATCGGGGCTACATGCAGATCGCCGGGTACCACTGGAACACAGTGGGCGGCCAAGGCGCTACCCCCGAGGGTCTGGGCGATGCCGCGCGGCGCAATTTCACCTATTACGCTGAAGGCGGCACCTCCCGCATCGCGCCGCTGAGCGTTGCGTTGGCCCTCAACATGGGAGTGAAAGTCCCGACGAACAGCCGGGCGGCCATGGAAGACTACATGAATCGGGATTCGTTCAAGAAGATGTTCGTCTGCCCGTCGCACGAAATCCAGATTCGAGGTTTGACGCAGTCGGACGGAGGCTGGAGCGCGCCGCTGGAATGGATGAGCTACGTCTTCAACGAAGCATTCCTTGGCCGTCGCGAGGCGGATAAGGATGTCGGCAAGCCGTGCCCGCGCGGCAACACCTCCCGCGTGCGCCGGGCCGCCCAGGTGATGCTATTCGGCGACGGTTTGCCACGTGGCAACGCTGAAGGCGGCTGGCTGACCCTTCCCGAGACGGGTCTGGATCTCACCCGCGCCACGATGTACGACTACTACCAGATGTACCAGGCGAGCTATAAGAACTTCGATCTGAAGCGGCATCATGGCAAGATGAACATCGTCTTCGTCGATGGCCACGCCGATACGTTCGTCATCCCGAACGGGCTGAAGGGCGTCGGGCTGACGCAGGGCATCTATGACTGATGCCGATGAGCCAGGTTGTGAACCAAACAGAAGCCCGGGACCGCAATCCCGGGCTTCTCGGCTGTTTGGGAAATCAGCATTGCCGCGTCTTCATCGCTGATCACTGCGGGGTGTCGGGCAGGATTCGCGTCGGCACGTTGCCGTTCTTCTGCGGCATGGTGAGGATCGTTCGGGCGGATTGTGGATCGCGGAGTTGATTGACCCAGTTCGGCATGGCGGGCCGTTTGATCAGGCGTTCGGCCAGCAAGGCATCGTTGTCGGGCGGCAACTGATCCTTGTTCTTCGGGTCGGCATAGAACTTCTTGAGCCACTCCCGCCCTCGCGGCGTATAAGACTCCAGCATGCCGACGAACGGCTGCTCGCCAGGATAGCGGTAGACCCAGGCGACGATGGCGTCCGGCTCGGTGACCTTTTCAACGGGGGCGTCGAAGAAAGTCCGGCCATCATCCTTGGTGTAGTACATCTTGCCGCCGCCGATCGGTCCGCCGACTTCCGGGCCGCCCGATGGCCACATGTAGTAGACGATCCACACCAGGGACAGGACGACGATTCCGCCGACGATGCCCATTACCAGTTGAGGATTCTGATTCATCTTCTCGCGCAATGACACGGTACAACTCCTTTTCTTGCCGGCGCATGCGCATGCCAGCGGCGAAGCAGACGCGAATGGGCCTATTTTGGATTCTATGGCCCGGCGGGGAAGCACACAAGGCAATTGGGGTCCACGACCGTCGTTGCAGACCTGTTCTGGCCGATAACAGGGGCATGGGGA
>CAZMXI010000085.1:0-20620 GCA_964570205.1 uncultured Tepidisphaeraceae bacterium
GCGTCGGTGTGCGTCAATCCGGGCAGCGCGTTCAACTGCTATTGGCCGATGCCCTTCCGAAAGAAGGCCCGAGTCACGTTGGAGAACATCGATGAGAAGGACATGGTCCTCTATTACCAGATCGACTATGCCCTGACGAAAGTCGCGAAGGATGCGGCCTATCTGCATGGCCAGTTCCGTCGCGAGGACCCGCTGAAGACCACGGGGCTCTACACGATTGTCGACGGAATCAAAGGCAAGGGCCACTATGTCGGCACGTACATGGCCTGGGAAGTTCACTCGCCGGGCTGGTGGGGCGAGGGCGAGATCAAGTTCTTCATGGATGGCGATCAGGAATTCCCGACCATCTGCGGCACCGGCACCGAGGATTACTTCTGCGGTTCCTACAACTTCGAGAATCGCAAGACGAAGCAGTACCAGACGTTCTCAACGCCCTACACGGGCCTGGCGCAGGTCCTGCCGGCGGATCAGATCTACCAGGTCGGCCAGCGCTTCGGGCTGTATCGCTGGCATGTCACCGACCCGATCCGGTTTGAGAAGGATCTGAAGGTCACGATTCAGGCCCTTGGATGGCAGGAAGGCGGCCGATATCTCCCGCTGAAGGATGACATTTCATCCACGGCCTTCTGGTATCAGGCCGAACCGCACGCGAAGTTCCCCACGCTTCCCGCTCGTGAGAAGCTGAACTGGTGAGCGCAAGATATCGCCGCGAGTTGGCGTTTGGCGCATGCTGATGGGTCGCGCCGACTGAGACGATCGGAGTGGACTATGAACACGGAATCATCGCTTGGTGTTCTGGCGGCTTCGTCTACCATTTCCTCCCGCCGGCAGTTCCTCGGGCGCACGGCCGCGCTGGCCGGAGCGGCGCTGCTGACGCCCGGCGCCTTGTCGGCAGCGCAGGCTGGCAGCGTGCGCACGGCGGTGGATCAGGTGGAGCTGGGCAGGACGGGGCTGAAGCTCAGCCGCCTCGGGTTCGGCACCGGCAGCAACAGCGGCAATGTGCAGAAGGCTCTGGGGCAGCAGAAGTTCAACGACCTGATTCGCTACGCCTACGACAAGGGCATCACCTTCTTCGACTGCGCCCAGAGCTATGCGACGTTCGATTGGATCGCCGGCGCCATCAAGGGCCTGCCGCGGGAGAGGCTCTTCATCCAGTCCAAAGTCTCAGGCCAGCCACAGGACATTGCCAAGGCGATCGATCGCCATCGCCAGGTGCTCAACACCGACTACATCGACAGTCTGCTGGTCCACTGCATGGTCAACAAGGGCTGGACAGACACGTTCAAACGCATCATGGATGGCTTTGATGTCGCGCAGGACAAGAAGTGGATTAGAGCCAAGGGCGTTTCCTGTCACAGCCTGCCCGCGCTGCGCAACGCGACCGAATCGGATTGGTCCCAGGTCCATCTGGTGCGCGTCAACCCCCAGGCCAAGCACATTGACGGTCCCGAGGAGCACTGGGACAAGCCCGGCGACGACATCAAGCCCGTCATGGAGCAAATCAAGGCCATGCACGCCAAGGGCCGAGGCATCATCGCGATGAAGCTGATCGGCAACGGCGATTTCCGGAATGCCGAAGACCGCGAAAAGGCCGCTCGCTTCGCGATGGCCCAGCCGGAGATTCACGCCGTCGTCATTGGTTTCAAGAGCACCGGCGAGGTCGATGAAGCCATCGAGCGCATCAACCACGCACTGGCCGTGGGGTAACCGTGGCAGACCGACGATGCCCTTGGCTCTGGCTGGGGATTGTGACGGCCATGCTGGCCGGTTGCGCCCGGAGTCCTTCCTGCATCGAGGAGCACTATTGCGTGCAGGCGGGAGTGCTGGAGCGGGGGGCCCAGCCTTCGGCCGAAGCGCTCCACGCGCTGAAAGCCGCCGGAATCCGTACCATTGTCGATCTTCGCGATAACGACCGCACCGACGAGCGCATTCTCGTGGCAAGCCTCGGCATGCACTACGTGAATATCCCTTCACAGGCGGACTCGCCGTCGGATGCCAACATGGCGAAGTTCCTGGCGATTGTGAGCCAACCGGCCAACTGGCCGGTCTTTGTGCATTGCCGGCAAGGCCGGGACCGAACCGGCACCGCCTCCGCTGTTTACCGCATGATCGTTCAGGGCTGGCCTGCAGAGAAGGCGATCGAGGAACTCCAGCAACACCAGGGGATTAATGCGCTGCTGTTTCCTCAGATTCCGCGCTACTTACGTGCGATGGATGTGGCCAAACTGAGAGCGACTGTAAGTCGTTTTGAAACGACAGTTTCCGAGCGATCAGACACAAGCCTCGACCTTGCCGCCACAGCCCGGCCCTGATTCAAAACGACATACCGTTTTCTAACCGGCCCAGCCTTGTCCGGTCCTATCATTAGACGCAACAATGGAGTTGTCAGAAGGTCTCTGAACGGAGTTAAAGTCATGATTATAAATAGCTTAAGAACCGGACTGCTTTTCTTTGCGATGACCGCTCTGATCATGGGTGGCGGTTGGGCCGTAGGGCAATGGACCGGCAACGACAACGCCATCTACTACGCCTTGGTCATGGCGGCCGTTATGAACGTCATTGGCTACTTCTTCAGCGACAAGATAGCCCTGGCATCGATGCATGCCCAACAGGTTGGACCCGACCACCACTTGTATCGAGTCGTCGCTGACCTGGTGCGGCGGGCGAATATGCCTATGCCACGGGTCTATGTCGCGCCCACCTCTGCGCCCAATGCGTTCGCTACAGGACGCAACCCACGGCATGCGGCCGTTTGTGCAACAGATGGTCTTCTGCAAATTCTCGATGCGGAAGAGGTTGCGGGAGTTATGGCCCATGAATTGGCGCATGTGCGGCACCGCGACATCCTCACCCAGAGCATCGCCGCGACGTTAGCTGGCGCCATCAGCTTCCTGGGCTATATGTTCATGTTTGGCGGCGGCCGGCGCAGCAGCGACGGCGAAGGCGGCGGCGCCAATCCGCTGATCGGGCTCTTGTTCCTGATCCTCGGGCCAATCGCGGCCGGGCTGATACAGATGGCGATTAGTCGTCAACGCGAATACGCCGCAGATAAAGGCGGGGCCGAGATTTGTGGCAATCCGATGTGGCTGGCACGTGCGCTGGAGAAACTGCACTACTACTCCCGCCAGGTGCCGTTGGATGTTAACCCCAGTTTTAACAACATGTTCATCGTCGAACCGCTAAACGCCATGGGCGGCGCTGCCGACCTGTTCTCAACCCACCCGACCCTAGAGAAGCGGCTGAAGAACCTTATTGGCCGCGAGGCGACCGGCTATTACCGCACCGTGCGATAAAGGCGGTGCCATGATCCCTGGCAGCCACGAGAGCGCGGGTGCCTGCCCGCGCTCTCGTTCCAGAGGTCACCTGCCCCGGAAGCCCACAAACAGCCCTGTTACGGCGGATGCGGCGGAGGGGACCTGGCCGGTCACAAACTGCTGGAACGATGCCGTCTGATACCGGATCCAGTCCACGGCCGAGTCATACTGTCGTTCGAGCAAGAGCCAGTCGATCTGCACCCATCCCATGTACTGCAGGCCGAACATCGCCAGGAGAATGATGCCTAATGTGAACGCGGTGATCTTGAAAAACGCCCGGAGGGCGTAGGCAATGCAGAAACCGACGAAAAAGCTGAAACCGAGGCGGAAGATGGCTGGCGACCAGTTGTTCAGATCAAACTGGGTCTCCGGTTGCGTGGGCGAGGTTTCCTTGGCCGAGGAATCCGAGCCGGAGGGCGATCCTGAGAGAAAGCTGCTGCCCGGAGTTCGCGGCCCAGTGGTTGTCGTACTGCCGGAATCGGACGGCGTGGTCGTCTGCGGCGTCTGCGGTCGAGTCATGGCGTAGACCTTGAGCCCGCCACCAACGATCATCAGCAGCAAGGACAGGCCCAACATCGCTTTCTGCCAGGGCTTAAAGGGTTTGCGCTTGGGCGCGGCTGGCTTCTCAGTTCGATCGCTCATGCTGACTCCAATTCATCAAGTCTACCCCGCAGGTTGTGCATCAGTTCTCTGAAGCGGCGGCAGGTAGTGGTCGTCGCCGGCGGCTGGTCAACCGTCAGATCCATCTGATGGACCTCCGTGCCGTATTGTACCCTTGCGCCGAGATTGCAGAACCAGGTAAAGACGATTTCGTTCTCGGGCAGAACCAGCCCTCGAAGAGTGCGGATTCCACGCCGGGCGGCCAGCAGGTGCAGGATGGCAAGCAGAACTTCGCCCACGCCGCGATGCTGCCATTTGTCCACAACCGCCAGGGCGAATTCGGCGGTGGCGGGGTCATTCTTCAGGCGTACAAACCGTCCAAGGCCGATTCCCGGCAATTCCGGCCGGACAGGTTCTACTGCGGCCCAGGCGACGTGGTCGCTCTGGTCAACCTGGGTGAGATAGGCAATCAGCTCGTCAGTCAGGTGTGGGGTGCCCGTGAAGAATCGGAGGTAACGGGTATAGCCGGACATACGCTCGACGCCATCCACAATGCGGTTGCGATCCTCGGGGATGACCGGCCCGAGGAGGATTTGTTCGCCCGCGGGCAACGTGTGCAGGAATGCTTTTCGGCCGAAGGGCTGGGTCATAAAGCCTCGGGTCTGGTTGCAGGCGAACTGATGGATATACTGCCACGGGTTGGCTGTCAAAAGGCGCATTCCGATGTGGCGGAGTTTTACTGGGGCACCGCCGGTTGAGCCTCTGGGCAGAATGAAGGAGCAAGATGAAGACTCGCTGGTTGGCCGTCGCGTTGATGGTGTTGGTGGCGGGCGGTGTGAGCGGCGTGTGCCGGGCAGCCGACGACGGCGGGGGGGCGCTGACGCTCTGGTACAAGCGGCCGGCCGCGAGGTGGGAGGAGTCTCTGCCCGTGGGCAACGGTCGTCTGGGCGGGATGGTCTTTGGCGGGATCCAGCAGGAACGCATCCAATTGAATGAAGACAGCGTATGGTCCGGTGCGCCGCAGGACGCGGACAATCCGGAAGCCCTCAAGGCACTGCCGGAGATCCGTCGGTTGCTGTTCGCGGGGAAGTACACTGAAGCTCAAAGGCTGACATATCAGAAACAGGTTTGCAGCGGGGCCGGGTCGGGTCATGGACGGGGCGCGAATGTGCCGTTCGGGTGCTATCAGACGATGGGGGATTTGAGGTTGACTTTCATCGGCCAGGAGGGCGAGGCGTCGGAATACCGGCGGGAACTGAACTTGGACGAGGCCATCGCGCGAGTCAGTTATGCGATGGGCGACAGGCGGTATTCGAGAGAGGTCTTCTCCAGTCATCCGGACCAGGCGATGGTGGTGCGTCTGGGGTGCGATCGGCCGGGGAGCATCAGCCTGAACGCGGCGTTGAGTCGGCCCGAGGCCACAACGACGAAAGCGGTGGGCGACCACGAACTGGCGATGTCGGGACAACTTTTCGGTGGCAAGGGTTTGAAGCTGATGGTGCGGGCACGCATTTCCGCCGAAGGCGGGCGGACATCGGCGGTCGGCGAGACGATCCGCGTCGATGGCGCCGATGCCGTCACGATCATCGTGACGGCCGCGACCGATTACCGAGGCAAGGATCAGGAACGGGTGAGCCAAGAGCAGTTGCAGGCGGCGGCCGGCAAGAGATACGAGACGATTCGCGATGCCCACGTGGCGGATTACCGGAGGCTGTTTCGCCGCGTGCAGCTTGATCTGGGGCGGACGCCCGCGGCTGAACTGCCGACGGATGAGCGACTGGCGGCGATGCGCAAAGGCGGGGATGACCCGCAGCTCGCCACGCTCTATTTCCAGTTTGCACGGTACCTGCTCATCGGCAGTTCCCGGCCGGGCGACCTGGCGGCGAACCTTCAGGGGATCTGGGCGGATGGATTGCAGACGCCGTGGAACTGCGACTATCACACGAACATCAATGTGCAGATGAACTACTGGCCGGCCGAGGTGGCGAATCTGGCGGAATGCCATGAGCCGCTTTTTGACCTGATCGAGGCCATGCGCGAGCCCGGCCGCAAGACGGCGCGGGTGCATTACGGCGCCAGGGGATGGGTGGTTCACACCATACACAACATATGGGGTTTCACGTCGCCGGGAGAGCATCCGTCGTGGGGGCAGTTTCCGGCGGCGGGGGGGTGGTTGTGCCAGCACCTGTGGGAGCACTACATGTTCAGCGGGGACCGGGCATTTCTGAAGAAGGCGTACCCGGCAATGAAGGAGTCGGCCCAGTTCTACATGGATTTCCTGGTGGAGGAGCCGAAGCACAAGTGGCTTGTGACAGCGCCCTCGAATTCGCCCGAGAACGCGTTCCGCACGGCGGACGGGCAGGTGGCGGGCGTGTGTTATGGTCCGAGCATGGACATGCAGATTATCGGTGAGCTGTTCGGCAACTGCATCGAAGCCAGCCGGATTCTTGGCGAAGATGAGGCGTTCCGGGGCGAATTGGAGACGGCCAGGGCCCGGCTGGCGCCACCGCAGATCGGCAAGCACGGGCAGTTGCAGGAGTGGATAGAGGACTTCGACGAGCCCGAGCCTGGGCACCGGCACATGTCGCACCTTTACGCGCTGCATCCGGGCAACGCAATCACGATGCGTGGCACTCCGGACCTGGCGAAGGCTGCGCGCGTTTCGATCGAGCGCAGGATGAAGAGCGGCGGCGCGCATACGGGATGGAGCCGCGCCTGGGTGATCAACTTCTGGGCGCGGCTGGAAGATGGCGAGCAGTCGCACAGCAATGTGAACGCGCTGCTGGCGAAATAGACTCTGCCCAACCTGTTTGACACGCATCCGCCGTTCCAAATCGATGGCAACTTCGGCGGCGCGGCGGGCATCGCAGAGCTGCTGCTGCAGAGCCATGCCGGCGAGATCAAGTTGCTGCCGGCGCTGCCCAGGGCTTGGGCCAACGGCAGTGTGAAAGGCTTGCGCGCCCGGGGCGGGTTCGAGGTGGACATCGAGTGGAAAGGCGGCCGGATGAGCCGGGCGGCGATCCGGTCGAAAATGGGCAATGTATGCCGAGTTGGCGGGCTGGACGCCACTCGTGTGACGCGAAATGGCGAGGGCATCACCGCCCAGAACGGTCGGTTCGAGACCCAGGCCGGTGCGGAGTATGTGCTGACGGCGAGATAGTCTGGCCGCAAGTGGAATTGTTTTGACACAAAGCGGCCAGTATCTGACAATCCGCAGGAGCAGCGGTTTGTCCGGTCGCTTATCATCTCGGTGGCCTATGACCCTTCGTCGCCCGCTTCTCGTCCTGTTGGTTGCGTCGTGCGGATTCATGTGTCTGGGGGCCGATGCGCCATCGGTCGATTCGCACCTGGTGGGGTGGTGGAAATTCGATGAGACTTCGGGCGATAACGCGGCCGATTCATCGAAGCAGGACCACAAGGGAGTCCTGGAAGGCAAGCTGTCATTTGACCAGCACTCGGCCGCCGGCCGGATCGGCAAGGCAATCTCGCTGGATGGCCAGCAGCAGTGCATCCGCATTGCGGGGTTCAAGGGCATCACGGGCGCCAAGCCCCGGACCATAGCGGCGTGGGTCAAGACGAACACGCCCGGCGGCGAGATCATCTCATGGGGCGAGAATGATTTCGGGAAGATGTTCGTGTTTGGATTCGTCCGCGGGCGCGTGGGCCTGGTGCCGAGGGGCGGGTATCTGTATATGAAGAACGGGGTGCATGACGATGCGTGGCACCATGTCGCGGTCATCGTGGAAGAGGCGTCGCCGCCGAACCTTCATGACCATGTGAAGCTCTACCTCGATGGCGAGGCGGCGGTGATCGACGATATCGGCCTGCTGGACCTCTGGCCGATCGAGACCGGGGAAAAGCAGGATGTAATCATCGGCCGGCGCTTCAAGGGCCAGCTTGATGACCTGCGGATGTACGACACCGCGCTCTCGGCCGATCAGATCAAGGGAATTTTCAAGCAGGCGAAGTAAACCACGAGACTGGAGTTCAGCATGCACCAGACACCACTCAGCCGGCGCGAATTCGTGCGTGATGCAGCCTTGGCGGGCGTGGCCCTGGCGGGGGCATCGGTGATACCGGTGGGCGGCCAGAGCGCCCGGGCGGCTGATGCCGCGCCGGTCGATACCTCCAAGATTCTCAACTACAACTCGAATATGGAGTATCGCCGCCAGGGCAAGACGGGATTGATGGTCTCGGCGGTGTGCCTGGGCGGGCACGCCCGCAGCAACGACCAGCAACGGTCGGAGATCATCAGCCGCTGCATCGATGTGGGCATCAATTACATCGACGCCTGCTGGGACAACGAAGTGAAGCGAGACGCGAAGGCACTGAAGGGCCGACGGGACAAGATGTACCTGGCGCTGTCGCATGGGGCCAAGGAGGTGCGCAACGAGGAATTCCGGACCTCTCGCAAGCTGCTGGGAAGCCTGGATGAACTGCTGCGCGATTCGGAGCAGGAATACACCGACCTATGGCGGATTACCTGCTTCGAACCGGGCGGTCGTCACACGTTCGACACCTCGGCGGAGATCGTCGATGCGCTGGAAAAGGCGAAGAAGGCCGGCAAGAGCCGGTTCATCGGTTTCTCGACGCACGACCGCCGATGGATCAGGTTCATGATCGAGTATTTTCCGCAGATCGAGGTGGTGTGCTTCCCGTTCACCACAATGACGAAGGCCGCGCCGAAGGACAGCATGTTCGATGCGTTGAAGAAGTGCGATGTGGGGGCGTTCGGCATCAAGCCGTTCGCGGCCGGATCGCTGTTCACGGGCAAGCAGGAGGAGGACTATCGCCGGGCGAGGCTGGCCATCCGGTACATTCTCCACAGCAACACGGTGTTGCCGATTCCCGGGATGCAGAGCATTGCCGAGGTGGATAACGTTGCCAAGGCGGTCGTCGAACGACGCACCCTGGATATGAAGGAGAAGGCCGAGATCAAGGCCGTCAATGATCACGTCAGCGCCAGGCTGCCGGCCAATTACCAGTGGCTGCGAGAATGGGAATACGTGTGATGGGGCGGTTCTTCCTGATCATGGCTGTGGGGTTCCTGCTGCTGTCGGCGCTCGGGTGCGACCGATCCGGCGGCGCGGATCAGGCTGCGCAAGCCCAACCGGCCGCAGCTTCGCCTGATGCCGGCGAGCCGGTCACGGCGGATGATGAACTGCTGTTGCTGGAGGATGAGAATCCGGCAGTCATTACGATTGGCCCGATGGCCGACAACAGCCGGTGTCTCGTCTGCCATGTCAATTTCGAGCAGGAGGAGTTGACGCTTCAGCACGCGCGGGCGGACATCGGCTGCGCCAAGTGCCATGGGGACTCCGACGCGCACATCGCCGATGAATCCTGGGCGTCGGGCGGCAATGGCACCGCGCCGGAGATCATGTACCCGCCGGAAGAGATCAACCCGGGGTGCTCGGAGTGCCATAAGGAAATCGACCCAGGCAAGCACAAGGAGTTTCTCGCCGGCGAGAGCGACGAGAAATACTGCACGCAGTGCCACGGCCAGCACCGCATGGCCAATCGCAAGTGCAAATGGAAATGACCCGACACGCGATCGCGTTGGCCGCCAGCGCCGTTATTCCGGCAGTGCGATCCGCAGGTCAAAGGGCTCGAACCGAATCGAATCCAGCACCTCCAGCTCCGTGCAGCAGAAATGTCGCGGGCTGGTGATTCGGTACTGCACGTAGCGCGCCTTGACAGGCTCCCGGGGGATCAACCGGAACGTGCCGCCGGCGAGAGTTTCCTCATCGGTCCACATGTGGTTGGCCGGCAGGTTCTTCCAGCGGATGTCGGTCTTCAGAAAGCCGATCGAGCGATAAGCCTGATCATCGTCGGAAATCAGCACCTCGACCTTGTCCTTGATTTCACCCTTGAGCGCATCCCACCACGAATATCCATGGAAGTTCATGCCGAAGCTGGCGGCGGTGACGCCTTGGCCAAGATCGAGCGTGATGACAGGGTTCTGGTTGGGATTCCAGATCGCGCCATAGCGATAGGAAACGCCGCCGGAATAGGGTGGGCCGGCCACGCCATCGGTCAGCTTTCTGCCGTCGGGGTCGCCGGCCTCCCAGCTTGTGCCGGATGGGATGGACAGCTTGTATGGCTTGCCCGCAGCCAGATTCCTGCCATAGGTCGCCCAGGTGCTGCCGAACTTCCGCCCGCCGACATCCTTGCCGTCGGAGTAGCCGTGCTTGAGCTGGCCGCGAGCGCCCTTGAGGTTCACCGCCAGCGACTCCATGACGGGATGGTCTTCGCCGCCGACGTTGATGGTGTACTTGCAGGGGAGGCTCTCGATGAGCTGCGTGTGGGACCGCTCGATCAGGGAACGGTCCTTCTGCGGTTCTTTCCAGGTGAAGGTCACTTCCATCGGGGCGCTGGTGGGCGCGACGGGTCGGTGGTTGGCCTCCATCCGAACGGCGTAGATGCTGCATCCGCCGGAGGATGGGTCGGTCGTGTTCATGACGTACTTGATCAGGACCGACTTGCGCCCAGCAGGCGCCTGGATGGTCTCGTAATGGATGACATCCCAGGGTTGGCTGGTGTCGGTAAGCGTCCAGGAGGTCGTCCAGGTCTGGCCATCATCCAGCGAATGCTGCATCTCGATCCGGCTCCGGGAGGCGCGGTTGAAGAATCGGCCGCCGTAGGTGAACCGGGTCATGTCGCGCGGGGTGTCGATGCGGTAGACGACATAGGCGTCTTCCTTGGCCTTGGCCGGGTGGATGGCGCCCTGGTAGCCGGGGTGCTTCGTGGCCGAGGCGATGTTTCGTTCCTCGACGATGAGCTCTTTGTACCTATTGTTGTGCAACTCGGGCCAAAGGACGATGGAGTCGGATTGCTCGCCAGCGCCGACGTGGATGATGTTGCGGCCCAGGTTCAGACGGGGCTGGGTCTTGGAGTTGAGCTGAGTCGTGGTCTCGAAGGCGATGGACCGGACGGTAGCGCGATCGAGGTCTGCCTTGACGAGGATTTCATAGGCGCCGTTGACTTCATCGGTGAGGCTGAATTCGCCGGAGAAGTCGCCAGGCCCGGTGGAAGCCCAGAACTTCTTCCAGATCAAGCCGTTGTTGGTGCTGATCAGGAGCGAGGCAGACCGTTCGATGGACAACGAGGCTTTGATCCTGAGCGAGGTGGCGACGTTGGCGGAGTTGATCTTGTAGATGCCGTCGGCGGGGTGAGAGGTGGGTTTCCACGTCCAGCGGCCATTGCCGCGGATGTGGTAACGGCGGTTGGGGGCTTCGGGATCCTTGCCGTTGTTGGGAACATAGTAGTCGGGGGCATCGCCGAGAGAGCGGTAGAAACGCGTGTAGGATTCGCCATCGCGCAGGTTCAGGATGTATCGGTGTCCGTAGTCCCAGTCGTAGAAGTAGGTTCGGAGCTTGAGGCCGTTGGGGTTGAAGCATCGGTATTCCTCATCCAGCGAGCGGATCGTGTCCGCGCCAATAAGGAAGCCGTTGGGGCTGGTGGATGTCAGGCAGTGGTACCTGGCGATGTGGCCGGGCTCGGATCTGCCTGCGGAGGCAGCGCACGCCATGATCCTGCCGATGTCCTCGACGCCGGCGACGGTCTTGCCGTCACAGAGGGTGTAAATGGCCGACAGCGAGTTGTCGTACATGTGCCAGCGGCCGTCATAGAAGCCCATGTGCTCCCAGATGGACTGGTTGATGCCGGAGATGGTTGAGCACATCGTATGGCCATAGTCGTTGAACTGGCGGATGGGGTCGGTCAGGGCCATGCCGTGGAGGTGCATGGGATTGGTCTGGCGGCGGGCGATGTGGTTCCAATAGAACATGGCCCAACATTTCTGCTCGGGGGTTTCCCAGCGCGATGTGATGGAGCGCACCATCCCGGACAGATCGTGATAGTCCGGCGATGCATCGGTGACAATCCTCACGTTGCAGAGCTGCGCTCCAGCGGCCGAGGCCATCGCGCCGACGATCATCAGGAAGCCAATAGCCTTCATCACACCTCCCATTGCCTAATACAGCCAGACGGACGGGTGTCTCTGGTTATGCATACCGGCATCTCGATGAAATGATGAAAGGGTGGGTGTTGGTCGTTGGAAGTTCCGTGGTTGTTCAAACAGGAAGGGCGCCTCTGACGGCGCCCTTGGAGAGAATCGCTGCTTGCCAGGACGAAAGTCAATTCACGTAGTGGACGTTGATGTTGATGCCGGGTGGCGGAACCGGCCTTGCCACGACGACCGCGGGAGTGTACCAACTCGGGTACGTTGCGAAGGGATCCATGACAACCACCGGCGGCGGAGGCGGCATGACCAGCACGGGTGACGCGAGGACCACAACCGGCGGCGGAGCGACGATGATCGCCGGCCGGTACCAGCGCGGATAGCAGGCGTATGGATCGACGACCACCACGGTGGGGGTGGGTTCAACATACCAGAGACGCCAAGGTTCATAGAACACAGGTGCCGGGTAGAAGATCACCGGTGTCGGCCGATAGAGAACCGGCCAGGAAGGATATCGGTGGTGGTGCCCGCTGGAGTAGCTGAACCCGAAGGCAAGGCCGTCACCGTAGTAGCCGCTGGAGTAGCCGAAGCTGAATGAGAAGCGGTCGTGGTCATGAGGACGATAGTCGCGGCGGATGTAGGTCGGCCGTGGGGGCGGCGCCGAGGCGTAGACGGGGCGGCGTATTTCGCGAGTGTTGATGACGGTGCGATTAATGACCGTCTCGTTGACGGTCGTGCGGTTGACGATGCGCTGAGGGCTGGTCGTGCGGGCGGCGGTCGGCACGGTGCGTTCGATCGTACGGGGCTCGGGCGCGGTCGGCCGCACGCGTGCCTCGGTGGGGCGAACCGCCGGAGTTCGGGGCTCGGTCCGGCTGGGGCTACGGGCTGGCATCGGCTCAACCGTGCGTGTGGCGCGGGAGGGCGCGAGCTCAGTCTGGCGGGATGGGGTGTATCGTTCCGTCGCGGCGCGGGGCGCGGTCGGCGCTGTCCGGGCAGCGCTGGCACGGTCCGCGGGCTTTCTTGGCTCAACCGTGCGCGGAGCGATGGGTCTTGGAGTGGTCTCAGTTTCAATCACGCGCGGGCCGCGGGCGCGGGATTCGGTCGTCGTTCGCGTCTCTTGCCTGGAAGGCATGTCCGGGCGTTGGGAACTGATGCGTGGCTCGCGGGCGACGGAGGGCGCCGGGCGGACCTGTGCCGGTGCACGTGTGGGGGCCTCGCTGGCGGCAGGTGCCTCGCGGTCGCGCGGCGTCTCGCGGGCGGCCGGCGCTTCTCTGGCCGCGCGTGACTCAACGCGGGCTGGTGGCGTTCGCGCAGCGCGTTCGGAGCCTTCGCGAGTCCGCTGGGCGAATGCTGGGATGCCGATCAGGCCGATTGCCAGGATTCCGACGATGGCCCGTTTCATGATGCACTCCTTGCTCAAGAGATCAATCTGTCTTCACACATATAGACAATCCGCAATGGCGAAGGTGGGTACAGGTAGAAAGACCCGTAACGGATGTGGCTTAAGTGACTTCACAATATGGATTTGCAGTAGGAATCGCGGTGCGATTGCGGGCGTCCGGCTATCGCGGTGCCAGCCGGCGGAAAGTCGGCGTCCGCGGCAGCGAGATGCCGCTGCAAGGACCGATGGGGGGATCATTTGGCAGGAAGTCGAGGCCAATGAGTCAGCGGGAGCGATCCGCCGGGGCGGTGGCGGATCAACCCCATGTTCTCCAGGCGCGATGATTCGGGCCTGTTCCGCAGTCGAGTCGCCAGTCACGTGGTTTCGCGGGCCGTGCTTCGCCCGGACTGTGGCGTTATGCTCTGACACATGAGTGGAACCAGTGAAGTGAGCCAGGGTGGGCGCATGACGGCCCTGGTGACCGGGGCATCGAGCGGCATTGGCCATGAATTGGCCAGGGTCCTGGCGAGATATGGATGGGATGTGGTGTTGACTGCGCGGAATGCGGAGGCACTTGGGCGCGTGGCGGCCGAGTGTTCGTCGCACGGTGTTCGTGTGGACGTGGTGGTGGCGGACCTGGCCGATCCGGCGGCGCCCAGCCATCTGGTCGATGAGCTGCGGGAGCGGGCGAGGGAAATCGACATCCTCATCAACAACGCCGGCTTTGGGAACCATGGGCGGTTTGACCGGGTTGGCGTCAAGCAGGATCTGGACCTGCTCCAAGTCAATGTCATTGCGATGACGCTCCTGACGAAGCTGCTATTGCCCGGCATGATCCACCGGCGGCGGGGGCGAATCCTGAATGTGGCATCGACTGCGGCTTTTGTGCCCGGGCCTTACATGAGTACCTATTACGCCAGCAAGGCTTACGTGCTGTCGCACTCCCTGGCGCTGGCCAGGGAACTGCGCGGCACGGGCGTGACTGTTACAGCGCTTTGCCCTGGCCCCACGGCTACCGATTTTCAGAGGCGGGCGAACATCGCCGCTTCCCGCCTCTTTTCGGCCAAGGTGATGAGCGCCGCCACGGTCGCGCGCGCAGGGTACCAAGGGATGATGCGGGGCACGGCGATGGTGGTGCCGGGGGCCGGCAACAAGTTCGCGGCGTTTGCTTCGCGGTTCTCGCCAAGGATGTCGCTGGCGCGCATTGCCGAATGGCTCAATCGGGACCGATCCCTGTGAGGACTACCCTTAGCCGTTCGTGACGCCCGCTGCCAAGCCCGAGCACCGTGCGAAACCGCTATGCGGCCGCCTGCTTGGATTCCGTAAGTATCCAGCGACGGATCGTGTTGGTCTGACCCTCCCAGCCGGAACTTGCGCGAAGTTTGAGAAAGAGCTGGAACAGCCCATCCAGGCCCTTGCAAAGGTCGCGCAGCATGGCGATCCGCTCTTCGAAGATCACTCGAGCCTCGTCCGCCTCCTCGATGTCGGGGAAGCGGGCCCCGGAACACCCCAGCGTCTCTGCGCTCATGCCGAGCTCGAACGGCCGACCTCCAGCCTCCAGAATCAGGCCCATGCGACGCGGCAGTTTGCCGCTGCGCAACGCATCCCGCGCTTCGGGCATGAGGGTGGGTCCATCGCCGCGGAGGCTGTCCTTCCCGGTCTGCCCATAGGCACAGTCCATTTCAAGGGCCTTGTCGATGACAACGGCCACCTCCGCGTCCGCCGTCTTGATTGTGCCGCCGCGGGTCTCGGTTTCGTGCCATAGCCAGAGCAGAAATTCATTGCCCAGGAAGTCTTTGGGTGAGGGTCCTTTTGCCGTCCATGGATACTCCGGATGCTGGCTCTCGCCCTCGGGGCCGACGACGAACCGGGTCGGCCGCGCATCTTCGTAATCGCGCCGCTTGCCGATGGCTTCCAGATGACGCTCCGCCAGAACACCGGCCGACAGATGCTCCAGGGTCAGCTCGAAAGTCCGCTCGAACAGTTCCAGCAGCTTCTCCTGGTTGCTGCCGGTCACGGGCGAATAAACAGTCGCCGTGGGCAGATCCCACAGGAGGGGAATAAGCTTGCTGCGACGGAACTTGCCGCTTCGAAGGTCGTCGTCAAGCTTCTGGCGAACGATGTCCTTCACATCCCGTTTCTGTTTCTTGGAGATGAAGCCGGAGGGGTTATTGGCAGCGACGGCCTCTTCTTCAATCATCTGATAGGCCTTCTTCAATTCGCCCGGTACCCGGTTGGTGTCCACGCGCATGGCAAAGTGCAGGGCCTCGGCAAAAACGTTGTGCTCGAACGTGAACTTGCCATCCAGCACGTGGCGGCCGCCGCACCAACCGTACTCAACCTCATCTGGCACGCCGTATTCCCCGAGTTGAAGCGCGAACTCGGACAGTTTGTCCAGAACGGCCTGGTCGAACTGCTTCGGCTGTTTGCCGACGACGGCGAAACGGCGAAATGAAACCGAACCTGATGCGAAGCCCATGTTTGAATCCGGTGGCAGAGGCCCTGGTGACAACAACGACTGGCGATCGCGGGGTCGAAATCGCCCCGATCGCTTGCAGGCGGCGAATGTTAACGCCCTGTCGCCCATTTTCAAATACCGGTTCGTTGCGACAAACGCCATGGCAGCGCATGCTATTGACAGCGGCCGACTTGGGATGATCCGCGCCCTGTCAGAAGCCGCGGGGCTTAACATACCGTCGAAAGGCACTTGGATGAGCAGGAGCGTATGGTGCGGGGCCCTGATAGGGGCTGTCTTGCTGGCAGGGGGTTGTGCGCAAGGCAAGAAGAAACCCGGCAGCGTACTGCCGTTCCCGCCGGCGACGCCCGAACGCGTCGCCGCCGTAACGGCGGAGGTCTTCCCATCGGTGGTTCGCCTGGACGTTAAACAGGAAGTCTATGCCGAGGGCAAGCGCAAGTTGGTCGGAGGTATCGGCTCGGGCGTCATCATCGACGACCAGGGGCACGTCCTGACCAATTACCACGTGGCCGGCCGCGGGGCCGAGATCTTCGTGACGCTGTTCAACAAAGAGCGCGTGCCGGGCAGGCTCATCGGCGATGACCACTGGACCGACCTGGCCATTGTGCAGATGGACATGGAGACTGTCCGCTCGAAGGGCATCAGCTTCAAGTATGCCCCTTTGGGTGACAGCTCTACCCTGGTGCCGGGGCAGGATGTCGTCGCCATCGGGACCCCATTCGGCCTGGCGCGGACGCTCACGCTGGGTGTGGTGTCGAACACCGACCAGACATTCTACGACCCCGAACGAAGCAGCGCCCGGATGCGCATCAACGACCACGAAACCGGCGATTTCTCCAACTGGATACAGATGGATACGCCCATCAACCCCGGCAATAGCGGTGGGCCGCTGGTCGATCTGGCCGGCAAGGTGGTTGGCATCAACACGCGCGGCGGCGGCCAGAACCTGAACTTCGCGATTCCCATCAACATCGCCAGGGAGGTTGTCCAGAAGATCCTGGCGACGGCCGCCAACGGCGAGAAGGGCCGCGTCGATCGCAGCGACCTCGGGGTGGACCTCAAGCCTTTGCAGGGCTTCGAGCAGTTCTACAGCATTGACATCAACCGCGGTGTGCTCATCGAGAGCGTGGACCGCGGCGGCCCGGGCGATCATGCCGGCCTGGAACCGCAGGACATCCTGCTGGCCATTAACGGCACGGCGACGAATGCTCGGTTTCCCGAGGAAATTGCCCCCCTTCGCAAACGCATCGCCGACCTGCCCATCGGCAGCAAGGTGACGCTCACCATCAAGCGCGGCGATTCGGAGATTCAGCGTGAGACGACCACCGCCAGGCTCGAAAGCTATGTGGGCGAGGAACGCGAACTCAAGAGCTGGGGCATGTCCGTGCGGGATGTGACCCGTCCCTATGCCAATGAGCGGCTGCTCGATGACGACCGGGGCGTGGTCATCACCAGCCTGAGTGCGGGCTACGCCGCCGCCAAGGCCGAGTTGCGCCCCGGCGATGTGATCCTCAAGGTGAACGAGCGCCCGGCTGACGATCTGGCGGCGTTCATGGAGCTTTACCAGCAGTCGCTCGATCGCAAGGACAAGCTCGTCCTGCTGGAAATCCGTCGGCTGCGCTCGACCCAGCAGGCGGTGCTGAAGGTGACGAATTAAGGACGGCGCGGACGGATGGCTTTTCCACGCGAACGGGACTCCGAAAAGAAGGTGCGACAATATGCGGCGAACTCTCATGGCTGTGTTGATGGTGGTAAGCTGGGCCGCTCCGGTTGTGAGGGCGCTGCCACCGGATGAGGCCCGGAAGATTTATCAAAGCGTCTCACCATCGCTGGTGGTAGTGCAGTACACATGGGACAGCGAGTTTGGCCGGCGCGAACTGCTCGGCCAGGGGGTGGTCGTGGGCAAGGAGGGGCTGGTGATGGCCTCCTTGGCGGTGTTCCCGCTCCAGATTGCCGACGAGCAGATGAAGGAATTCAAGATCATTCTCCCCGGGGATGATGAGAAGGAATTCGATGCGGTTTTCCTGGGGCGCGACGAGAGGTCGGATTTGGCCTTCCTGAAGACCCGGGAGCCGCAACAGTGGCAGGCTATTCAGTTCGAGGATGCCCCGGTGGATGTCGGCGACCCGATCGCTTCGGTGGGTCTGCTTCCCAAGAACGCCGGCTACAAGGCCTACTACGCGGAAGCGGCGGTGCAGGCGGTGCTTCGCGGCCCGGTGCCGCATGTGCTCGTCAGCCCGAGTGGATTGGCATCGGTTGGCTCGCCGGTGTTCAGCGCTGAGGGCAAAGCGATCGGGCTGGTCAGCTTCCAGCAGAACCAGACGCAGTGGCTGGCCGCGAGCGGGGCGGGCATTCCACAGAGTATTACCTCCCCGCCGCGCTATTTTGTGCCCGCCAGGGATTTCATGATGAGCCTGCGAGATCTGCCTGACGGAAAGCCGCTCAGCATTCCATGGATCGGCGCGCAACTCAGCGGTTTGAACAAGGAGGTGGCCGAGTACTACGGCTTGAAGGGCACGCCCGTTGCTCAGATTGGCGAAGTGATCCCGGATTCGCCCGCCCAGAAGGCCGGCCTTCGGCCCGGCGACAAGATTGTCAAGGTCAATGGCCAGGCGCTTGAGCGTGGCGATGAGCCGATGGAAACGCCGATGATTTTCCTGCGCAAGATCCGCCGCATGAAGAACGGCGAGGCGATCAAGCTGACGGTGCTTCGCGAGAAGGGCCGGCCGACCATCGAGACGACGCTGGTCCTGGAAGAGCAGCCGACGCCTGCCCACGTTGTCAGGCGTTTCTACGCCGAGGATCTGGGCATGAGCATGCGCGAGGTGGTCTTCGCCGATACTTACACCAAGCGCGTGTCGAGAGACACCAAAGGTGTTGTCGCCAGCTTCGTGCGGGAATCTTCGTCGGCCGCGACGGCCGGGCTGCGCCTGGGCGATCTGGTGACGCACCTGAACAAGAACCCGGTGACCAACCTGGATGGATTCAGGAAGCAGTATGCCGAGTTTCGCGCCAAATACCCCAAGGATGTGGTGGTGCTGCTGGTCGTTCGCGAACAGCGGACGGAAGTGATCAAGATCGAGCCGCCGCAGTGAAAGAGCGATCTTGAAAAAGGAACGGCCCGGCGTAGAATGCTTCCATCATCCGGAGCCGCTGTCAGGCGGCGCGTACCGGGTAGGTAGCTCAGTTGGTAGAGCAATGGACTGAAAATCCATGTGTCGCCGGTTCAACTCCGGCCCTACCCATTCCCGTAACCCCGCCATGTGCGGGGTTTTCTATTGGATTCATAACGGTTTGCGTGCTCAACCGCCCGTTACCGCGCCGGACCGATCTGGACACTCTTGGACACGATTTCCCCGGCGATTGCAGCGCCCGTGCAGCGCCCCCGACCGGCGCGACGACCGGCAATGCGGCCAGGGCCTTTTCCGTGTCGCTGTCGTCTAGGCCATCATAAACCGTGAGCGTCATCTGTGGGTTGGCGTGCCCGCCGTGCAGTTGAGCCGCCTTCTCGCCGGCCGCCCGGCGCACCCGCCGAATGGAAGTGTGTCGGCTGGCATAGAAGTCCCGCCGCTCGCCCATCGCGTTTGGCTCGGGCACGCCGGCCGCCGCAAGGTCCTTGCGCCACATGCGGACCACGTTGCACTCCGCAGGTAGATCGAAGACCGGTGCATCTTTCGGCTTATCAGCCAGCCACGGTCGCAGTACCGCAACCAGCGCCGAACTGATGGGCTTGACCCGCCGCCGCTTGTCCTTGTCGCCTTCCGCCCCGATCAGAATGCACGGCCGGTTCCCTTCCAGCACGAAGCTGGCGGGCGTCAGGAGGCGAAGGGCCTTGCCCCGGAACGCCGTGGCCATGCGGACGCGATACAGCATCGCCCGATCGCTTCCGCTCATCCCATACGATCGCTTGCCGCTCTCCGCAGCCCGGACGATTCTCTCCCATTCGTCCGCCGTCAACTCGCCCCGGATGAATGCCCGATCATCCTCCACCCGCCTGATTTTCAATCGCTTGAATGGATTCTTCGGCAGGCGATCGTGATCGGCCAGGAAGTTGCCGAAGCCTCGAAGCGCTTTGGTCGCATGGTTGCAGCTCGCCGCCCGCCATCGCTTCGCCTGCTTCTGCTTCGCGATGTACCGCTCTGCTTCAAGACACTCAAGCTCTCGGAGGTTCTCCCACCCACACCCATCGATCAGCACCTCCATGGCCACGCGATGATACCGCTCGACATGCACACTGCCACTGCCCTTGTTCAGCAGCGACTGCCGCCACTCGTCCAGGTGCTGTCTCAACGGCTTCCGGGCAGCATCGGCATAGCACAACTGGTCCTGCGTCACGATCCCATGCCTGCCCAGAAATGCCCGCGATTCCACCTTCGCTTTCAGCGCATTGGCATCTTCCTTCGTCGGCGCAGTCTCAGTCCGGCGGCCGCCGTTCTCATCCAGCCACTGCACCACGTACTTCCCGGCTCGCTTAAATACCGATGCCATCGCTCGCCTCTCGCTGCCTGCCGCCATTCATGAAGCGGATCAGGTCGGTGTATGCGATCCGGACGCTCCGCACCCCGTTCCTTGCTCTCCGCAACAGTCCACGTCGAATCGCACGGTCGATCGTCTTCTCCGAGTAGCCCGTCAATTCGGCTGCTTCTCGCTTGCTCAGCCAGGTCTCTCGCGCCGCCTTCATCGTCTCCTCCTCTTCACGCTCGCTTCTGCCGGCTCTGGCTGCTCCACTTTCTGTCCAGGTTTCAACGTCTCTCCGGTCTCCGGATCGATGCCTTGCTGGATCCAGGTCTTTCGCTGCAGTTCATCCACTTCCTCCCGGCTCATGGTGTTATTTGTGTTGCCTCAGTCGGAATTGGAGAAGCGGGCCATCGGCGTTACACCTATAC
>CAZMXI010000086.1:0-20340 GCA_964570205.1 uncultured Tepidisphaeraceae bacterium
TTTCCGTTTGCAGGGACGTTCTTGGGCGCTCTACGCTGGGTGGGCTTCGTCTCTCATGCGATCAACAGTCGCGTCCAGAAGTCGAATATAGCCATACACATCTACTGATGTGTGTACCGGCGTCCCTCGGATCCGATACAGCCAGCCCGCGCCATACGGATCGGTGTCGGTGAGTGTAATGTCGTTGTCCAGTTCGCGGTTATGCTCGATGAACTCGCCATCGACGATGCTGAACAGGTCAGTCACCGCCTTGAATCCCTCAACGAAGCCGATGACCTGTCCGACCGAGGCCATCTCTCCCGGTGGAAGTTGGAATTCAAACTCCACCAGTTCGCCCAGCATCCGGGTGGCAAACCGCGTGAACCCGACGCGCCAAAGGCCGGGTTCCTCCTCCAACAGCCAGAAATGGGAGGGCGTATAGAGTCGGCCAACCGGCAGCCGGGTGGAAAACCGCGCCCGGCGGTACGGTATTTCCGTCAAGGGGTCCTGCATCGACAATCCACTTCACACAACCAACCCCCATCGCCTCGTCGATCATAATCATCGATTTCGCGGAAACCAGTACCCGGACCAGGGCCGGTTCAGCCCCACACCGTGGCGGAACGCGGGCGTGCTGCATCCGAGTTGAGTCGGCGTGCTGATCATCTCGGCGGGGCCGGTTTCTCGGCGGCTTTGTTGATTGCCTCGAAATAGAGTCGGAGGGATTCGGTATAGGCGGATGCGTCCGAGTCACGCATGGGGGCGGCAATCGATGGCACAGTCCGTTCCTTGAGCGCCGTCCATCGCCGCAGAGACAACTCGGAGTCCTCGGCGGCGGCCATCCGCGGGTCAATCCCTGACTGAGGGGCACGATTGCTGAGGATGGATCGAAAACCCGGCGTCGTGGCCAACCGGTTTCGCGCGGCTTTCTGCACTTGATTCTGCCAGGCACGGGTCAATGCGAGACGAATGGCATCCTGGTGCGTCTGCACCCGGGACATGTCTGCCGGCCGATCAGCCAGCACCTGCGCCGCGGCATCCGCATACCATCGGGCAGCCACGAGCGGATCGCGTTGAATGATCTGCGCTTGCGCTTCGCGCAGTGTTTGCTGCGCATGTTCAATGGCCGAACGGAGTTGTTCGGCCGCCTTGTCCACCTCGGCGCGATCGGCCGTGCGCATGGCCTGCGCCATCGACTTCATCGCAGGTTCAAGAAGATCGGACATCGCCTGCGCCGCTGCAAGCGTCTCGGGTTCGAACCGTCGCAGTTGCGCGGCCATAGCGTCGGCGTGCGTCGGAGACATCGCATCCATCAGAGCGTTCAACTGCGATCTGGCCTCCAATCGCGCATTCTGTGCCTGGTCCCGGGCGCGTACCGCGGCCGCACGAAGCGCCGGCGGCGCGTTCGCAACCGTGCGGTCGGCCTGATCAGCGCGGAGGGTCGCCTGGCGATAGGCATCGGCTGTTTCGAGCAATGCCGCAATCTGCCCGGGCATGCGTGAAAGAACTTCCTGCACTTCGTGAATGGTCGCAGTGGCCATCGCCCTGGAGTCGCCTTGCGCCGAGGCCATGGCCGTTTCATTGCCCGGTCCGATCCGCCCGATCTGCTCCGCCACCTCGCCCTGCTCGACAGCAATCGCCAGCGGATCCTGCATCACCACATCGCCGGTTTCCCGGATGACGCGGTCCTGCACGGCCGATACACGATCGACATCCTGTGCCGCATCCATCGCCTGACTCACGCTCTCCATGGCGTCCCTGGCGTAGATATCGATGCCCGGCATGCGGTTGGAGAGCTTCTCGTCGATTCGGGCCGCCGCGCCGTAGTTGCGCCGCGTCATCTCCGCGCTCGCCTGCATGGCCAGGTCCTCGGCGTCGATGTCCGCCAGATCGCCTACCCCGGCCAGCAGGTAGTCCGGCTGACCCGCCCATTGACGCAGGTGGTCGCGAGCGGCATTCGCTTCCGCCCGGAGAAACGCGGCGTGGTCGTCACTGACGGGCACTTCGCTGCGGCGCAGAAAATGCTGCTCGCGCTGAATCGCCCCAATCGCCGCGGGCAGGTCCCCGGCCGCCTGTTCCCAGCCGGCTCCCGGGTCTGTCTCCGTCGCCATCATCGCCTGTCGCATGAGGCGGGTGACAGCTCGCGATGCAAGTTGAAGATCGCGCCCATACGGCGGGTAGCCGTCGGGCCGAAGCGCCTCCACCGCAGCCGCCGCGGCCAGCCGTTCCGCCAGCGCCGGTGGACGAGGTTCATTTCGCCGCATGCTCTCGGCCCAGCGGGCGGCCACCGGCTCGAAATCAACAGGACGAGACGCACGCACGCATTGCATCGCCGCCTCGACCCGGCGCTGGAGCTGGCCATCCAAATCACTCGATCCGCCTTGCAGGCTGAGCTGCCGCAACGCCACCGCGAGTTCCTTCTGCGCCCGGGCGATAACCTCATTCAACTGCTCCCGCATCGCGCGATCGGTCGACTGAGCGGCAGCGATCTTCAGATTCGATCGATCCACAAGGATCGCTCCGGCCTGCTGACCCTCACACAATACGCGGATCGTTTCCCCCAATGCCCGCGCCGACTCTATCGCTTCCTTCAGCCCTTCCGCCAGGAGGTTCTCCTCGGCGTCGCTCGTATCCATCAGCACCAGCCGCTCGCCCGTGGCCGCGAGCGTCCTGGCCCGGTCCACGCAATTGGCCAAAGCGACTGTCGCCTCGGGCGACGGGCTGTGTGAGCAGACCCGCAGCAGCGACTGGTTCATGAGAAGCGCATCCTCCACCGCATTGGCGAGGCTGCGGCTGACGTTGAGGCGGTACGTCACGTAGTCGTGCGGAGTGGCGTGGCCGGCGCGGCTTCGCCTCAATGACTCCGCCGCACGCTCCAGCTCCTGTTGAGAAGCTCTGGCCAGGACCATGGCGCGATTCAGTTCGGCAATGCGTTCGTGCGTGCTGGCGTCGATGGACTGGGGCGACACCAGGATGAATCTGGGGAGGGAAGCGGCTCTGCGACCAGCGCCATCTTGAGCACCCAGGCTGACCGAAATGACGTCGCCGACCTTCACATCCAGTGGCGCCAGATCGAGAGAGAACTGACCCTCCTGGCGCCGCGTGTCTCCCTGCCGCGAGATGGGCATCCGCCTGGCGACGGACGAGTTTACACGCACCGCCGCCCACAGGCCGGTCACGCCGTAGTCGTCCAAAGCCTGATAGTGCAGCATCACCTGATCGCGACGATGCAGCCGCAGATCCTCTGCGGGCTGGACGAGGCGCACCAGAGGCTCGCGATCGGGCTCGGCCCGGACCGTCACGGCGGAATTCAGCCTCGTTCTCAGTCCGCCATCGCTGATCATCTCCACATCGAAGATCTGGCCGGCCGTGATGATGATCTGCGCCTCGCGCACGTTCGACTCGGCGGTTGCCCCCATCGACACGGTTTCCGGGCCGCAGATCAGCCTGGCCGACGCCAGCGGCTCCGACGCCACCGCCGCAATCGAGACCTTCGTGCCGACGAGCGCTTCGATGATGCCGTCATTGTTGGTTACGGTCAGTGCCGGCCTGACGGTGTAGGCGGGATACTCATATCGAACACGATAGCTCGCCAAGACCGGGGGACGGTGCACCTTCACCTGACGAGTCTGGGTCATCGCGTCACCAGCCTGCAGGTAAAACCTCACATCGCGCTGAACCGCCGGAAGGGTGAAGGCGTATTCGCTGGCGGACAACGGCTGCATTGGCATGCGGGACCAGGTCTTGCCGTCATGGCTCGTCAGGATGTCCACGCCGCCACCCGCCAGGCGCTCGACGTGGGCGCGGACAGTCAGTGGTTGGCCGACGCGCAGGGAGGCGGTCTGCGGCTCGACGACCACGATGCGCGTTGTTGTCACAGGCGGCAGGGGGCGAGACGGCCGCACCAGACGCTCCAGCAGCATCGGCATACCCACGGCGGGCCAGAGATTCATCACGCCAACCAGCGCCAGCAGCGACAGTCCCGCAACCCACGGCAACGCAAGTCGGGCCCATCGAGCATCGCAATGTGGCGGGTGGTCCACGGCGATCCGGCTGGTCTCTTCGACAAGATGCGAGAGCATCTGCTCGGATCCACGATGACGTTGAGGTTCGGCGGCCTGAGAGATGACCGTCCTCAATCGCTCGGAAAACACCGGGTTGCACCTCTCCAGCTCGGCGGCCGCTTCGAGCCGGTCGATCGGGCGAAGCGCCCGCCACAGCGGGCGAATGAGCAGCATCACCACCACTGCTGCACCGGACCACAAGGTCGCCATGCGCACCGGCGACGGCATCGCCAGCATTCGATCCAGCATACACACGAGCAGCACGTACGCAGCGGCGAAACACAGTGCCAGGCCGCCGGCGCGCAGCAGCCCCAGCCATCGCCGCCGCATGGCGAAAGCCCGGACATGCTGCTGAATCACGACGGGCAGTTCCACGGTTCAGTTCCTCGCTTCAGGCCAGACCGAGCCTCTTGCGCACGGCCCATTCCGCGGCCAGGCAGCTCAGCACGAAGCCGAACAAATACGGGCTGTCCCAGAGCGTCCACTCGCTCGTATGGGGCTGCCGCCGCCGGACTTCCTCCAGGAGCTTCGGCAGGTCGCGAGCCTGTTCAATCCCCAGGCACTTGCCGCCCGACGCCTCGGCCAGACGTTGAAGAAAGTCACGGTCGCCCTGCACATTCGCCATTTCCGTCTCGACGCTCGGGCGAATCCTCAACGCCAGGGACAACGCCGCGCCAATGCCGCTTTCATCCACAAGTCGCAGTTCATATTCACCTTCGGGAAGATCCGCAATCATGGCCTCATAGCGGCCGCTGCGATCATCGGTGGCTTCCAGCGACACCTCGCGATATCCTTCGCCGTCGCGCATGATCCAGACCCCCATCCGACGCGGCAGGGCCGGCCCGAGCATGCGGGCGCGAATCCGGACCGGCTGGCCCGGCGAGGCGCCCAGCGGGCTGGCGTCAAGCGACGCCTGGCCATCGGTCGCCGCATAGGGCTCATCCACGGCATGGCGAACCAGTTGCAGCCAGAAACGCTCTTGTTCGCGTTCTCCCATGCCCTTTCGCCATCTCCATGTCTCATGCATGCCGAGAAAGAATGCCCTGCCGGCGCCGACCCGCATCTCCGTCAGCAGTGCCGCCTGCGGCGCCTGCCTCTCGGTCAGGATGACCCTGGCCCCGGGTCTCAATTCCGGCGCCCAAAGATAGCGATAGAACCCGGGAAGCTCATCCCATCGCCGGCGGCTGACGTCCGGGTCATCATCCAGCCGAAGCAATGGCATGGTTTCGGCGTTGCTGGCGGGGGCAAGGTGATACTGAGGACTCTGCCCCGGCCAGGTGCGCCAGACGGGCCGGACCGTTTTGGGATCGTATGGCAACCAGTCGCCCATCGCGTACCCATAGGGCGATTCCTGTGAGAAGGCGGCGCCGGGCACCATCAGCACGCTGGCGCCGCGTTCGCGCATCAGGTCATCCAAGGCAATCCAGTGCTGCATCGGCAGAGCACTGCGGGGCACATCGTGCAGGATGACAAGGTCCTGCTCGAGAAGCGACTGATGGCTGATCGGAGACGGCCCATCTCCGGCCGCAACCAGGGCCTCGCGCAGCTCGACCCAACTGGTGCGCATCAGGAGATCCCGCACGTAGCGGTAATCCCAGTTCGGCGATGTCGCCAGCAGGGTGACTTTAAGTCTGTGACTCAGCACCTTAACCCATCGCTCGACCTGGTTGTTGACGATGGTTGCCTCGCCCTGGCCCACGGGCAAGGTGATGGTCATTTTCTGCGCCCCGGGCGAAGCAACCCGAGCCCGCAATTCAATCGGTGCAGCGTGCTGGTCCTGAATCGGAAGCGACCTGGCATCCGCCGGCCTCCCGCCAACCCAGAGTTGAGCATGGCCGCTCACCGAGCCGAGGTCAATGCCGCGGCTGCCCGTGTAGATTCTGGCCGCCAGCACCTCGTTAACGAACGCCGACTCGGGAAGGTCCACCCGTTCGAATCCCAGATCGCGCACCAGCGGCGATCCCGCATAGACGGCAAACACGGGCACACCCCACGGAACCGCCCCCACTGGTTGCCCGGATCCGGCATTGACCTGACGCCCGTCGGACAGCAACACGATGGCCTGAACGTTGCCGTGGCCGACCTGCTGCAGGGCCTGCGCGATCCCTCCGGTCAGGTCGCTGCCTGGCAGAAACGCCCCCGGCGTCCGCTGCAGGGCCAGCGGCCAAGTGCGATTGCCTACCCCGTACGCCAGCACCGGGGTGCCCTTTTCAAGCCGTGACAACACGCCGGCCCGTCGGTCAGTCAGGATCCGCCAGCCCAGCTCGGCCCGTGACAAACGAGATAGTTCGTCGCAGGCCCGCCTGACGTCCGGATGGCTCGCGTACAGGGCGGCATCGACGGCATCCTGCGATTCCTGAATGCCGCCGCGCCGATCGCCTGATTCTCCGCGAACAGCGGCCACGCGACCTTGTATGCCACGTATCCATTCCGCTCGCTCCGGGGCACGCGGCTCGGCGCACAACCGCCCGAGTGCGTCGCGGACCTCCCGCCCCGCTCCGCCCCGCTCCGCCATATCGCGCGCCTGCTTCGCCGTCGCCAGGAACTCGGCGATGGCGCCGCGCAGCCGGTCCTGCGGTTCCTTCACGGCGCGGCCCGACAGCCTCGCAAAATCCAGCTCTCTTTGCGCCCTGGCAATGTCATCGGCCAGCGACTCCAGGCGATCCATGGCCGCGGAGACCTCAGCCACCGTGCGTGAGCGCGCCCCTTCCGGCAGCAGGCCAAGCTGGTCGGCAATCGCAACGAGCTGCCCGACGACCGCCCGCTCGCCGGCGCCCCGGCCGACAAGCGTTCGATCCGTCACGCCCATGCTCGCCGAACAATCGACCAGCACCAGGACCGCCCCCTGCTCTTCGACGGTGCGGCTGCGGACAATCACCGGCCTCAGTATCGACATCGCAAGTGTGGCCAGAGCCAGCGCCCGCATGCACGGCAGTGCCCATCGCCACCGCCCTACCGCGCGCCCAATCTGTGGCGGATACAGAAAAGAAATGCCCGCCGCCGCCAGCGCCGTTGCCATCAGCGCCACCGGCCAGAGCTCAGCGCCTTGCCAGCTCACCACGGCGAGCATCATCAATCCCTCTCCCGCGACCACAGCCGCGCCAGCCACAACTCGCATACGCCCAGGGCCACCGCGACCAACACCAGCGGGAGCCACAGTTCCCGGCCACCGCGGTCCGTGGCCAGCGAGCGAGCAAACGCCTCCTTGTTCGGCTCCAGTCTTTCAAAACTCAGCGCCTGCTCATAATGGCGCCACTGCTCCGGCGACAGGGGCGTCGGATCGGCTTCCTGTTTGGGCGGCCTCACCACGAAATGAAGAACGCGCGGTTGCGATGACGAAGCCTTCAGTTTCGCCGCCAGACGATAGATGCCCGGATGCTGCGTGTCAGCATGCCGAATCTGTGTGCCGCCTGCCGTCGGACCGAACTTCGGTTTGACGATCTGTTCATGCCGGCGGATTTCCGCCTCCTCCAGCGGTTCATCGAACGTCACGAGAATCGGCTCTCCCGGTTCAAGGTTCCGTGGCAGCAGCGCACTGGCGCCGGCGTACCGTACCATCGACTGCACAAAGGGCAGATAGAAACCCGTCAGGGGTAGCGTGCTCCAGTCGGCATCCAGCGGCGTTGTCACCAACAGGACCGAGCCCCGCCTGCCCCGGCCGCGCGGGCCTTCGATCACAAAACGCGCTCCGTTGCGATAGCTGCCCACCTCCACGGCGTCCGCCGAGCGAGTCTCGGCCGGAAAATACCGCCCGACAATCGCCTCCGGCGGCGGCTCGCCCCGCTGAAACCGGAAGACCGGATGATCCGGATTGAGTCCCAGCAGTGTTGTCGCCTGCGCTCCATCTGCCGATGTGGCCATGCCCAGGCGAGCGGGCATGACGCCCTGCCCATCCTTGAACAGCAGATCGTTGTAGCTGTCAATGCGCGTCATGCCGCCGGGCGCGATGATCAGGCCCCCTCCCTCGTAGACTCTCTGTTCGAGCGCTCTTGCCTGTTCGGGCGCCACCCTCGGCACATTCGCCAGAATGATCACCTGGTACTGGTTGAGATCGATGCCCGCCCATTCCTCGGCCGTGGCCACGGTTACCTTTGCCGGATCGCCGGGCCGCTGTTGAACGCTCTGGTGGGGGCTGAGCGCCAACTTGAGATAGAACGACTCCCGCCTGGGAATCAGCGTCGCTTCGTCGCCGCTGACGATCAACACGTTCACCGGGTCGATCACGTCAATGGCCGTGTCAAACCGATGCTCCCGCAGGCCCGTTGTCCGGATCTGCGCCGTGAGCACGTGCGATCCGGTTTCGTCAAACACCACCGGCAGGCGAACCGTCGCGCTGCTCTTCGCGGCAATGCTCACCGGCATGCCGCGAAGACGCCGCCCGGTTGCTCCCGCACGCCGCGGCGCATCGCCGGCTGTCAGGACCGACAGGCTCAAGTCCAGCCCCACGCGCGGCGCGGAGCTGTAGTTCCGGAGCCGAACCTCCACCTCCGCCCGTTGACTGCGTATGGCCAGCGAGTCCGCCAGTTCCACGGATTCGATGACAACGCTGTCGGATTCCTCGCCGCCCACGGGCACGACGTAGAAACGCGTCGGGGTGCTCACACGCCTCAGCCACTCCGTCAGACTTGGGTTTGCGTCGGAGCCCATCCAGCTCGCGGCCTGGCGGTCACACACAAGATACAGCTCACGGTTCGCGCGCGTCGGCCGGTCGAGGATTGTCCTGGCGACCGCCATGCCGGCCGCGATATCCGCCAAACCGCTGCTCACCTGCAACTCACCTACCTCTCGAGCCACCGTCTGGAGGTTGCTCGTCGGTTCTTCCCGCATCGGAGACACCTGCTCTCCAAGCAGCACGATGGAAACCTCATCGCCCTTGCGGAGCTGCGACAGCACCTGCAACACCGCCTGTTTGGCCTTGTCAAAGCGGCTCAGTCCCGCTTCCTCCACCGCCATGCTCGCTGAGCAGTCCAGAAGCACCACGGCGGTAATCCTGCCCTCCGTGGCCACGCCGCCCCACTTGCCCCGTGCCACGGGCCTCGCCAGCGCCATGGCGATCAACGACACCAGGAGCATTCGCACGCCCAGCAGCGCCCACTGCTTGAGCCGCGTCGAATTCACCACTTGCGGCTGAGCCCCCTCCAGGAACATCATCGCGCCCCAGTCCACTTCCCGATAACGCGCCCTGGCCAGCAGATGCAGCACCAGCGGCACCGCCGCGCCCCCCAGTCCCGCGAGCATGATCCAGTTCTGGAACATCGCCGGTCAGCTCCCGCTTCGTCCGCTCTGCCGCGCCATCTGCTTCCCAAGCAGGGCGCGAATGGTCTCAATCATCGGCCGATCGCTCACACAACTCTGGAATTCCGCACGCACGCTCAAGCACGCCTCGGCCAGCGCCCGGCGATGCCGAAGGAAGTTCTCGCGATAGGTCTTCCGCACCATCGCCGGCTCGCAGAGCCTGGCCCGCTCGCCCTCAAGCCCCCGAAATCGCGTCCACTGCCTGAAGTGGAAATCCTGTTCGTCACGATCCACCACCTGGATGGCGATCAGCTCATGCCGCTGATGATGCAGATGCGCCAGCCCGCCGCGAATTTCATCCACCGGCATGAAGAAATCCGAAACCACGATCACGAGGGCCCGCCGCTCCAGCCGGTCCGCCACCTCGTGCAGACCCCGCGCCAGCGCCGATGGCCCGACCGGGGCACTGCGGTCCAGCATTTCCAGCACGCGGGAGAGCTGCATCGGACCAGCGTGCGGAGCAAGCCATTGGTCCAGTCCTCGACCGCAGACGCCCAGTCCCACACTCTCCGTCTGTCCTAGCATCAAGTACCCCAGCGCCGCCACCAGGCGCGCGGCATATTCGAACTTGGACCCATGCGACGTGCCGTATCCCATCGACCCGCTTGCATCGAGCATGAGCAGACACCGAAGATTGGTCTCTTCGTTATACTCCTTGACATAGGGGCGATCCGTTCGCCCCAGCACGCGCCAATCCAGCCGTCGCGGCTCGTCCCCAGGAACATAGAACCGATGCTGGCGAAACTCCACGCTCGCCCCCTTCAGATGGCTGCGGTGCTGGCCGCTGATGCTTCCCTGAACCACGCTGCGCGCCGACACCTGCATGTGATTCAGGCATTCCACCAGCGAAGGTTCGAGATATCGGCTGACCTGGCTCACCGGACTGCTCCAGAAGAGGCACCGGACGGCCGCCGCTCGGCATCGGCTTCCCGCGCCATCCACCACACCACAAGAACTACAGCCAGTCCCAGCGCCGCGACCAAGATGGCCGCAATGATCGATGTCCGTCGCGTTCGCTGCGCGCGACGGAGGTCGCCCTTGCGAATCGCTGCCTGCCGGCGCGCCGCTTTTTCCATCGCGCGCCGGGAACCGTGCCTCGATTTCTGCCCCGCGGCCGCCAGCAATACGCCCATCTCACGGAGGCTCGGCGGTCGTTCCTCGTCGGTGGTCGAAGGCTCGATACATCCCATCTCCTGGAGCACCGCCGCCACATCCTCCACATCCACCTCTGGATCGTTGTACAGCAACGGGCTCACATGCGTCAGCCGCACCACTCCATCTTCCGATACGATCACATTTCGCCCGTGGATCGAGCCATGCACGATGCCCAGCGAGTGCAGCGTCTCGACGGAAACCACCAGTTCGTGCCCGATCCGCGCCAGTTCCTCCGGACCACGACCGGCCGCGCCGATGTACTCATCCAGCGTGGCGCCGTCCACGTACTCCCAGACGCAATAGACCAACTCCTCATCGCGCTCGACGCCCAGCAGGTTGGCCACGCCCAGGTGAGCCAACTCCCGCACCCGCGACAATCGATCACGAATCATCGGATGTAGCGTCCCCTTGAGAAGACAGTCGCTCTCCATCGCCTTGAGCACCACTCGCCGCCCATGCGACCCCGCCGCCAGCCAGCACCGCCCCGCCGAAAGCGCCCGCTCGACCCGATATTCTCCGATCTGGCTGCGGCTTTCGGTCAGCATGCACAGAACCTCTCCCGCGAACGCAAAGTGTTTGATCCGCCTGATCCCCCAGCCCCTTTCATCTTACCGCAGCCCGGCAAGCAAGACCAATCATCCACTGCCCCTCACATGGCTCCAAGGACACGCGGGGCGCATGCGGTCCAACGCCGCCACATGCGCCCCGCACGCCTTCATGGCCGAATATCAGAACGCCACCACCGGACCATCCATCAGGATCGGCCCGCCCCGCCACCACGGCCACCAGTAGCCCGGCGGTTGCGGCGCGTCAGGCAGTTCCGGCCAATACAGCACTTCAGCGATTTCGCTGGACGGATCGTAGATATCGACCACCTTTGTCACTTCCGTCCCTACCGAGTACAGGAAATCACCGATCTGAACGCTCCGCAGCACCTGGTCCGTGTGAGCCACCTGACCAAGGCCGGAAAGCAACCCGTTTTCCGTGTCCACCTTGATGACCTGGAGGAACGAACTGCCCGCCGAGACGGGAACCGCCAGGACACCATGCTCGGGGAAGTACGAGAACGCGTGGTGGTCCCATTCCGCCGTGCTGCTCATCCACCATGTGTCGCTTGGAATGTAGAACACATCCAGTTGTTCCGGCTCTCCCGACACGTCGAACAGCGACACCTTCAGGCCTCGAATCCGTCCACTTTCATCCGCATCGCGCCCGAAGCCCAGCAGCAGATCTTCGCCGATCGGATGCAAATACGAAGAATAGCCGGGGATCTCTAGCACGCCGGCCAGCACCGGTTCGCGCGGATCGCTGAAGTCAATCTTGAATAGCGGGTCCACCTGCCGGAACGTCACGATGTAACCGGCATCGCCGAAAAACCGGGCCGAGTAGATCCGCTCATTCAGCGCCAAACCTGTGATGCCGCCGACGATCTCCAGCGTCGCCCCTTTGTCCTCCATCACCAACACGTTGTTCGATCGGCCATTGCCGTCGGTCGTCGTCGCCACACGCAGCAGGCCATTCTCCTCATCCATCGAGAACTGGTTCAGTATCCAGCCCGGCGCCCGGCCGACGCCCTCATACACAATCTCGTCTGCGCCCATGGCGAACTTGTAGATTTCCGTCGTCCGCTCGCCGCCCCACCGGGCCATGGTCCACGACCAGGTCTGCGACGTCACATACAGGTTTCCCTCCGACGCATACACCTCGCCGGAGAAGCCTGCCACCGAATCGCTGTCCAGAACGTGCCCGTCCAGGTCGATCGCGACGACGGAGAACAACTGCCCATAGTGCAGGCCGCTTCTGGGCACATACAACTCCTCCACCAGAGATCCGGTGGACTCCTTCAACATCCCGCCATCGCCGCTGGCTTCCATTCGGATGTACTTCGGGAGCAGGTTCTCCAGCGGCATGCTCGCCAGCCAATCGCGGTAAGCCGCCTCCGACTCGTACACCAGGAACTTGCCTTCCTCCGTCCTGTAAACCCAGTACATGTCCTTGTACTGCTCACCGATCGAGACGGCTTCCAGCACCCGCGGCCGCGGAAGCTCCATGCTGCCTTGCGTAACCAGGTACATTCGCCCGTCCACCCCTCGCGATGTGGCCAGGCTGCCGCTCAGTTTCGTCTGGCTGCTCACCTGCGGGTTCGCGCGGTCAGCCACGTCAACCGTCGTCACATAGGTGTACGCCTCGCCTCGGGGCCAGAAGCAGCGGGCGACCGCCATATCCGTCCCCGCAAGCGGCACCGGCCCCGGCCACCAGTCGTCATACGTGTATTCGTAATCGGTCGACAACACGACCACCTTGTCCCCCTCCAGGTAGATTCCGGCCGGCCAACCCTTGACCTGCATCTGGGCGACGACTCTTGCCTCCTCCGCGGGCCAGGAATCCAGGATAAGCAGTTCATCATTGCGCAAAACATAAAGATACTGCCCATCGGTCTTGACCAGGTCCGCCTCGTCGACATTCGCCTCCTGCGTATTCGTCTCCGAGTAGGTGGGATCCGTCGCGTTGGTCGGCGCTGCCACGTCCAAACCGCCCATCGTGGTGTACCGGCCGTCCATGTCGCCGTATTTCGAGTAGGGATAGTAGTCCACAGGGCGATCGAACAGGTATTTCCATTGGGCAACCGCCTGCTCGATCAGCCACTGCTTCAGCTCATCCAGATTCAGTTCGTCGAGCGGGTCGACCTGATCGTCCAACTCAGTCGTGTCGTACTTGTCGTGCCGCCAGTAATCCGCGTCTTCCCGGAACACCGTGTCCCGGCTTCGGCCTCCATCGAGTTGGTCCGCGCCACCGCCTCCACGCAGCACATCCGCCCCCCCCCCGCCCGAGAGCACGTCATTCTCAAAACCGCCGCTGAGCTCGTCGTTGCCCGCTTGCCCGTAAAGGGCATCGGCCCCAAGGCCCCCCACCAAAACGTCATTCCCGGTCTGCCCGAACAAGTAGTCCGAGCCGGCGTCACCCGCCAGCAGGTCATCTCCCGATCCGCCGAACAGCCAGTCGTCGCCAGCCTGTCCATCCATGCTGTCGTTGCCCCGGCCGCCAAACATGGTGTCGGTGCCCGGGCCACCTGTGATGCTGTCGTTTCCGTCGCCGCCATACACAATCACGCGCACCCGGCTCCACTGAGACCCCAGGTTCACACTGATCACGTCGTTGCCTCGCCCGCCATAAATGCGGATGATTTGCAGCTGCGAACTGGATCGCGTGGCGACGACCGTTGAATTCACGACGGCTTGGAACTGGGTGCCATCCTCTGACGCCTGAACGACGATCGTGTCCGCGCCCCCCGAACCCGCGTCGGGGCCGCGGACCGCCCACACGGTCTGGCCTGACAACAGCCGACGATCCTCAAGGTTCTCGATTAAACCTACGCTTTGCACGGCCCGGCGAACAGCCCGGTGCCCATGCCGAACACTTCGCGCCAGCATAGCCACCTCCAGATTTGTCCCTATATCACAGACGCTACAGGGGGCAGAGCTATTCCAGAGTATCACTTTACCCCGCCTGCGCTGGTGGAACAACACAATTCGTGTTTCTGGAAACGCCTGGCCATTCATTCCCCCACGCCCGAGACTTGGGGCAGGGGTTCATACGGCAACAGGACCGAATCGCTCCGGTTTTCCGGTCCGGCCAACACCAGCCCGCTGTGGGAACAGTAGATATGATCGCCCTGCACGCCAGCATAGGGTGTCGTCCGAAACTCGACCCGCCCATCACCATAAAGCACGTTCTGCCCTATCCCGCCGTGATTGCGGCTGTTGCCTGGCACCGACAACTTGTCGTTACTCTCGGTCGGGCCTGGACTTCGGTCCGCCACCACCGCGAAATCATCGGCCAGTCCGCCGAACCATCGGAAGCCCGCCGCGATGGCAGCGGTTCCGGCATAGGGATTCTGGACGCTGTAACTCAGGTTCCGGTTGAGATTTGTGAAATTGGAACGATCCTCGGGCCTGTGCCCGCCAAAATCGTCGGCGACGTCCCTCGTGGCAGGACATACCAACGCACTGGCCGACACATGACGTGTCCGAACCAGCAGAAAGAGGACTGCAGGGATGTTATTTAGCTTGGGTCCATCCTGCCCGAATGGGTTTGACGCCGCGAAGCCGCTATTGCTGATGTCCGGAACCATGGGCTCGGTCAGGCCAGGCCTGGTCGCCGGCAGCCTACCGTGGTTCTCGGCGGCGTAAGCCCTGAGCCCAAACCCAATTTCACGCAGGTGTTCCATGCATTGCGCCCGGGATGACCTGTCCCGTGCGGTAACAATCATCGGGATCAGCAGCGAAAACAGCACCACAACGATGCCGACTACCGCCATGGCATCCAGCAGTACCGCTCCGCATCGATCGCGCCTGGTGCCGGATCTCACATTGGCTCCCGGTCAGAGTTCACCCCAAACCAACGCAACTATCATACCCTGCTTGGTAGTCATTTGCCGAGATAGAACCGGTACGTCCGCTCCTTCCAAGGTCTCCAACCCCCATTCTCACAGCCCGTGGCGCTCATCCAGGATGTGCCCGGTCATGGGATCCACTTGAACACACCATCCACTCCAACGTCTGATACTCAGTTGGTCGCCCTCTCGGCGCAGGGATACACAGGGTCCTTCGGCTTTGGACGCCAGGCGGTCCCAGAGCACGCGGCCATCTCTGCTCACCGCCAGCACGTTATCGCCGTTCATCTCCAGACCATCGGTGCACAGTACAATCGCCTCGCCGCAATCCAGTGTTTCATTGATCTCATCCGGCAGCGAAATGGACTTGCCGCACTTGAACGTGATGATCCTGCCATCCACTTCGTACTCCGGGCCAGCGCCAGCCTGGTATGCCGCCAATACCCCGCCGGTCGCAGGCCGTACTTGCAGCACAAGCCCACTCTGCTCGTGCAGCAGAACCGAGTCTCTCCGCCGCTCAAGCGACGTGAATGTCGCCAACGGATAGCGCTCATCCGGGTGGTACCACTGCCATATCCCTTGCGGAAGCAATCCAAACACATGGGCCCGCTCAAGGGCAAACCGCGTGGCATTGCAGCCCACCTCCAGAAGCGCCACCTGCGTCGGCCCGAAGTCGATAAGGTCACGAAGTGAAAATGACAGTTCGTGATCCGCCAGGCCGCGAAAAACGATGCGGTTGGAGGAACGTGTGTATCCAACCCTCTCGGCGACCATAGTCCTGCCTCCCAAGCAATCTTCTGATGTGAAAAAACAGACGTGGCCGGCCATAGGACCGGCGGGCGTAATCTACCACCAGGAGCCCTTCGGGTACAGAGGCGCGCACACATGCCATTTGTACAACGGTGCGCGGTCAAACCAGTTCCATGGGGCGCGACGCCGGGAGATGCAGCATGGCGGCATCACTGATTGTCAGGACCATCGCCTTCTCGCTTGCGGGCATGCCTGCTTCGGCCGGATGCACCATCAGCGCGAAGCAGAAGACCGATCCGGGCCATCCGACCCAGCCCCAGATTGAGGAGGAGTTCGCCGGCCAACGCGCCTCGCGCTGCCGGCACCCGCCTTATGTGCCGCGGGCTTCCCTTACGGCCTCGACAAACGCTTTGGCGCTGGCAGTCATGGCCGCCCAGTCCTTCTTCGCCATAGCGTCCTTGGTGACCAGGGCCGATCCTGCCCCCACGAACACCGCACCGCCTTTGATCCACTCTCCGACGTTATTCAGGTCCACCCCACCCGTCGGCGTCAGTTTCAGCATTGGCAACGGCGCCAGAATATCCTTGAGGTATCCTGGCCCGAGCTTCGTCGCCGGGAAGACCTTGACCACATCCGCCCCCGCCGTCCAGGCGGCGAGAATCTCCGTCGGAGTGAACGCGCCGGGGATGGAGATCCTGCCATAGCGCCGAGTCACCTCAATCACCTCGCGGTTAAGCGTCGGCGAGACCACGAACTGCGCCCCCGCCGCGATGGCATCGCGGGCTGTCGCCGGATCGAGCACCGTGCCCACGCCCACCACGGCCTGGTCGCCATACCTGTCGGCCAGCTTCTCGATTGCGGCGATGGCCTTGGGAGTGGTCATTGTCACTTCGATGGCGGGCACTCCTCCGGCCAGCAGCGCCGCCGCGATGTCCTGCAACATCTCGGCCGATGGGGCACGCATCACCGCCACAACGCCGGCGTCCGCCACGGTCTGCATGAGCTGCTCTTTGCTCCGCGCCATGCCTGCTTCTCCTTTGTCTGGCCGACGAATCTACGCGCGGGCCCGCCATCCCGCAACTGGGTGGAATGGCGGGATGTTCACAATCTCGTCGGTTCTGTTCTGGGTCAATGCGACGGCTGAGTCGTGGGCTGGCGCTTTTGGCGGGCCTCGTGGGCCGCCTTGTACGCCTCGGCGGCTTTGGCCCAGTCATTTTCCTGCTCGTAGGACAGCCCGACCAGATAGTGGGCATCGGGGTCGTTTGGGTTCTGCTTCAAAACTGCCCCAAGCACGGTTCGGGCGTCCGCGCGGTTGCCCAAGGCGAGCATCATCCGGGCGCGAAGCACCTCCACCTCCCCGAGCGCCGCCGCGCCGGCCGGAAGCTTGTCCAGAATCTCGCGCGCATCGCGGTACTTCTGAAGCGTAACGAGCACCCTGGCCAGCCGGAGTCTGATCGCGCTCGACTCCGGCTGCAGCGTCATCGCTTCGCTCAATATCTTCCTGGCCTGATCGGTCTTGCCATCCAGCAGCAACTGGTCGGCAAGCCGCATCTGTCGCTCCGCCTTCTTCGCCGGATCGTCGCCAACCGCCTTGATCTTTGTCAGTCGGTCGGCCACCTCAGCCAGGCTGATCCGCCCCGCGGCATGGTCGACATGGGCGGCCAGCGCCAGCGCCAGCGATTCGGGCGTCCCCGACAGCCGGGCCGTCTGATTGCCTTCCTGGTCCAACACCAGAATGGTCGGCCAGACATGCACCTCGACCTGTTCGGAAAGCCGGCACTCCGCGTCGGCGACCACCGGCCAAGCCACGGCGGCCTTTGCGACCATCGCTTTCGCCTGCTCGATGGAACGATGACCGCTCAGAACCACGATCACCCGCGCTTGATCAGCGCCGGAAACCGCAGCCGCGGTCAGTTTCGCAGCCTGTTCGTTCTCGTGGCGGTCGTTGTGCTCCGCCCGGATAAGGACCAGCACCGTGGGCTTGGCGCCATCCGGAATCGCGACTGCCTCGCCGCCGGCCGACCTCAGAGACCAACGAATCGGAGCCGGTGCCTGTTCACCCTGCCTGGCCACCGGCAGCGGCGGGCGTGCGGGCTGCGTGGCCGGCATGGGAACGGGGCTTACGCGATTGTAGCTATAGGGCACATGGCAGCCAGGCGAGCAGGCCCCGCCATCCGCCTCCGTCTTGAAGCCGATGGGCAGTTGCCACTTGCCGAACGGCACCTTGTCGTGAATATGCCGATCGTTGTTGCTGGCATGCGTGCTGTGGCAAACACTGCAATTCCGGCCTTTCGTGCCCTGGTTGGCATGCACGAAGTGGAGGTTGCGGTCGCCATTCCGGAATCCGGTCATCGCGCGGGTGTACTGCTCCGTGGCGATTTTCGGATCGTGGCAACTGAAGCACAGTCCGTAATTCTCCTCTGAGAACTCCTGATAGAACGCGCTGGCGTTGGTTCTGACCAGCAGAAGCGGCGTGTCCGAGCCATGTGTGTTGTGGCAACCGCTGCATTGGCCATCTCGGATCGGCCCGTGCTTGATCGTCTTCGGGTCGGATAGCTCCGGCATGGCCGCGATCACGGCGCCCCGGCCGGCGTTGGTCTTCTCGTTGTGGCAATCCATGCAGATTTTCGCGGGCAGGTCGGTCATCAGCGAAGCCAGGTCGCTGCCATGCGACGTGTGGCACGTCAGGCAGGCGCGGTCGGCCATGACGACCGAATGTTTGATTTTCGAGCCCGTCGCGAAGCGCTGGATGTCCTGGTGGCATCCGAAGCACAGCCCCGGCGCCTTGTCGATCACCTGTTTGGGCTGATTCGACGCATGCGCATCGTGGCACTTATTGCATCCCTCATCGATCGCGCCATGCCGGAATTTCACCTGCGCCATCTGCGACTGGAACTTGTCATGGCATGAGATGCAGAGTTCGGCGCCTTCGGCATGCACCAGCTTGGGGAATTTCGACGCGTGCGCCGTGTGGCACGATGCGCATTCGCCCTTCCGTACCGGTTCGTGGACAAATTGGCGGTCGTGCGCAATGCTCTCGTGGCATCGGCCACACATCTCGGCCATGGAACTCTCTCGCGTGAAGGCGTTCGTCTGCCCGCCGTGCGGATCGTGGCACCCGAGGCACTCGCCTTTCGCCACCGGCGTGTGCACAACGGGAATCCCCTTGACGTCAAATTCGTGGCAGAATGTGCACAGGTCGGCCTTTTCGCTCCTGAGCGTATAAGTGTGAGCTTCGGCGTCGGTCAACGTGTGGCAGGCGTCGCACGAATTGACGCTGACCGGCCCGTGCAGCGCCTTGTAGTCCTTCACATTGGCGTGGCATTCCGGCGTAACGCATCCGGCCGGCTCGATCGCGCCTTTGGGTCGGGCCGCCTTGACCGGCCGAGTATCGGCCGCAAGCGCAGAGACCCCGCATGCTCCGAGGATCAGCAGCATCGCAAGTATGATGTTGGCCGGCTTTCCCATGGTCTTCATTGTGTCGCCCTGGCTATCGTGCGGTGCCTCGGATCGGCCTGAAAGTCGCTGACGTCGCGGACGCCGGCCGCGTGGATGCCCGTGGGCCCGGTCGCTGCGCCGGGAACGCGATGGCGGGATTCTCCTGGTGACATTCCACGCCGCCACAGGTGGGGTCGGGCCGGTCCTTCATTCGCGAATGGCATTGCAGGCACGCCAGGTTCTCGTGATCCTTGTCAAGCAACTGCCCGGTCATCGCATGGGCGAACACCGGCGGCGGCGGCTGATCGTCCTTGTAGTGGCAGTGCCGGCAGCGGTCCTGCTCGTGACAGCTCATGCACGGCCCGTGCGATTCCGCCCAGGTCTTGCCGGGAGTGACGGGCTTGACGCGGATGCTCTTGGCGTCGGCATCATGACAGTTCGAGCATGTGTCGCCTCGATGGCAGTGGGCGCACTTCAGCCCGAAACTCTTCACGTGCTCTTTATGCCTGAACAGCACATTGCCGCCATCCGCCGGCGTGAACCGGGTCTTGTACAACTTCTCATCCGGCTCCGGGATGGGCGGGTGCATCCGGCCGGTGATGTCATCCGGGGTATGGGCAACGGCCTCAGCGCCCGGCTTGCGGGGGGCATGACAGGCGTTGCAGGCATTCGCATGCGTCCACTCGCGGTGGCAGTTGAGGCACTGCCGGTGGTAAGCGCCTTTCAGGCCCGGCATCTGCACATCGACATCCTTGTTGTCAACCGGGTGACAGGACTTGCAGGCGGGGATTTGTGTCGAGTCGGCCTGTGTGACCGCGCCGCGGCCGTTCATCGATGGCTGTGTGGCCGGACGCGTCGCAGGCTCCGGGCTTCGGTGATGGCACGTGACGCACCCATCCCACATCTCCGCCATCATGGCGTGGGTCTTGTGGTTGAACGGCACCGGATCATAAACGTCGACCAGTTCCTTCAACGTCACCGTGTCTGGCCCCATGTCCTTCGAGTCGATGCTCAGCGAGGGCGCGCCCATGTTCGGGCGAACGCCAGGCCTGCTGGCCGGCCCGCGCGATTCGGGCACCGGCGCCGCCGGTGACTTCGCGGGCGGCGCCCCGCCCAGGGCGCGGTAAACGACGAAGCCGGCCAGCAACGAAACCGCCGCGACGGCGAGCCATCGGGCCCATCGGACACAACTGCTGACTCCGTTCATGCTGCGGCTTCCCTGGGTTGGGCATCTAGAATCGGCAGATAAGTCACGGCCAGCCGGTA
>CAZMXI010000087.1:0-20316 GCA_964570205.1 uncultured Tepidisphaeraceae bacterium
AAAGATAGACTACTTTCTTTGGGCGATAGTATCGAATTTCACCCTGGAAAGCTCGGGGGCGGGGGGCATTGGGGGAAGGAGTTTGCCGGTGAAGTCGGCCTGCTCAAACTGCGAGCCGTCGGGACGGGTCTTGACGGTACTCAGCTTGAGGGCATCGCCATCTCGCGTCGCGGTGACGGTCTCAGTGATGGTGGTGCGGGTGCGCTGGCCGCCGGCATCACGCTGCTCGGTGGTGTGGAGGCGGGTAAGAATGAGTCTTTGGCCGTCGAGCCTGACGGCATCGACGGGGACGACGCTGCCCCAGCGCCAGAGGATGCTGCCGGTGAGTTTGCCATCGGTTTCGGCGATGCCGAGCCAGCCCATGTAGCCGCCGGGGACAGTCAGAGCCCAGTTGCCGATGAACGGATTGTCGGCGGACGAGGCCGTCCGGGCGCTCAATAGGATAGCGAAGGCCACAACCAGGCATTTGATGTAGGAGAGATGCATGGCGCGAGTTTCCAATTCTACGATTTGACCGAATAACCACGACGCGCGAATTGCCGTCGTCACGCTGGGGCCGGATGATCGCCGGGAATGGCGGCAGCGTCAAATGCCTTGTCGTGCATCCAGCGTGCAAACGGGTGTGGGATCAGTGCTTGCGGGCGACAATCTGAAGATGTGACGCCCGCGCTGCCGAGCCCGGTTCCTTCGCCAGTTCCTGTTCGAGCCTGAGCAGTCTTTCCATCCCATCGGGCCTTTCGAACAGCGCCTTGTTGCGGCGGACGGGCAGGATGGTTTTGCCCGTCAGGGCCAGCACGGCGAAACCGGCCTTGTCGAACAGCTTCCGCAGCGAGTCGGGCGTAAACGTGTGCAGCTCGAAACGCTCCAGCTTCTCGGCGGTGAGCCAGCGCGTGCGGCCGCTGTGGACAAATTCCTCAAGGGCATCCAGGTCGCCCCGTTCGGCGTAGTGATCGAGGGCGGCCAGCTTGCTGTCGGCCGTCGCGATGACCACGCCGCCGGGGCGGCAGAGCCGATGCATCTCGCGAACAGCGCTGGGTGGATCGGAGCAGATTGACAGCGGATCGCCCATGGCCAGCGTCAGGCCGAAGGTGTCGGGCGGCAGGGGGGTCAAATCGACGATATCGGCGACCAGAAAGCTGGCCTTCCTCGCCTTGGGGCCCATCGCCTCGGCTTTTGACCGGGCCTGCTCGACCATGTTGGGCGAATGATCGACGAACGTCGTGTACAACCCGGACTTCAGGAGCTTCAAGCCCCATTTTCCGGTGCCGCAACCCAGGTCCAGGCAAGGCCAGGACAGGTCGCGCGGCAGGTGGGGCTTGATAGCTCGCCAGGTGAGTTCATCGTGAAACTGCCAGTAGACGTCATCGTAGATCTCGTCGTACTTGTGTGCGACGCGGTTGTGATAGCGGCGGGAGGGGTCCTTGGACATCGTTGGTCCGTACTCAGTTGGCAGTCTTTGTGGCGAACCCGTTATGCGGTTTCTCGGGCGAGTTGGGAAAACATCTCCCCGCGCTGCTCGAAATTGGCGAACTGGTCGTAGCTGGCGCAGCCGGTACTGAGCAGCACCACATCGCCGGGAGCGGCAATCTGCCGGGCCATCTTCATGGCGGTGGCCAGGTCACCGCACTCGTAGACGGCGGCCGAACCGACCTTGCTTGCCTCCGCCATCAGCTTCGCGACTGCCGGGCCGGTCTTGCCGATGCACAGGGCTGCCTTGGCCTGCTCGACCAACGCCGCGGCCAGGCCGTTCATCGGAAGACGCTTATCATAGCCTCCGACAATCTGGATGACGGTTCTGGACGGAAAGGACTCCAGAGCCGCCACCGCCGCCTCCGGAATCGTCGCGATCGAGTCATTGTAATACCGCACGCCGCCCGCCTCATGCACAAGCTCCAGCCGATGCGGCAGCCCGCGAAACGCCCGCAGGGCATCCTGCGCATCCTCCCAGGAGATGCCGAGGATGGCGGCCGCTGCGAACGCGGCCTGCGCGTTGAGCTGGTTGTGAGCGCCCGGGAGCAGCAGCTCGAAGAGCTTCCGGTCCTTCAATCCGAACAGGGTCACCTGCCCAGGGCCGGTCGCGGCCAGGTCCGCAGTGTGCGGGTTATCCTCGTTCAACACAACGTGATCGGTCGGCCTCTGATGGCGCACGAGGTTCTTCTTGGCATCGAGATATGCCTCGACCGAGCCGTGTCGGTCCAGATGGTCTGATGCCAGCATCGTCACGACGGCCACGTGCGGCGACCACCGCGCCTCCCCCAGGTATTCGAGCATGAAGCTGGACAACTCCAGCACCACCAGATGATCCGGCCGGATCTCGGGCAGGTCGGGCAGCAGCGATCGCCCGATGTTGCCGCCTACCCAGGTCGCGTAGCCCTTCCTGAGCATCTCGCCGAGCATCGCGGTGGTGGTCGATTTGCCCTTGGTGCCTGTGACGCCCAGAATGCGCGCTGGGCAGCGTTCGATGAACAGGCGCACCTCGGTGGTGATGGGCACGCCGCGGTCGCGGGCGGCCTGGAGAAACGGGCTGGAGGGCGGCACCGCCGGCGATGCGACCACCAGATCCACGCTGGTGAAGTCCGATTCCCGATGCTCGCCCAGGCGAAACTCGACGTCCAAACCTTCAAGCTGCCTGACGGAACTTGCCAGGGCCTTGGGCTCAGCGCGGTCGGTCAGCAGCACGCGAGCGCCCTGCCCGACCAGCCATTGGGTGACGGCGATGCCTCCGCCGAACCGGCCAAGGCCCGCCACAGTGACACGTTTACCCGAGAGATTGTCCATAGATGCTCGAATGAGACTGTAACCTGATCAGCGATCTGGCGGAAGCGGCAGGCGGTGCAACTCGGCCCCAATATCCGCGTAGAGCTGGCGGACCCACGCCTGGGCGGGCGCTGCCGGCGCATCGCGCAGCCGGAAATCGACCGGTGAGAGGATCAGGCGAACTTGCCCAATGCCCACATCGCTTGCCAGCACGAACAGATCCTCGGCGGCCTCGTTGCCCATGGCCAGGCAACCGGCCGAAACAGCTTTCCCGTGAATCATGATGTCTCGGCCGAGGTTGGCGCGCCCTTCCTGGCGGGCGATCCGGCGGTCGAGGGCGTTGGGATAGTTCAACCGCAGCGAGAGGTGAAATCGGCTGTTCGGATTCAGAGATTCAATCGCGTAGATCCCCTCGGGCACCTGCCTGTCCCCCTCGCGCAGCTTCGGCCCGGCCTGGCCGCTGGCGGCCAGGATGGGGTAAGCGCGGATGTACTGGATCGATCCGTCGGCGTCGGCGGCATAGACATGCAACGTCCGCTCCTGCTTGAACGCGACAAGCTCGATGCGGGATGGCGGATAGGCGACGCCCACACGGGCAAAGTGGGGGGCCAGGCGGCCTCGCGCAGCCGCGCCGCATTCGCGCAGACGATCAGTCACGGTGGCTTGGCCATCGGCGCGCCGGGGCGGCGACCGATCCTGCGCAAGCGGCGTTGCAGCGCCACCCGCTTCCGGCCGGCCGCGAAAGGGCCAGCCTTTCCGTGCCAGAATCATCGCCGCGATCACCACGGCGGCGACGCACAACAGCCCGAGCGCGCTTCTTCGTGCCATATCACCCTCCGTGGTGAATCGGCAGAACCCTCAGCCGCTGATCATCGCCGCGATTCCCCGCTTCATATCCACCACCGCCTGCTCGACGCATGTCTCCCAGCTTCCAAGCTGGGCGTACTTCGGTTCCTTGTGGGCGTAGAGGATGCTTCGGCTGGCCGAAACGATGGCGCCCTGCCCATTAACAAACGCGCTGCGGGTCATTTCGGCGGTCGCACCCTGGGTGCCGTAGCCTGGGAGCAGGAAGATCGACTGCGGGAGTCGTTTCCGCAGGCTGGCCATCGTGTGTGGCTGCGTAGCCCCGACAACCGCGCCGATGCTGCTGAAGCCCGAAGAACCCACCAGCCCCTCACCGGCTGCGACCATCGCGAGCTGGTCAGCCAGCATCTCGGACCAGGTCCGGCCATCCTCCAGCTTGACATCCTGAAGGTCAGCGGAGCCGGGATTGCTCGTGCGGACAAGGACGAACAGCCCCTTGTTGTGTTCTCTGACCGTCTGGACGAAGGGCTCAAGCGTATCGAGGCCGAGCATCGGGTTCACGGTGATGGCATCGGGAACCGTGACTTCCTCAAGATCGGTGAAAGGTGGGCTGGCGAGGTGCCCGGCGGCATAGGCGGCGGCGGTGCTGCCGATGTCGCCTCGCTTGACATCGCCTATGACCAGCAGGCCGCGTTCAGTCGCCTCCTGAACCAGCTCAAAATAGGCTTCCACGCCATCCCACAGGTACTTCTCGAAATAGGCCGACTGGAATTTAACGATCGGGACGTGCGGAGCGATGATCTCGAGCACGGTGGTGGTGAAGTCGTAGATTGCATCGATGACGGATTCGGCATCGTTGGCGTCTCGCTCGCCGGGCTCGCCGGCCACGTCGTCGGGCAGGCTCTCGTAGATGGGGTCGATGCCGACGCAGATCGGCGCGCCCTTGGACTGGATCTGCTCCACCAGTCGATCGCAGAACATCTCGACCATAGAAACGACCTCCTTTCGGGGAAGCCTGATGATACCGGCCGGGCCAGCGATGAACAGGGCGGCGGCGTGCAAAATCAGCTCCATCTCAGGTCGGCCGTTGGTGTGCGGCCGGTGAACCGATACACTGCGCCATCATGATTCCACTGACCGCTGACGAGCTGCGCGTGCTGGGCGTATTGATTGAGAAGGAACTGACCGTTCCGTCACAATATCCGCTGACGCTGAACTCGCTGATCGATGGATGCAACCAGAAGAACAACCGCGACCCGGTGGCGAATTTCATCGAAGATCAGGCATTGGATGCCATCGATGGCCTGAAGGCCAAGGGCCTGGTGATGCAGGTTTACCTGGCAAACAGCCGCGTGCCGAAGTACCGGCATCAGGCGCCTGAGAAGCTGAAGTTGAGCCGTTATGAACTGGTGGTGCTGGCCGAGTTGATGCTGCGCGGGCCGCAGACGATAGGAGAGCTGCGCGGGCGAGCCTCGCGCATGCACCCTCTGGAGAATCTGGAGGTTGTCAAGGAGGTGCTGGCGGGCATGGCCGGCCGGCCGGAGCCGCTCACGAAGGAACTGCCCCCGTCGCCTGGGGTCCGGGCCGAGCGGTACATGCAGTTGTTGTGCCCGGAGGCACACCCGATCGACACGCCGGCAGGGGCTCCGGTTGTGCAGGGTGCATCGACGAAGTCGCTTACGATGCGGGTGGAGGCGCTGGAGTCGCAGGTGGCGGCACTACAGGGAGCGTTGCGGATGCTCGCCACGGCGCTGGGCGAGCCCGACCCGCTTCCGCCGGCCTCCGCGCCAACACCGGATGCACAGGAATCATAGGGAGGCGCTTCCCGTTGCTTTGTGATGCCGATCCGCGGACATGTCAGATTCCCGTCAGCTCCTTGATAATGCCCTCGCCGTCGGATTCGGGCTGGTGTTTCTGCCGGCCAACATCACGATAGGCCCGCAGCAGGGTCTTTTCGTCCAATTCGCTCAGGGGGATGAAAGCGCCTTGGGCATGCCGGGCCGAGAAGAGGTGGCCGGCCACAAGGCCGACGCGTTCCGCGCCTTCAGAGGTAATGGGTTGCCCGACGAAGTCGCTGGCGCGTTCGTGGACGCGCTTCAGGATGTCTGGTGAGTGTGATGGCTCGCGCATGATGGACAGGAACTGCTCTACATGGCCACCGGCGATCAGGAACACCTTGACCAGATTCCGGCCGGGCCCGCGCTGCAGGGAAAGAAAGGCAAAATCCCGCAGGCGGCGAACGTGGCGGAAGGCGCCTTCGCCGAGGTGGGCAGCGCGGTCGATGCGCGACTTGATTCTAGCTGCGGCCTCAAACTGCAGTGAGGCCGCCGCTTGGCGCATGAGCTGTTCCTGAGCCAGGAGATACCCGGCCGGATTCACGGCCGTTTCCAGGCTTTGCCGGACGCTCTGGCGATAGGCGTCCAGCGAGATCGAACCATCGCAAGGCGATGGGCACTTGCCCATCTCCTTGTAGGCGCAGGCATTGCCGTGTGGGGCCTGAACGAGGATGTTGTGGTGGCGACAGAGGTCGAACAGATCTTCCATGCATTCGACCAGCCGGGCGGCGGCGTGCTTGTCCTCGACCGGGCCGATCAATTCGCCGGTGGACTGATGGAGATGGGTTGTCCGGGTCAGGCGAGGGAATTCAGCGTTGGGGTCCGCATGGACAAACCAGGCCGGGCGGAAGCCGACCATGCCCTGGTAGGTTTCCGGGAAGATCGCACGGGCAGCTTCCAGGTAGACCCAGTCGGCCTCGAAAGCGCTGTCCACCCGCCGCCAGTGGATGCGTCGGACCAAGTCCCGATAGTTGATCTTTCTCGTTGGGCCGAGGGGTTCCACACTGCCGAGCCGTCGCTTAAGGCTTGCCCGGAGGTTTTTGACACAGAGGAGCTGCACCGGGCGGTCGGACTCGTCGGTCATCAGGTAGACCACCCAGCTTGCCGTCACCTGTTGAAGGCAGGCGTCCAGATCGCCTTCGGGTCCGACGTCTGTGTGCGCGTCGAAGATCGCCTGAATAGGATCCACGAAGGTATGTTAGAGTCCGGGCCGGCGCCTGGCGACGGTACGGCGGCCGCGGGTAGCGAGTCCGGGCCGGCGCCGGGGAAGCCGAGGGTGTCGCCGATCCAGGCGCCTCGGCGGCCATAGGCCGGCTCGTCGCCCGTGCTACGGCATGCGAAGGCCGTGGCCAACGTTGGTCGGGCGCCTCCTCAATCGGCCAGCAAGGCCAACTTGATTTTGCGGCGCATCAGATGGACGATAGGGTCATGCGCAACCCCACCCACCTCACATCGGGCTTGTTGCCGTACTTCCTGCTTGTCTCATGTGCCGCTGCCGCGGCCGATCCGGCCATCCGCCGCACGGACGTCTTCCAGCGGCTCAAGGCTCAAATTGACCAGATTCGTCTTGTCGACACTCACGAGCACCTGCCGTCCGAAGCCGGCCGCCTGAAACAGCCGGCGGACTTCCTGGCGGTCATGCTCCACTACGTCGAGGCCGACCTGGTTTCGGCGGGAATGGCCCGTTCGGAGAAGAACCACTGGCAGGCGATGGCTCAGGATGGCTCCCTGCCGTTCGAACAGCGCTGGGCCGAGTTTGCCAAGTACTGGCCCGAGGCTCGCCTCACCGGATATGGGCGTGCGCTGGAACTCTGCGCGCGGGACCTGTATGGCGTCGGCCTTGATGACATGAGCCTCAGCACGGGGACCCGGCTCAATCAGCGCATGGCCCAGTCGCTCAAGCCGGGCTTCTACAAATGGGTGCTCAAAGATAAGGCGCGGATCGACCTGAGCATTGTCGATGGCGGCAATCCGCAGGAGGACCGCGAGTTCTTCATGCGCGTCAGGCGTTTCGATGATTTCGTGATGGTTTCATCCTCCGAGCAACTCGATCAATTCGCCCGGCGCGCCGGGCAGCCGGTGGATTCGCTTGAAGGCCTGGTCAAGGCGTTGGAGACGGCGATTGATCAAGCCAAGCGGGATGGCGTGATCGGGCTCAAGTCAGGATTGGCGTACGGCCGGCGGATCTACTATCCCATGCCGCCGGTGGACATGGCCCGCGCCGCATTCGCGAAGGTCAAGGCGGGGGTGCCGGCGCGGCCTGAGGAATCGCTGTCGCTGCAGAATTACATGATGAACCAGATAGCACGGCTGGCGGGCGAACGCGGGTTGCCGGTCCAGATTCACACCGGCCTCCAGACCGGCTTTGGCAACGACATCACCCGATCCAAGCCCACGGATCTGGTGAATCTCGCGATGGAGTATCCAAAGACGAAGTTCATCCTGTTCCACGGAAGCTACCCCTATGGGCCGGAACTGGCCACGATGGCGAAGAACTTCGCCAACGTCTACATCGATATGTGCTGGCTGCACATCATCTCCCCCAAGGTCGCCCGCGAGTATCTCTCGGAATGGATCGAGACCGTCCCCGCCAACAAGATCATGGGTTTTGGCGGCGATTACCTGTTTGTCGAGGGTGCATACGCACACGCCGAAATGGCCCGCGAAAACGTGGCTCACGTCCTGGCGCAGAAGGTGCTCGATGGCTACTGCAGCGAGGCCGACGCTCTCGGGCTGGCCCGGAAGATTCTGCGTCAGAATGCCGTGACGCTGTTCGGATTGAAGTTGGACTGACACCGCCTTGCGCCGGGCGGTCCGGCAGGCGCGCCGGTTGCGCCCGCGTCGCGGCGCCGACATCACCCCTTGTAGGGGTGCTGCCACGGAAGCCGGTAATCACGCTTCAGGAGCCGGTTGGCATCGAGGTGGTTGGTGATCCGTTCTGCAGCCGCATCCCAGGCGATCCTCGCACCGGTGTCGTAGGCGATCATGGCCAGCTTGACCGCGGTGGTTGAGGCATAGGCATCCTCGGTCGTGCAACCGGGCTGATTGCGGTCGCGGACGGCCTGGAGGAACTCGGCCATGTGCAGCACGCCGGCGTCGGAGCCGGCCTGGTTCACCTTGCGTTCCTTGCCTCTGAAGCGAGGGATGGTCACCCAGCGGTTGTCTGTGACGAAGACGGTTTCCTTCTCGCCATAGAAGAAGATGCCGTTGGAGACCTCGGGGGTGTATTCTTCAGCGCCCCACATGCGGTGATGCCAGATGACGGGGCACTTCTCGAAATCGAACTGCACATGCAGCACATCGGGCGTCGTGATGCCCTTCACCTGATACAGGCCACCCGAGGCCTGCACTGACCTGGGCATCGTCTCGCCGAGGATCCAGCGCGTGGCATCGATCAGGTGAATGCCCCAGTCGACGAGGTGGCCGTGGCCGCTGGTCTTCTCGAGGCGCCAGTTGAAGTGGCCGACCTGCTCGCTGTAGGGAATCTTCGGGCCCGGCCCGCACCAGAGGTCCCAATCGAGGGATGCGGGCGGGTCCTTGGGCGTGGGGTCTTTGACGCCGGCGTTGTAGTGGATCTGGGCCTCGGCCTGGACAATCCTGCCGGCGTTGCCATCCTGGATGTATTTGCGGGCCTGCTCGATGGCGCCCGCATGGCGCCGCTGGAAGCCGATCTGGATGATCCGGCCGCTCTTCTTCGCGGCATCCACCATGGCCCGGCCTTCACGGATGTCATAGGCAAGGGGCTTCTCGCAGTAGATGTCGAGCCCGGCTTCGAGGGCGGCGATGAACTGCAGAGCATGCCAGTGCGGCGGCGAAGCGATGATCACCGCATCCATCCCGCCGGCCTTGAGCATCTGGTCATACAGCTTGAACGTGGCCGGGCGATCGCCCTGGAGCTTCTCCACCTGCTGGGCGCTCTTGTTCAGGTGGTCGCTGTCAACATCGCACAGGGCGACAACCTCAACCCCGCCGGCCTTGAAGGCTGCGTTGACATCGACCATGCCGTACCAGCCGCACCCGATCAAGCCGAGCCTGATCTTCCGCCCCTCGTTCTCCGCCGCGCGGGCCATCATGCCCGACAGGGCCAGGGTTCCCGCGACCGCGCCACCCATGAACTGCCGACGATTGAGCCCGCTCATTTGATCACCTCCAGGATTCTTGATGTCGCCCGGCCGACGGTTACACTTTCCTTCATGACCACTTTACGGACCGTCTGCCTTATCGTGCTCGGGATTGTATCGGGGATTGGCTGCGCCAGGAACAGCCCCGCGGCGATTGATGCACCCAGCATCCCGGGCATCCGCCAGCGGATGACGCAGTTCATCCAGGCCAACGAGATCGCCGGGGCCGTCACCTGCGTGGTCTCGCCCGGGGGTGTGGTGCATCTGGATGCCGTAGGCATGGCGGATATCGCGGGGAATCGAGCGATGTCGGCCGACAACATCGTCTGGATCGCCTCGATGACCAAGCCGATCACCGGCACGGCGGTGATGATGCTGGTGGAGCAGGGGAAGATCTCGCTGGATGACCCGGTGGACAAGTACATCTCCGAGTTCCGGCAGCTCAGGATGGCCGATGGCCGGCCGGCGCGGGTGACGATCAGGCATTTGCTGACGCATACCTCCGGTATGAGCGATGGCCCGCGAGAGAAGGTGGCCGCGGCAAAGACGCTGGCGGAGTTGATGCCGATCTACGCGGCCGAGCCGGTGGGTTTTGAGCCGGGCAGCCGTTGGGCGTACTGCCAGAGCAGCATCAACACGGCCGGGCGGATCGTGGAAGTGATTTCCGGTCAGTCCCTGCCCGAGTTCCTGGAAAAGAACCTGTTCAAACCCCTGGGGATGAAGGATACGACGTTTGCGGTGAGCCAGGCGCAGATGCCGAGACTGGCCAAGCCCTACAGGAAGACCGGCGACAAGCTGGAGGAGGCGATGGTGCCCGGCGGCCGAAATGGGCTGAAATACGCCGACTATCCGGCCGCCAACGGCGGGCTGTTCTCGACGGCGGGCGACTATGCGCGATTCTGCCAGATGATCTTGAACGATGGCACGCTCAATGGAAGGCGCTATCTGAAGCCTGAATCGATCAAGGTGATGACCAGCATCCACACGGGCGATCTGAAAACCGGCTTCACTGACGGCAACGGCTGGGGAATCGGGTGGTGCGTGATCCGCCAGCCGCAAGGCGTGACGGCGATGCTGTCGCCGGGCACGTTCGGCCATGGCGGGGCGTATGGCACGCAGGCGTGGATCGACCCGCAGCGGAAGCTGGCGTATGTGCTGATCGTGCAGCGGGCGAATTTCCCGAATGCGGATGCATCAGACGTGCGGCGGGGGTTCCAGCAGGCGGCGGTGGAGGCCATTTCAGGTCGATAGTGGTTCTGGACAACTGGCGGTAAGATACCGGCCGGGCATTTGAGGATCTAAATATGCATCATAACTGCGCATCGCGGCGGAATTTCCTGAAGGCAACATTGTTCGGCGGCGCGGCCGCGATGGGGGGCCTGCGCTGGCCAGCCATGGCGCGCGCGGCCGAGGGTGCGGCTGCGGGTCCGGCGACCAGCCGGGTTGCGCTGATGCACGGCGATGACCGGGCGGACATCACTTTCCGGGCGCTTCAGCCGTTTGGTGAGCAGATTGCCCGTGCGATCGGCACGAAGCGCATCGTCATCAAGCCCAACAACGTGTCGATCGACCGGCAACTCGCGGCGACCCATGCGCAGTCGATCGAGGGTATCCTGGAATTCCTCAAATCGATCAAGAAGCTGGACAACATCATCATCGCCGAGTCGGCAGCGCCTGGGCCGACCCTCAACGGCTTTGAGAACTTCGGCTACACCAAGCTCGCGGCGAAATACAATGTCAAGCTGGTCGATCTGGATACGGCGGGGGCGGAGATCATGCATGTTTTCGATGAGAAGGACTTCCGGCCGCACCCGGTGCGCATGAGCAAGGTGCTGCTGGATCCAAACAGCTTCATCATCTCGGCCGCCAAGCTCAAGACGCACGACCGCGTGCTGGCGACGCTGTCGCTGAAGAACATCGTGTTCGGGGCGCCAATCAAGGATGCGGGTTTTGCGTGGGGCCGGGGCGCCAAGCCCGGCGCCAAGACCGACAAATCGATCGCGCACGGCAGCGGTTTCCGCGGCATCAACTTCAACCTGTTCGACCTGGCGAGGCGGCTGCATCCGCATCTGGCAGTCATCGACGGCTATGATGGGATGGAGGGCAACGGCCCCGTCGGCGGCACGCCGGTCGATCACCGCGTTTGCGTGGTGAGCAATGACTGGCTGGCAGCCGACCGCGTGGGCGTTGAACTGATGGGCATCGACTATGCCAACGTGGGCTACCTCAACTATTGCGCCGATGCCGGCCTGGGCGAGGGAGACCTGAAGAAGATCCAGGTGATCGGCGAGCCGGTCGAGAAGCACATCAAGAAGTACAAGCTGTCGAACAACGTGCAGCAGCAGCTCATCTGGAAGCAGCGGGCGTGACCGGCTTCCGGCTGGTTCTTTCACTGAGAAACGACAACTGCGATATGCTCAACTATCTCATCCCCACGAGACTTCATAACGACCTGGTTGCCGCCGCGTACGTGAAGCGCGGCTATGCGAAGGAAGAGGCCGACGCCGCCGCGCGCTTTTCCGAGTTGACCGCCTGGCACGGCATCAAGACGCACAACGCCATCAAGGCACTGCATCTGGATGAGCATTTCGGCAGCAAAGCCGGCGGCTGCAAGCCGGGGGCGACGATCGAGAAGCTGCCATCCAGGTTCAAGGCCGTCCAGAAGTGGAACGGCAACCGCAAGCTCGGCCAGGCCGTCGCCTTCGAGGCGATGGATGCGTGCATGAAGCTGGCGGATGAATACGGCATCGGCGCGGTGGCGGTGGACAACGCTTTCCACTACCTGTGGGGCGGCGGGTATGTGATCGACGCGGCGAAGAAGGGCTACATCGCCTATACCTGCTGCACGGCAGCGCTGGCCGAGGTGGTGCCGTTTGGCGGCAAATTCCCCACCCTGGGCACCAACCCTCATTCGTGGGGCTTCCCCACGCAGGATGTCATCGGCTTCCCGATCTGCATCGACTGGGCCACCAGCACCGTCGCCATGGGGCGGGTGCAGCAGTTCGTCCGCGAGGGCAAGCAGCTTCCTCCCGGCAGCGCTGTCGATGAGACCGGGAAGGAAACCACCGACCCGAACAAGGTGAAGGCCCTGATGCCCTTCGGCCAGCACAAGGGCTATGGCCTGTCGCTGATTGATGAGCTCTACGCCGCCTATATCGGCGGATCGCTGCCGACAATCCGCAATCGCTGGGACAAGGTGCCGGCCGGCGAGAAGGGCACGTGCTGCTTCTATTTCCAGTGCATCAGGCCCGATGCGATCAGCGGCCAGTTCGCCGCCAGCCGGTCGCAGGCGCAGAACGTCAAGGCCGTGCTGGATGACATCCTCGGCCACGGCAACACCGGCGCAATGCTGCCGGGCCAGATCGAAGCCAGCGGCGCTGCCCTGAGCGCCAAATATGGCGCCCTGGTCTTCACCAAGGCCGAAGTGGATGCGTTCGCGGCTATCGCCAAAGAGGCCGGCTTCGCGTTTGATCCGGCAGGGCTGAAGACGGTCGAAATCTGACGCTGTGAAACTTGAGGGGGTATTGAGCCGCCGCCGCGACATGGGAGGAGCGCATGGACGACTTCATTGAGGCATTCCAGGCGGCCATTGCCAGGGGCGACCAGGAAGCCGTGAAGAACTGGCTCGCGCAACACAAGAACCTCATCAACAGCATTCGCGATGAGATGGGCCGCACTCCGCTGCATTGGGCGGGCAGTTGCGACAACTATCAGATCCCCCCCATGCTTCTGCAGGCCGGCGCCGATCCATATGCCCGCGACGATGCCGGGCAACTGCCCATGGATTTCGCGGCCGGCGAGCGGGAAACCGAAGGCCGGTGGATTCTCCGCGCGGAACACCAGGACAACCAGCTCGTCCTCAAGCATTTGCTGGAACGATCCAAAGCCGATGCGAGAAAGACGTTGGCATTTCGGGCATCTCGCGCGCTCGTCCGGCGACTTGACGATGGCCGAACCGCGTTGATGCTGGCGTGCGAGGCGGGCCGTGCAGACCTCGTCCGGCTGTTGCTTGCGGCCGGTGCCCCGCCGGGCGATGTTGACTGGCTGGATGAACGTGATGCCGTCTTCCTCTCGATCGAGGCGAACCACGCTGATTGTCTCCAGATCATCCTGGCGGCGGACCCATCGCTGCGTGATCGGTGGCATCGCTACCTGATCGATTCTGTTCCGGCACTGTTGCAGCCGCTGCATTTCGCGGCGTGGACGGGCAGCCTCGCGTGCGTCGAGGTCCTGCTTGATGGCGGTGCGCCGGTCGATGCACGCGCTCGCGGCGATGGGCATGTCTGGACCCCGCTTCACCTGGCCGCGCTCCAGGGACACACGGACATTGTTCGCCGCCTGCTGGCGGCCGGCGCGGATGCAGCGCTGGCCGAGGGCGTGCGCGGGTTCAATGCGCTTCAACTGGCCATGGAACAGAACCGCGCCGAGGTGGTCTCGCTCATTGAAGCGTGGGCGAAGGATCGCGGCATCGACCTCCTTCGCCCGTTTCATCAGGATACCAACGAAACCGAGCTGAAGTTTCCCCTCTACCGCGCGCCGCTCCGTCTGGCGCCGGGCCATTGCACGATCTGCGATCAGGACAAGCCCCACTGCATGGGCGTGAGTCACCTCCTGGCGCCGTGCCCCTCATGCGGCGCAACCAAGGCGTACAACACCGGTGATGCGGGGGAAGTAACCCGCTGCGAATCGTGTGATAGGCTTGGCGAATGGCCCGACCAATGGCCCCGCGAGCGCGATGAGATTCGCGTCTGCTATGAATGCCTGCGCTCCGGCCACGCCGGCATCGCCCACCGTACCGCACTGGGCACGATCTGGCCGCCGTACGTGATCCGCGGGATGATCTCGGCCCACGGCGGAGATGAGGCGAAAGCCGCTGAACTCGGATTCAAGACCACCGTGCTCGAGTCATACGACGACGGCAGTTACCGCCTGGGCATTCACGTGCCCCAGCACCTGCTCGACGAGCTCATGCGCACCCCGTGCCACCCGTCGATGCAGGATGAGTACTGGCCGTTCCACTGCGGCGGCTGGATGGTCTATGTGGGGATGTGGCGGCCGAAGGACTTCGAACGCCGCGCTCCGGGCCATGGCGTGGACTGGCTCCGCAAGCACTGCGACGACCCGGAGATGGCGGAGGAATACTGGAGCTGGCTTGAGTCAGACATAGCCAGGTCGTGCGTCTATGCTTGTCCACGCTGCGGGCTGCACAAGGCCTGGGTGGATGCCGATTGATCTCAACCGGGCGTGACAGGTGGGATTTGGGGAATCCCATGCCTTGCTGCCCATGGTCGATGGTTTGGAGCCGATCCAGATTAAGCCGAGGTCTATGCACTGCGTCAATTGCCGCTCAACCATCGACGGCCAGCCGCGTCGTGCCAAGGTACACCCCGCTGGAACTCCCCGCCCCCTTCATCGTCCAAAGCCCCATGCTCAACCACCGCGCCTGCCGTACGCTCATGATTCTGACCGTGGCACTCGCCCTTTGCCCCCGCGCTCTGGGCCAGGCGGATGAGGACCGCATGGCCCGCGCTATCGCCGCCGAGGCCAGGGCCCGCGCTGACGCCGAACAGAAGGCCGAGGGAGCCAAGCGCGCTGCCATCGCTGCCCAACAGCGCGCCCAGGGCCAGGCCGTTGCCGATGCCCCAGCGCCGGCCAACCTTCCGCCGGCCGAGGTGGCCCGGCGCACCGGCATCGGCCAGCCCACCCCCAGCCACGTCGCCATCGAGTGCATCGGCCTCGCCCAGGGCGTCCGCGAAGTCTTCGGCGAAACCCCCGGCAACAACCGCAGCCTCTACCAGATCTACATCATGCGCTCCCTCCAGGGCATCGACGACAAGGATCGCGAGATCATCGTTGCCTCCGACAAGCCCTTTGCCCCGGCCCGCACCTGCCTGGTGACCTACAAGCGCGACCCCTATCAGAAATGGGCCACCGTCACCGCCGTCGAAGACCCCGCCCCCGAGCGCATCAAGGCTGTCGAGAAACAGGCCGCCGACGCCGGCCGCAAGCTCCTGCCGCCACGGGTGCTCTGGGTCTACGGCATGGACCGCGGCGGCGAGCTCAACGTGCTCCGATCGATCGAGTTCCACGCCGCCCCCGATGGGCGGTTCACCCTCACCCTGACGAATCTCGCCACGCGCAAGGCCGAGTCGATCGAAGGAAAAATCACCAACGAGGTCTTCAACACCCTCGTCGATGCCATCGAATCAGCGCCCCGGGAAACCGGCGGCGAGGTCCTCGCCACCGCCTTCAACTGGGTCAACAGCAAGGGCGAGGCGCAATTCAGGTTCTTTCAAAACGGCCCAAGCGAGCCGGCCAAGGGCCTGACCGACCGCATCATCCAGACCGCCCGGCAGCACACTGGCCCGGCCACGCAACCAGCGCGCGAGGGCGATGCGAAGTAACGTTGGTGCGGATGGCATCCACTCCCTACAATCTGCGTTGCGCTTGAGTTGACGCAGATGACGCACCAAAACGATTCCATTCATGAACCCGGCCGGTTCATCATCGGCATAGATCTGGGCACCACGAACTGTTCGGCCGCGTTCGTGGATACGGCCGAGGAAACTTGGACTGTCCGCGATTTCCTGATCCCCCAGCTTGTTGCGCCGAATACGACCGAGCCGCGGGAGGTTCTGCCCTCGTTCCATTATCAGCCGGCCGAGGGCGAATTGGCCGATTCGCCCGGACACATCGTGGGGCTGTTTGCCCGCGAGCACGGCGCTGGTGTGCCGGGGCGGCTGATCTCATCCGCCAAGAGCTGGCTCAGCCATTCGGGCGTGGATCGGACGGCGGCACTGCTGCCGTGGCATGGCGCCCCCGATGTGGAGAAGCTCTCGCCCGTTGATGTCTCAGCGCGCTACCTGGCGCATATCCGCGCTGCCTGGGACCAGCAGCAGCCCGACCACCCCATGGCGCAGCAGGAGGTGGCGCTGACCGTGCCGGCCAGCTTCGACGAGGTTGCCCGGGAACTGACCGTCGAGGCCGCAAAACGCGCTGGATTGGTGCGGTTAACCCTCGTCGAGGAACCGCAGGCGGCCTTCTACGCCTGGATCAACGCCCAGGGCGAGCGCTGGCAGGCGCAAGTCAAGGCCGGGCAGAAGATTCTGGTCATCGACGTCGGCGGCGGCACCACCGACTTCACCCTCATTCGCGTTCGCCCGGCCGAAAAGGGTAAGGTGCTGTTTCACCGGGTTGCGGTGGGCCAGCACCTGATCCTGGGCGGCGACAACCTCGACTTGGCCGTCGCACATCACCTCGAAGCCAAGGCGACGGGCGGCGGCAAGGTTGCGCCCCGCGAATGGGGCGGGCTGCTGCGTTCCGCGCGGAACATCAAGGAGACGCTCCTGAGCGAGAAACCGCCGGAAAAGATGACCGTTCACGTGGCCGGCGGCGGGTCGAAGCTGATCGGGGGCGGCCGGCAGGTCGAAGTCGCGCGGGATGAGATACAAGACATGCTGCTGGGCGGGTTTGCGCCTGTCGTGGACCTGGATGCCAAGCCGGCGTCGAGGCGGTCGGGGTTCCAGGAGTTTGGCCTGCCCTATGCGGCCGACCCGGGCATCACCCGATACCTGGCGGCGTTCCTCACCGCCCATCGTCACGCGGGCGAGGAGGAAGTGCAGGAGGTGGATCACGACCCGGCCCGGCCGGATGTGGTGCTGTTCAATGGAGGGCTGTTCGAGTCGATCCTGCTGCGAAACCGCATTGTTGAAGTGCTATCGCGGTGGTTCTCGCAGGCGAAGAAGTGGAAACCCAAGGTGCTGCGCAATGATCGGCTGGATTTAGCCGTGTCGCGCGGGGCGGCGTACTACGGGATGGTCAGGCGGGGCCGGGGCGTGCGGATTCGCGGGGGGCTGGCGCATTCGTACTATATCGGTGTGGATAGCGGCTCGCAGCCGCCGCAGGCCGCAGCGCTGTGCCTGCTGCCGGCGGGGGTGGAGGAAGGACAGAGCGTTGACCTGCAGCGCACCTTCAACCTGCTGATCCGCCAGCCGGTTGAGTTTCCGCTGTACTTCAGCGCTACGCGGACGACCGACAAGCCGGGGGCGCTGGTGGAAATCGACCCGGAGCAACTCACCGCATTGCCGCCGATTCGCACGGTGCTTCAGAGCGGGCGGCGGTCGATCGCCGACACCGTGGCGGTGCAACTGCACGCGAGACTGACCGAAATCGGTACGCTTCAGCTCTGGGCGCAAGAGACCAAAGGCGATCGGCAGTGGCGGCTGGAATTCGATGTGCGGTCGGCATCACGGGCAGAGGTGCAGCGGCATGTAAGCGCGGCCGAGGCCGAGGGATTCGTGGATGCGGGGGTGCTTTCGCCGGCGCAGGATTTGATCCGCGCGGCATTCACCGCGCTGCCCAAGGGCGCAACGAGCCAACTGCCGGTACCGGCCACGCCGGCATCGCTGGTCAAGCGCCTGGAGCTGGTGGTGGGAATGGGGCGCCAGGAATGGCCAAGCTCGCTGATGCGGTCGTTCTGGGAGACGCTGATGGAGGTGCAGGAGGGGCGGAAGCTGTCGGTGGATCACGAGGCACGGTGGTTGAACCTGACCGGGTTCTGCCTTCGGCCGGGGTATGGGCTGGCGGTGGATGACTGGCGGGTGGCGCAGACGTGGCGGCTGTTTGAGCAGAAGGTGCATCATGCGAAGAACGAGCTGTGCAGGGCCGAATGGTGGATCCTGTGGCGGCGGATCGCGGGGGGGCTTTCGGCGGGGCAGCAACTGACGCTGGCCGAGCCGCTGGTGGCAGCGATGAAGTCGCGATTGCGGCCGGCGGGGCCGATCGGGCAGCCGAAGACATCGCCGTTTCAATATGGCCCGCACGAGTCAGCCGAGGTGTGGCGGCTGCTGGGGTCGCTGGAATTGCTCAAGCTGGATGTGAAGCTGGACCTGGGCAATACGATCCTGGAATTGTTGCCGCGGGAGAAATCGGCGGGCACGGCGGCGGCCGCGGCGTTTGCGCTGGGCCGGCTGGGGTCGCGGGTGCCGGTGTATGGGCCACTGAACTGCCTGGCGTCGCCGGAGACGGCCGAGGGGTGGATCGAGCGGTTTGTGAAGGTGGCGGAGGATGCGGCGGGGGGCGATGGGGTACAGCTTCTGTTCCCGCTGGTGCAGCTTGCGCGGAGGACGGGTGACCGGTACCGGGATGTGTCGCAAGCGGCGAGGGATGCGGCAGTAGGGTACCTGCAGTCGCACGAAGCGCCAGGCCATTATGTGGAACTGGTTCGGCAGGGCGGGGACTTGGAGGCCGAGGAGCAGAAGCTGACATTCGGCGAGAGCCTGCCGCGCGGGTTGAGGATTGAGTAGAAGGGTTGTCCATGGTTAGTTGCCGGTGGAATGATGGATGCCGGGGGATTGGCCACGGATAGCACGAATGCCCACCAAGGGAAGGGAACCACAGTTGCACGCAGATACCCACGCACCCGGGGGGAATGAAATCTGTACTGTGAGACATTTTGGGACATAATGGGACATGGGTGAGGCATAAGTCTGTAGGGCACAGTGGATTGGGAAAAATGGGGTTGCGTATTGCGCATTGCGCGGGGGGCGTAAGGGTGCCGCGGACGGGGGTGCGCCGGGAATGGGCGCTGGATGGGGGCGGTATGAAGTTTTCATAGAGCAGCCTCCGGGCCTGGCCAGGAGGGGGCGGACGGGCCGCCGGCTAGCTGAGGGTATTGTAGGATGGGTTAGGGTTTTGTTCAAGAGGCTGGCGGTTTTTTTCTTGAGTTTCTTTGTGGGGCGGGGAGTTGAGGGGATGCGGAAGCGCGCCCAGAGTTTCTCAGGCGCACCGGCTCGCAGGGGTGGCTGGTGTCGGTCTCCTGGATGACCTGCCATGCCGCGGTGTAGTAGCGGTGATCGGTCCCGCCGCTCAGCCGCCGGCCCAGGGGGTCGTAGGGCCAGAGGATGTGGCGATGGGTGCATCGTCGGCGTGGATGGCGAAGTTGGCTGGGCTGTTGGGCATGACGGCTGGGCCGGATGAGCGTTTGGCCAGTTCAGCGCCGGGCGGGCGGAGGTCACGTACGGCCGGACGGCGGGTCGATAGCATTCGCTTTGTCGTGGCCTACGGGTGGACGAGGCTGGCCAATGGAGCCGAGAGCGGCGGCAGGAAGAGCTCCCGACCCTGTTCCATGGTCCGACCCTGTTCCATGGTCCCTGGCGATGGCGCCACCGGCAGAGGTGCCCAGGATAGGTGGCCAACCGATTTGGGTAGGACCGCCGGTGGCGCAGGAGAAACTGGTTGGTCAGTATCGCTACGAAAGCGGCACACCGAAGACCCCGGTATACTCCGTCGTCGACATAGAACTGAAAGCTGACGGCACGGCGGTGTGGACGGTGATCAACAAGATCCGGGATATCAGCTCGAGCAGTAAAGCCAGTGGGTCGTGGACCTGGCAGAAGGGCATGGCGACGGTGCGGATGGACAAGTCGGAGGAAGGACAGCCGCTTCCCGCAGTACAGATGTCGACGTTTGCCCTTCGCCTTGCCGCGGATGGTAAGACGTTGCTGCTGACCCCGGATGGCTCGCGTTTTGTCCGGCAGGACTGATTCTGGCTTTGCAGATCGGTCGTCAGGAATGGCACGGGGAGGTAGGCAGGGTCCGTGCAAGCTCCCGCGCGGGCGTGCGGCTGGGAGATGGCGAGCCAATCGCCTTAATGGGTGGCGGGGGATGATCCGATAAATAGGGGGAGTGGTTACGGTTTCTTCGATTCTGGGCAGAGTGCGCGGCTGGGCCGGCGGTTTGGTTGGCCGGGCGGCGGAGGGGGAGGACCCTTTTTTCTCATAGCGCTCATTGCAGCGCTG
>CAZMXI010000088.1:0-20139 GCA_964570205.1 uncultured Tepidisphaeraceae bacterium
GAGCGCTGGCCGTTGAGCATGACCGAGTTCGCGCGCGTGCTGGGCGGGGGCATGGTGCCTGGCTCGATCGTGCTGGTGGGCGGCGACCCGGGCATCGGCAAGTCCACCCTCCTGCTTCAAGTCGCCAACACCCTCGCCCAGGACGCCGCACGGACCGCGCAAGACGCGCCCATTCTCTACGTTACCAGCGAGGAATCCGCCCGCCAGACCGCCCTCCGCGCTAGCCGCCTGGGAGTGAAGGCGCCCAGCCTGCTGGTGCTTGCAGAGACCAACATCGAGCGCATCATCAACCAGATTCACAAGCACTCCCCCGCCATCGTGGTCATCGACTCGATCCAGATGATCTACAAGCCGAATCTCCCCGCCGCCCCGGGGTCCGTCACCCAGCTTCGCGACTGCTGCATGGACCTGGTGTACTTGGCCAAGGCCGCCGGCATTGCCATCTTCTTCGTCGGCCACGTCACCAAGGCCGGCACGCTCGCGGGGCCCAAAATCATTGAACACATCGTCGACACCGTTATTTATTTTGAGGGCGACCGCTTTCACACGCATCGCATCGTCCGCTGCGTCAAGAATCGCTTCGGCTCAACCCACGAGGTCGGCCTTTTCGAGATGACCGGCGCCGGCCTGCGTCAGGTCGATGACCCCGGCAAGCTCTTCGTCGAGCAGTACGGGCCTGCAGGCCCGCCCAGCGGATCGGTGGTTACCGCCGCCATGCAGGGCAGCCGCGTCCTGCTTGTCGAGGTCCAGGCGCTTACCGCCTCCAGCGTTATCGGCGCTGCCAAGCGCAAGGTCTCCGGCGTCAGCACCGACCGTGTCGCCATGATCATCGCCGTCCTGGAGAAGCGAGCTGAGATGCGCCTCGCAGCCGATGATGTCTTCGTTAATATCGCCGGCGGCGTCAAGGTGGCCGAGCCGGCCATCGACCTGGCCATCGCGCTGGCCATCTGCTCCGCTCACACCAACCGCCCCCTGCCCGCCGGGACCTTCGCGCTGGGCGAACTCGGACTCGGCGGCGAAGTCCGCAGCGTTCCTCAGCTCGAAAACCGCCTTCGTGAGGCCTCGCGCCTCGGCTGTTCGCAAGGCATTGTCCCCAACATCGGCAACACCCTCCCCAAGCTCGGCGGTATGGCCCTCCATCAGGTCCGCATGCTCGGCCAGGCACTGGCTGACCTTTGATGGCGCTTGTCCACCCTGCCACTCGCGGCCTACAGTCACGCGAGGTGCTGCATGGTACTTAAGATTCTGACCCAATACCGCGATATCGGCCTGCTGGTTCTGCGGATCGGCATCGGCTTGGCCTTCATGGCCCACGGATGGCCCAAAGTCAGGGGCGGGCCCGAGATGTGGCGAATGATCGGCGGCGCGATGGGCAGCCTCGGCATCACGTTCTGGCCGGAGTTCTGGGGCATCATGGCGGCAGTCACTGAATTCGGCGGCGGACTGCTCCTGCTGGCCGGTTTTCTCTTCCGCCCCGCCTGCATGGCGCTGACCTTCACGATGCTTGTGGCCGTGCTCTTCCACGTCAGTCGCGGCGATGGCTTTGCCGGCTATTCCCACGCCCTCGAGGCCGGCATCGTCTTCTTAAGCCTGATCCTCATCGGACCTGGCAAATACAGCGCCGATCGCGGTTAATCAAAAGCATTTCGGCTTTTGCGGTGAGATTTCGCGAAGATACTGAAATGAGTAGATCCCGCTGGCATGGTCGTCAGACCACTCCAGTCGCAGCGCATACCCCCCCACCAGTTCCGCATCCACCACTACAAGCGGCTTGGAATAGTTGCCGGGCAACACCGCCAGGCTCGTCTTCCTGGCGGCCGGCTGCGCGGGCGGCGGTGCGGCCCGGCGATGCTCCCTCAGCTCCTTGCACATGGCGCACGGGCACATCGCCCGCAGCATCGAGATCGGATAGACGCTCCGCAGCCCATCCTGCCACTCGATCTCGAGCGCCTCATCCTTCTTCAGGTCCAGCCGAACGGGTGTGGATTCAAGGGACATAACGAATTCTATGCCTTCAACTGAGCCTCTCCCTCAGCCTCTCCTGCACCAACTTCGCGCTCAAACCTTTCGTGCTCTTCATGACGGCCCCCACCAGCGCGCCCAGCGCCTGCTGCTTGCCGGCCTTGAAATCATCCATCGCCTTGGGCTTCTGCGCCAGCAGCGCATCGATCGCAGCGTCGATCGCGCCGGTGTCCGAGCTCTGCATCAGCCCGAGTTCCGTCGCCGCCTGCGCGGCCGGAATCGACTGCGCCTCGGCCATTTTCCGCAGGATCGCCTTGGTGGTGTCCTTGTTGGCCGCCACCTTGCCTGACTCAATCAGCCGGCTGACCTGCATCGCCCGCTCCGGCGTCACATGGCCCATCGCCTCGATCTCCCGCAGCGCCTCGATGATGTTGCACGCCCGCTTGGGCTCGACGCCGGCTGACACCAGGGCATCCAGGTAGTCACCCGTTGCGCGCTGGGCCGTCAACCACTCCACATCCTTGGGCGCCAGTTTCAGGTACTCCAGGTATCGCTTCTCCCGCGCCGCCGGCAGCTCGCCGATCTGCCCTTTCAACTCGGTCAGCCACACTTCATCCACCACCACCGGACACAAATCCGGATCGGGAAAATACCGATAGTCCTGCGCCTCTTCCTTTTCCCGCTGCAGGAACGTCGCCTCGCTGGCCTCATCCCACCCGCGCGTGCTCTTGCGCCCCAGCCACCCCGTTTCCGCCCATTCGTGCAATTGCCGCCGGATTTCGTAGTCCGTCGCCCGCTCCAGCACCGAGAAACTGTTCAGGTTCTTGATCTCCGTGATCGCCGTCCTGTGCACCTGTTCCTCCTGATCGGTGATGTGCAGGTTGATGTTCGGCTCGAACCGCATGTGTCCCATCTGCATCTGACCGTGACTCGCGCCAAGGTACTGCACCAGCTTCTGCAGCCGCTGCGCGAATGCCGTCACCTCCCGGGCGCTGGACAGGTCCGGCTCGGTGACGATCTCTAGCAGCGGCGTCCCCGCCCGATTCAGGTCAACGATCGTGTAATCAATCCGATGCCCGCCCGGCGCATCGTGCAGAAGCTTGCCCGCATCCTCCTCCAGGTGCGCCCGCCGGATGCGGATGCGCTTCATCGCACCGTCCTCGCCCGGTATCTCGAACATCCCGTGGTGACAAAGCGGCAGGTCGTATTGGGAAATCTGATAGTTTTTCGGAAGGTCAGGGTAGTAGTAACTCTTCCGGTCCCATTTCGTGAACGGCGAGACTTCGCAACCCAGCGCCATCCCCACCTTGATCGCGTGCTCCACGGCACTGCGGTTCATCACCGGCAGCACTCCCGGCAAACCCAGGACCTGCGGATCGACCAGCGAGTTCGGCTCAGCGCCAAACGCATTCGCCGCCCCAGTGAACATCTTCGATCGCGTCGCCAGTTGGACATGGATCTCCAGTCCCACGAGCACCCGACACGACTTGCAGGTCCGCTGCGGCACTTGTCTGCTCCTTCCGGTTGCGCGGCGCGGGAGTATAACGCAACGCTCACCGCCTCGCGAGAATCTCCTTTGCACTGGCCGGCACCCACCATTGAATGGCCGGTTGTGGGATGCCGCCTCTGGACGCCCTGCCCATCAACACGCAACTCGGGTTTCTGATTGAAAGCCGGCGCCAAACCCGACTCGCCCCCCGGGCGGCCCGTCAACATGCGAGTTCATGGTTATCCCCTGCTTTTGAGCCGGGAGTTGGTCCTCATCCAAGGATTGCTCGACTTCCACTTCGACGGCTATGCCATCGTCCCTCTTCAGAATATCGGCGCCATCCGCTCCACCCGCCATGAGCGGGTTATCGAGCGCATCTCATCCATGAAGGCGTTCGCGAGCGGATCGGCCTTTCCCATCCCCTGATCATCAACGGCTTCCCCGACTTGTTCCGGTCCATCAAGTGCATCGGTGAAAACGTCATCGTCGAACACCACACCCGCCCGGAAGAGCGGTTCCACATCGGGCGCATCGTCGACATCGAGTACCAGGCGATCCGTTTGTTGAACTTCGACGCCACCGGCCGGTGGGACCGCAAACCTCGCACCATTCCCTGTACCAGGATCAAGCTCGTTCGCTTTGGCACCGAGTTCGCAAACACGGTCTCGGTATACGTGCGATCACCGCATCGCCCGGGCGAGCTATCCACCTTCTACTTGCGGCTCTTGTACCCGAGCAACTTGTTCAGATTCTGGTCCAGCGCCTTGTCGAGTTGCTTGTCCAAACCCGTGCCTTTGAGCGACTCGCCCAGCTTCTCGTTCAGCTTTCCACGCAATTCACCGGTGATGGCGCGTGCCTGGTCTGCCAAGGCCGCGCGGAACTGCTCTGGCAACTGCTCGGCGAGGTCGCCCGCCTGCGACGCCACAGCGCTCATCACCTGAGCCACCACATCTTTGATCGCGGCTCCGTTCTGGGCGCCATCGCCGGTTCCGATGCTCTTCATCGTCAGTTTCGGCAGCACGACCTTGATCTCCTTGAGATCGTCCAATCCCGAGATGTTCGGCCGCAGAATCACGTTGGCGTTGTGAACCGTCAGCTCATCAATCACCAGTTTCATCTCCGAGTCCGATGACTTGAGGTTGATCGCCTGGAAGTTGAACCGCCCGTCCGCCCGCTCCACCACAACGGTCGGATTGTTGATGCTGATGGACTGGATGCGGATCGGCGTTGCCCGCAACTCGCCATATCGCACCGCCACGGTCGCACCGTCCACAATGAACATTTTCGGGGTCGCAAACCCCTTTGGCGAGGCAATGCTCAGGTCGTCCAGCGTGAGCTGCCCGCCCAGCAGAGACAACCTCGCACTCTCCAGCGTCGTGGTTAACTGAAGCGAGTTGGTGGCTTGCGATTCGATGGTCCTCCGGACGATCCGATTCAGGTTCAGGTACACCACACCCCCCCCTATGACCAGAATCGCCGAAACGCCCAAAAGGAGCCGCCGAAACGATTTTCGAATTCTTTTCATGTCCATGCCTCCGCTCATGGCGACGCGCTTTTTATCCGACAAGATTATATGCTTAGGGGCGCCGCTACGATACGGCAAGCTGCTGGCATCGGCCGATTCGGGGCGGGCCCCGGCGTCCCAGGATGCCAGACATTACATTAAAGGACTGTCGCATGCTTCTCACCAAGCACGAAGGCGAAACCTTCACCAACCAGACGATCTACATCAGCGGCCAGGCGTTTATCCGCTGCAAGTTCGTGGCCTGCACCCTCGTCCTTCGCGAAACCATCTATCATCTCGAGGGATGCACCTTTGAACGCTGCAACTGGCACGTCGACTGGGTTCTCCTCTGGGGCAGCCCTGAATCCCTCCGCGAAATCAAGGCGCTTGTTGATCTCATGGAGAAGGCCCAGGCCCAGCACCTTCCACAGCCCGGCCAACAGCCGCCGCAGGGCACCCAGCCGGCCCCTGGCAGCCCCACCACCGGGCAGTAGCCGGGCCGCAATGTCCGTCAACACACCAGGCGGGTTCTCGTGCGGAACCCGCCATTTTCGCTTATGCTCGCGACGCACGGCGACAACGATTGACCTGCGGCCTGACACGGAAAGGCACAAATCGAGCAAGGCAATCCAACCAACAGGAACCTCAGGCGTGCACAGTCATCCACATACCAGATCGTCCCAGCCGATTCTGATGAGCCTGCTTCTGCTTCTGCTGACCAACAGCGTCGCGATCGCCCTCGAACCGGACCAGATCATCCTCGTTGTTAACAAGAACCTCCCCGAGAGCGAGCAACTCGCCCGCTTCTACTGCAACGCCCGCTTGATCCCCACAACACACATCGTTCCTCTTGACCTGCCGACCGGCGAGGAGATGACTCTGCTTGCCTATGAGCGTGACCTGGTCTTCCCTCTTCGCAAGCACCTTCGCGACAATGGCATGGAGGACAGGATCACCTGCCTCGTAACGTTCTATGGCGTTCCCCTCCGCATTGCCCAGCGAATCAACACGACAACAGAGAAGGCTGAGATCCAGTCAATCACCAGCGAACGCAATAAGCGTCTGGACGAGCTCAAGGAACTGGTCATCGGCATCGAGAAACAGGCGTCCGACGCCAGCCCGGCGTTTAAGCCCGGCTCAGGCACGGACTTTGACAGCCTCTCAAAGCGGGCCGACGCCGCATTGGGCCTTCTGGCACGCGATCTCGCCCGCAGGGATGATCCCAACGAACGCGCCGAACAGTTGGCACTTCTCGTCCAGACCGTCCAGAAGTTGTCCGGCCCCGCCGGCGTCGTGCGACATTTCCGCGCAGCCGGGCGCACCGACGAGGAACGCGCTAAAGCAACGGAGCTCGTAGAACGAATCCGGAAGATCGCGGCCGACATCGGCCAGTTGCAGCAGCGTCGCAACGAGCCCGAAGCCCGTGACAGGATGCGCAAGCTCGTCCGCGAAGGTTTCGGCATGGCCGAGGAAATCCGGGTCCTCCAGGGCCATCTCGACTACCTCGATGCGCCGCAGTCCGTCGCCGCCGTCGACAGCGAGTTGTCCCTCCTTTGGTGGAACTTCTATCCTCTGAACAAGTGGAATGCCAACCCGCTGCACTTCCGCATGCCGGCGGCCGCCCGCTCCATCGGCCCCAGGACCCTCATGGTCATGCGCCTCGACGCCCCGCAGTCCGGGCAGGTTCGTGAGATCATCCTCTCCTCCCTCAAGGCTGAGAAACAGGGACTTATAGGCAAGTTGGTCCTGGACAGCCGCGCCATCATGCCCAAGGGCAGACCCGATGGCGGCAGCTATGCCTGGTATGACCAGACGCTGCGTAACCTGGCCGAACTGATCCGCACCAGGACGAAGCTGCAGCTTCTGCACGAGGATTCGCCCGAACTGCTGACAGAGGGAGCGGCCGATGACGTCGCTCTTTACTGTGGCTGGTACAGCCACCGCCAATATAAAGCCTGCTGCCGCCTGAATATGGGCGCGGTTGGGTACCACGTCGCCAGTTCTGAGCTCGTCAGTCTTAGACGCGAAGGCGAGCGTGGCTGGGTCCGCGGGCTCATCAACGATGGCATCGCCGCATCTCTCGGCCCCGTTGCCGAACCTTACCTGTTCGCATTCCCACCCGCAGACGAGTTCTTCCCGCTCCTGCTGACCGGCGAATTGACCCTGGCTGAGGTTTATTGGAAGACCACGCCGGTCACTAGCTGGATGATCAGCATGATCGGTGACCCGCTATACAGGCCCTATAAGGTGAAGCCCGTTCTGAAGCCTGAAGATCTGCCGCCGGCACTGATCAATGCCCTAAAACCGGAAACCTCCGCTCCCGCAACTCGTCCAAACTGAGGCGGTTTTTCCGGCCGCGCACTGCAATTGCACCCGGAATGCGCTGGCGGGTCCAAAATCGACGATATAATAGAGTTGGCCGGCTAAATGTGAGGTGGTGCGATGAACAGGCGAGTCAAATGGATGCTGTTGGCGGCTGTGGCTGCGGTTCCTTTGTTGTGGGGCGGACGCGCTGACGCACAGTACAGGATCGCCAATGACGGCCGGGCGCTGGATGCAAACCCTCGAAGAGACAGCGGCGGGTTCAACTCCGGCACCTACATGCAAGACTGGCAGTATCGTGGGTCGAGTTGGAACCTAGGGAACATGGGCGTCACGGGCAATGTCACTGGCGGCCGGGAGTTCCGCGGCCCGGTGCCCTATAGCGACCCCCGTGCGTTCCGCGGTCCCGTTGCCGGCGAAGGCACCGACCGCTTCCTGCGCTGGACCCGTGGACCAATGGCGCCTTACCAGCCGCAGCAATACAATTACGCCTCCCAGCCGTTTTACGGCCGTTCGCTTGCTTCACCTCCTCCGCCGGGGTTCCAGCAGCAGGGCTTTACGGGAACCTACACCCAATCGTCACCACGGGATCTGTCCGATACGCAACTCTCGCGACACATTTCACAACGCCCTGTGGACCGCATGATGCTCCAGGGCAACGTTCTCGATGCTCGCGCCGGCGAACCCGAAATCGGAGAAGTGACCGGACCGCGGGCAGCGATGTCGCCCACGGACCTGCGCCCTCGAAGCTGGGACTTCTCCGATCGCACGTTCGCCAATCCCTGGCTCACCAATCAGCCTGGAGGAATGGTTCGACCGTCACTCGACTTCAGCACTATCCAGCGCATGCGTGATGAACTGAATCGGTCGGCGCTTGACGACGACGAACAGCCTCCCACGTCGCCTGGCCTGATTTCAGGCCGGCTGCCTCAGCCCTTCGATGCGCCCGAGACCGGGCCTCTGCGCACACAACTAAACCGCAATCCGCTGACCAACGAGATCGGCCAGCAGCAAAGCTATAAGAGCATCGCCCCGCCCAGCCAGCAGAGCACACAATACGCCGAACTGGAGCGGCGGCTGCACCGCTATTACATCGAGCGGGCACAGGGGGATGCGGCCGGCAACAAGTCCCTGCTCGATCAGCTTGAGCGTCCACAGGGCTCCAACCGGCTACCGGGCGCCAAGCCCGACGACCAACCTGGCGTGAAGCAGCCCGGCGCTTCCCTGTTCCCTCCGGGCCCGGCACTCGGTCCCGGTTCCGCCGTGGCGACGCCGAAGGCCGACGTGCCTGATTACGCCAGGATCGGGCAGGAACTTGCTCGCCAGCCTGCCACCCATCCCGTTGACAAGCCGCAACCCACACAGGTCAAGTCGCTCGCCACCGGGGTCAAGGCGCAGGACCTCGCCAATGTGCTGGTCACGGCCGAGACCCTCATGAAGGAAGGCAAGTTCTCCTCCGCCATCAGCGAATATGAAGCCGCCGGGCAGGTAGCCCCGAACAACAGACTGGTACTGCTTGGACAGGCGAATGCCGAGCTCGGAGCGGGCTACTACGCCCGCGCTGAGGAGCACCTGCGACACGCTCTCTCGACCGACCCGGCCCTCGCACTCGCCCAGTTCGACCTGAAGGGCATGATCGGTCAACAGCGGCTCGAGACGGTCGTCAAGGAGATCAAGGCCACCGCTGCCAAGCAGGAGGACGATGCCGGCCTGGTGCTCCTGCTGGCCTATATCGCCTACAACACCCAGAATGAGGAACTGGCCGGCGTTTATCTCGATCTGGCCGAGAAGCGATCCGAAGGCAATGACCCTCTTTTCCGCCTGCTCCGCATGCACTGGAAACTGCCCGGCGACCTGAAACAGAAATAGCACCCCCAATAGGGATCAGAGAACGCTGCGCCGATGGCTGTTGCCGCCATCGGCGTTTCTGTCGCCGCGACAGCTCGCGGCCGGTTACCGTCTGCCAACGCAGACCCGGCCGGGTGGTAAACACCCGGCCGGGTCGCAAACTACAAGTGTCGGGGGTTGAAGAAGGAGGGGGGGAACCTTCTTCGGGGAATACCCCCGACAAAAAAAGCCCTAACGCCTATTCAGCGACCGGGCCCTCATCAACTTGTTAAAGCCTTTAACCCAAGCAGGCAAAGGCCTCGCACATCTGACTTAGTCAATCATACAGGCGTAGGTGCGGGAGTCAAGACCGCACACGTGTTTTTTGCTTTCGGCACCGCGTTGCCATCACTTTGGGTAGTCCGGCTTCTGCTGCCAGTCCAGCTCCACACTCGCGGGGATGCCGTGGTACTCCCGTGGGTACACGTAGTCCTTCCGTAGCGGATAGCCAACCCAGTCCTCGGCCATCAGAATCCGCCTGAGGTCCGGGTGACCATCGAACACAATCCCGAACATGTCGAACGCTTCGCGCTCGTGCCAGTCAGCGATGCGCCACAGGTCGCTCACTGTGGGCACATGCGCATCGGTTCGCGTGCAATACACCTTCACAGCGAACGTGTGACCGTGCTCGTGGCTCCACAGGTCGTACACCACGCACATCTTGTCGTCCGCCACAAAGTCCACACCCGACAGATTCGCCAGCCAGTCGAACCGCATGGCCGGATCGTGATAGAGATACTCGGCCACCCCCCGCCAGTTCGCCGCATCAACGTGGATGCGCGGGTGCTTGTCTTCGGCGAACGCCGCCACGATCTTGTTGCCGAACTTCTCGCGGAGAACCTGGACGATCTGCTGCGGTGTCATGTCGGCCAAGTATAGGGCGAGTTATCCACCATTTGAAGCCTCGCGCCCTGCTCGTGAGTGGCGCAGGCGGCAATATCGACAATTCGCTGCCGTTGCGCGCGTCAGCCCGCCTTTCGTTCGGTTATAATTGACCGGCATGCAGCGCATCGCGGGATGCGGGGCATCGGGCTGTCTCTTCGGACGAGAACGCATATGGTCAACGAACCACCGACCGGCCAGGGTTCCCATCAGTCTCAGGGCGGTTTCTCTCCCCCGCCGCAACCGAACGGGCAAGTGCCGCCGCCGCCCGGGTGGAAATCGCAGCAGCCAGCCGGCCCGCCGCCTCTGGGTCCGCTGGCGCCCCCGCCGATGTATCCACCTCCTATGGGTTGGTATCCGCCGCCCCCCCGCCGTAGCGTTCTGCGCGGCATGTTCCGGTCGCTGATGGTTGTTGTGCTGGTCATCTCGCTGCTGATGAACTTCTACTTCCTGGGTTCTGGTGCATCGAGCAGCGCCGATAGCTACGTGGAGCAGGTGCTGCAGGCTGGCGCATCAGACCAGAAGATCGCCGTCGTGCCGATCGAAGGGCCGATCGTCGACGCCACCGCCGAGCAGGTCTGCGCCTGGCTCGACGCCATCGAGAGGGACGACGATTACAAGGCCTTAGTGATTGAGGTAGATACCCCCGGTGGCACGATTACGCCCAGCGATCGCATCCATGACCGGATCGCGCGTCTGAAAGCATCGCGCCGCATTCCTGTAATCGTGACGATGGGGGGAATGGCAACCAGTGGCGGTTATTACGTCGCCTGCGGCGCGGATCGCATCTTCGCCCAGCCGACCACGATGACCGGCAGCATCGGCGTGCTGGCGATGCGGTACAACCTCGCTGAACTGGGTAAGAAGATTGGCGTCACCGAGACCACGATCACCTCCCCGCCGGGCAGCATGAAGAATGCCGGTTCGATGCTCAAGCCTGAAGACCCCAAGGAGCGGGAGTACTTCCAGGGACTGGTCGATGCGGCTTACAACCGGTTCACTAGCGTTGTGACCAGCAGCCGGGGAATGCTGCTGAAGGTGCCGATTTCGCAGGTGGCGGATGGCCGGGCGTTTACGGCCGAGCAGTCGCTGGCCTTCGGGCTGATCGACGAGATCGGATACCCGGAGGCGGCATACACGTATGCCGCACGGAACGCGGGCTTGAGCAAGCCGAAGGTGGTGCGGCTTCACCGCCAGGCGACGCTGCGTGATCTGCTGATGGCAAGGAGCAACCTGCCGGAGATAACCGGCCAGCCCGGGATGAACCTCAATGTGCGAATCGACTCGGCCATGCTGCACGAGCTGACCTCGGCGAAGATCATGTACTTGTGGAAGGGGCAGTAGGAACCGGCCGTACCGTTTCGCAGCGACATCTGTTTCTTGATGCATGGAATACTGCGGGCATGGACGCAGACCACACGCGCACAGACGCCGCCATTGCGTCCGCCTGCCCCGGTTGCGCGGGTCATGACAGACCCTTTGCACAAGAGAACCAACACCTCGCCCAACTGCGAGTGAGCACCGAGAAACTCGAAGAATAACTCGCGGTCGCATCCCGCATGGCGAGGTGCCATGCCTCCCCCTTCTCCAAGGCCCCGCCCAAGCTGATTATCCACCTTATCGGCAATTCGCTCGGGGTCATCCTGCCGCAGGAGGTGATCGGGAAGCTCACCGTCGGAGAGGGAGGCAGCATCACGCTCACAGATGGGCCGGATTAGATTCGGGCAGACGATACCGCTGGGCCGCAGCACGGTCAGCCAGGTGACGGAGGTTCCCTGGGAGGAGTACCAGGCCTATACCAAGAGCGATCTTTCCGGCTTCGACGTGGTGTACCTGTTCTGCGATGCGGTGCACGAGAGCCTGCGGCATCAGGCCAACTGCAAGCAGGCGATCCTGATGAGCTGGGGGATTCTGTCAGACGGCTCGAAGGTTCTCCTGGACATGAGCTTGGGCAATAAGGAGAGCCAGAGCAGTTGGCTCGAGCATTTACGCTCGCTGGTGAGCCGGGGCCTGCCGTCTCCGCTTACGGTGACCAGCGACGGGGCTCCGGGGCTGATCGCGGCCATCGAGGCGATGTGGCCGGAGAGCGAGCAAGTTCGCTGCTGGTTCCGCAAGATGCAGAATGTGCTGGAGAAGGTGCCGGAGGAGATGCACGATGTGATCAAGCGGCTGCTGCGGGACGTGCGGGATGCGCCGGACTACGAGACGGGCAAGGCGTGTGCGGTGAAGCTGATCAAGGAGCACGAAAAGCGACTGCCCAGCGCGATGGCCTGCCTGGCCGACGACCTGGAAGGCAAGTTTGGCGCACCTGAAGCTGCCGAGTCTGCATCAGAAATCGGTGCGGACGATGAATCTGGCCGAACGCGGCTTTGAGGAGGAGCCTCGGCGGGCGAACGTGATTCCCAGGTTCCGCACGGAGCAAGAGTGCCTCAAGCTGGTTCTTGGCACCCTGTGGCGTGCCAGCGAGCGATGGAGAAAGGTGAAGTTCACGGCAATGGAGACCAAGCAGTTGGAAGCCTACATCCGGGTGCGTCAGGCCCTGGGAAAGAACGTGCGAGATGTTGCGTTCGCCGCGTAAGGCGGGCCGCTGAATCTACAGACAAGTTCGGACTGGACCGCGGCACCGTGTGCGGGGCAAGGGAGCCGGTGACCTGTTGGCGGTGGATAGCGCAAGCGGCCGTCAGGCAGATGGAATTCCCGCCTGTAGTTTCTTGGGTTGAAGGGGCCAATTCAGCATGACAGCCGATGCGTGGCTTGGGCGGGTCGTCGTCGGTCATGAGCTGAATGTAGGCTTGGAACGGCTCGTGGCGCAGGCCGCGACGTTGTCATTGCTGATGCCTGACGCACTGGAGTGTCTCCGGCTCTCCGGAGGCATTACAGGTGTTACCATTTGCCCATCTTCAACTCAAGGGCCGGTTTTGCTGTGGCTGGGGACCCTTATCTTCTTGCGTAATCGCCGTCATCGGCCAAGATTAGATCTCAGCAGGTTTCTCGGGTGACACGGAGAGCTCACCCTGTAACACCGTAGAGAATCGGCGGACATCGCTTTCGGAGGAGAGAATCATGCGTTTGGGCTTCATCGGCGCATTGTGCGCAATCGGGATACTGGGCGGCTCGGTTCAGGCGGCGACGGTCACATACAGCGATAAGGCCGCGTTCCTGGCCGCCACCGGCGCAACCGGCGCTGGCCTTCCCAGTCTCAATCCGGGCGCTGTCGGCACCTCGTACACGCTGGGTGACCTGACGTTCAACGCGGCTAACACGATGTTCATCCAAGAATGGTCCGCCCGCCTCGCCGGCAGCGAACTGGCCATCAGTGGCTTTGAAGACCTGAACGTCTCGATCAGCAGCCCGATCGAGCTGCTGGCCTTCGGCTTCGATTTCGTCGAGCCTCAGTTTGATCCCAACGTAAACGCCCCCTTTGTCGATTCCACTTTCTCAGTGACGCTCCTGTCCGGCAACGTCACCGTCGGCTCGATTGAGTTCAACGCGCCCAACGATCAGGCATACTTTGTCGGCATCCGCTCGACCGTGCCGTTCAATCGCGTCGAGATCCGCGAGATCGCCGGCAACAACGAAAACGAGTTCTACGGCGACTTCTACACCGCCGCCGTTCCTCTGCCGTCGGCCGCATGGGCGGGAATGGCACTGATGGGCGTCATCGGCAGCGTGAGGGCCCTGCGCCGCCGACAGGCCTGAACGAATGCACAGAGCATGCGCGAACGGCCCCGTTAATCCGGGGCCGTTCTTATTTCACCGCTGCTCTGCAGGAGTGAAGATTGGGCGGGGAGACCCCGCCCCTACGGTCGTTGGAGGTGCCAGGGGGTGGATGCCTCGTACATGCGGGCGATGCGGAGCAGTTTATCTTCGCTGAAGGCGGGGCCGAGGAGTTGGAGGCCGATGGGGAGGGGTTTGGGGCCTGGGGAGGCAGAGGAGGTAAATCCGCAGGGGATGCTGATGCCGGGGATGCCGGCGATGTTGCAGGTGACAGTGAAGACATCGACGAGGTACATCTGGAGGGGGTCGCCGGTCTTTTCGCCGATCTTGAAGGCGGGCGTGGGCGAGGTGGGGCAGACGATGGCATCGCACTGCTCGAAGGCCTGGTCGAAGTCTCGCTTGATGAGCGAGCGCATCTTCAGGGCGCGGACGTAGTAGGCCTCGTAGTAGCCACTGGAGAGGGCGTAGGTACCGATCATGATCCGGCGCTGGACCTCATCGCCGAAGCCCTCCGAACGCGACTTGCTGAATAGCTCGACGATGTCGGAGACCGGGGCCTGGGTGCGATGGCCGTAATGCACTCCGTCGTAGCGGGCAAGGTTGCTGGAGGCCTCGCAGGGGGCGATAACGTAATAGGCCGCGATGCCGTATTCCGTATGCGGCAGCGAGACATCGATGATCTGCGCGCCCAGTTCGCTCAGCTTGCGCACGGCCTCATCCACCACCTGCTTCACCTGGGGGTCCATGCCGGCGACGAGCTGGTATTCCCTGGCGATGCCGATGCGCAGGCCCTGGATGGGGCGATTAAGGTCGGCGAGGTAGTCGGGGACGGGCCGGGGGACGCTGGTGGAGTCCTTGGGGTCGTGGCCGGCGATGATGTTCAGGAGGAGGGCTGCATCGGCGACGGTCCACCCGAAGGGGCCGATCTGGTCGAGGGAGGATGCAAACGCCACGAGGCCATAGCGGCTGACCCGGCCATAGGTGGGCTTGAGGCCGACGACGCCGCAGAGGGCGGCCGGCTGGCGGATGGAGCCGCCGGTGTCGGAGCCGATGGATGCGCAGCACATCCCCCCCGCCAGGGCGGCGGCCGAGCCGCCGGAGGAGCCGCCGGGCACGCGGCTGGTGTCCCACGGGTTGCGCGTGGGGCCGAAGGCGCTGTTTTCGGTCGAGCTGCCCATGGCAAATTCATCCATGTTGGTCTTGCCGAGGATGATCGCGCCGGCCGACTCGAGCTTCTTCACCACGGTGGCGTCGTAGGGCGAGCGGAAGTTCTCCAGCATCTTCGACGAGCAGGTGGTCTTGCCGAACGTCGTGCACAGGTTGTCTTTGAGCGCGATCGGCACCCCGGCCAGTTCGCCGCCAAGCTCGCCCTGATCGACCTGCCTGGCCCGGTCCATGGCGCGGTCCGCGCAGAGCCCGGTAAAGGCGTGAATCGCGCCATCGACCTGGGCGATGCGGTCCAGCGCCTGGCGAACGAGCTCGGTGGCCGAAATTTCCTTCCGGAGGATGGCGTCGCGTGCTGCGAGAAGCGTGTCGTGGCTAAGCATAGGGCTGTGGATGGATGGATGGATGGATGGTCTACCCAGCTGAGTCTTCATCGCCCCCGATGATTTTGGGCACCTTGAAAAAGGGCCCATCCGTCTCGGGTGCGTTCTTCAACACCTCCTCCAGCGGCAGGCTGGGCTCGACGATGTCATCCCGCAGCACATTGTGCAGCGGCACGGCATGGGCCATGGGCTCAACACCGTTGGTGTCCACCTCTTCGATCTTGGCGACGTATTCGAGGATCGACTCCAACTGGCCGGCGAAACGCTCCACCTGCTTGTCGGAGAGAGCCAACCGGCCGAGCTTGGCGACGTGCCGGACCTGTTCGGGAGATATCTTCCGCTCGTGCATGGGGGGCGGTTGTATCGCAACGAAGGTCAGCCCTCAAGCGCCGGGCCGGTTCAACTTCCCAGGATGAGGGCGCGGATCGCGGCGTAAACGGTGTATTCGCCGTGCCCGGACGACACGAACGGCGAGGTGGCGCCGATCAGGCTTGCCAGGACACTGAACCCCAGGAGGCCGCCCGCACCGATCCACACCGCCATGGTGTGGCTGCGACGGAGGAAGGCGCCGCACCAGTAGACCAGTAGGGGCATGAAGACAATGAAATAGCGGACCGAGAACATCGGCTGGTGCCAGTCGGCCTTGAGCAAGCAATACGCCCCGATGATCATCGCCGCCCCGATCATCGACACGGCTGCCAGCACTCGTGTCGGCCGCGGCCAATGCCGTGCGACGATTGAACCGATCCCACCGACGCCGAACACCAGCACAGGGAAATGCGTCAGCAGGCCGCGCGGACCGAGAAGCCCCTCAATCAAATGCCTGGCCACCAACCCGGTCAGGCTGGTGCGCTCTTCCTCAAACCCGTCATCGAAGTACTCACCGGATGCCTGCCGGGCGAATGTCGCCAGGCCACTCTCGGTGTGCAGAAAGCCTGGCCGGACATCGCCGGTAACCTGAAGCGTCAGCACAACATGCAGGGCAATGGGCGGCAGAGCGCCGAGAATGTACCATCCGATCCCGGCCACCTTCATCGCCGCCGCCCAGTTCATCGCGAAGATAACGCCGATCAGCAGCATCAGGAAGGCAATCGCTCCCATGTCCGTCACGGATGCCAGACCCGCCAGAAGGCCTCCCAGGGTCAGCCACGCAAAGCCGTGCCCGCTCCGCCCCGACAGCGCCCCGTGATAGACGGCCGCCGCCGCACCAAGCACAAGCGCGGCGGCCGGCGCATGCGAATTGAGCACCGTCGCGTAGCTGACCAGTCCGGAGGCGAACACGGTCGAAAACGCCAGAAGCGCTCGCCAGGGCCTGTGCAGCTCAAACAGCCGGCCCATGCGGTAAACCAGGGCGCCTGCGAGCGCAACTGGAAGCGTAACTCCAATCAAAGTCAGAAGATACGCGGCCACCGCCTGGTTGGTGTCAAACCGCATACCGGCCCGGTGCATCACCCAGTACGGCCCGGCCAGGAGCAATGCCATGGTTGGGGCCTGCGTGCTGTAGATCTGCCCATCCTCCCCGCGGAAGAAACCCTCCGGCGGTTCTTCTGTTGCCGGTGGATAGAAGACGCTCTGGTTCACGGCAAGGGATCGGTATTCAACAATCGATTGAACCGTCGCCAGACGTGCCCTCTCATTGGCGGACATCTCGACGCTTCGCAGGGGCCGAAGCAGCGGAAGGCAAACGACCAGCACCAGCACCGGCGCAGCCAAGCCCCACGGCCGCACATACGGACCGTTCTTGCTGGCGCGAGACCAGAGCTGTAGAAGTTGAACCATAACCAGCAGTCGCCTTTTTGCACTCAAGCGATGGCTGTGCACAAGTGCACCACCCGCCGGAAGCCATCTGTCGGCGGGTCAATACAGCTTGAGGTACTGCACGAAGTTGCGGAGAATCCGATTGCCCAGCCGCTCGTATTGCATATACAGCAATTCGGTATCCTGGCGAATCCGCCGATCGCCATCAGCGCCAAGCACCTTCTGCCAGTCATCTTCGCCATGCACCAACATCGCTTCGATTCCTGCGCGGTCCATCTCGAAGTGGTACTGAAAGCCGAAAAGCCGGTTCTTGAGCCGAAACGCCTGGTTCTTCACCGATTTGGTCGAGCTCAAGAGGACACTGCCGGGCTGCGGCGGCCCCGGGAGCGGATTCGCTGGCGGCGGCAGCTTGGGCAGATCGAATGTGTCGAAATGCCAATGGAACACCATCATCCCGTCATGCACACCCTGCACGATCGGTTCAGTCCCACCGGGAAACGGGAAGCTTACCGGAGCCCAACCGATCTCCGGGGTTGGCGCGGCATAAACCTTGGCCCCGGCGGCATGTGCAAGCAATTGAGCTCCCAGGCAGATGCCAAGGACGGCGCGGTCGTGATCCATCATGCGTTGCAGGAGCGTAACTTCGTGTTTTAGAAATGGATAACGCGCATCCCCGATATCGACGACCCCCATGGGCCCACCCATGACCACCAGAACGCGAATGCCATCGATAGCAGTGGGCACTTCATCCCCGCGATCCAAGCGTCTTAACTGGACGGGAATCCCGAAGTCCCGAAAGACCTGCTCGATTCGGCCAGGTCCTTCGTGCTCGACGTGCTGCAAAATCACCGCGGTGCTCATGAGGGAGCCATGATCAGCCGCTGGGCAGAAGGTGTCAAGCCACACCAGAACAGCGTAACGGGCCGATGACTGGCTTGACAGGACGCACAGGGAGACATATCATGTGATCACATACTCACGCTTGAGCCGCAGTTTATGCAAACAGCCAAGTTAGAACAATACGCGATGACGGCGAGGATCATGAAGGCGCTCGCACAGCCAATCCGGCTGGCGATCGTCGATTGCCTGAGGGAGCGGGAAATGTGCGCCGGCGACATTGCGCTGGCCGTTGGGGCGGAGCGGTCGAACGTGTCAAGACACCTGGCGGTCTTGACCAGCGTGCGGATTCTCTCGAGCCGCAAGGAAGGATTGCAGGTGTTTTACACGCTGCACACGCCGTGCATTCTGAGCGTGTTCGGGTGTGTGCGCGGCGTGATTGAGGCGGATGTCGCGGCCGGGCAGCGAGCTTTGTGCTGCGGGTAACGGCGCCGCCGTTTTTTGCGCGAATACGTGAGCATCTGATCACACAATCACATGACAAGAACTCTGCCGAGTGTGGTGGCTGAAACAGTAACGACGGGCGTTGAGGCGCGTGCAAGCGGGCCGGCGTGCGCACTCCCAGAACAACGCGCCATGGCCTGGAGCGAATTGCGCAAAATGGGGTTGATGGCAGGGGTGTTTCTGGTGTTCTTCTTCCTGCCCGTGGGGACTGCGCGATTTGATGGCGCTTTCAGCGAGGCGTTGCACCTGACCAAGTGGTATGCCCGGGAGCATGTCCTGCTGTGCCTGGTGACGGCGTTCTACATCGCGGGCGCGATCGGCGTGTTCGTGAGCCAGGCTTCGGTGATGAAGTACATGGGGGCCAGGGCCAGCAAGCCGCTGGCGTATGGCGTGGCGTCGGTTTCAGGGACGATTCTGGCCGTCTGTTCGTGCACGATCCTCCCGCTGTTCATGGGCATTTACCGCATGGGCGCGGGCCTGGGCCCGGCTGTGGCGTTCCTGTATTCCGGGCCGGCCATCAGCGTGCTGGCGATTGTGCTGACCGCTCGCATCATGGGAGCGGAACTGGGCATCGCGCGCGCCATCGGCGCAGTCCTGTTCAGCGTGATCATCGGGCTGACCATACACCTGATCTACCGCAAGGAGGAACAGGCCAAGGTCAAGGCACAGATGTTCATGCCCGAACCCGAAGTGCGGCGGCCGCTATGGCAGAACATCCTGTTCTTCGCGGCTTTGGTCGGCATTCTGGTCTTCGCCAACTGGGGTGGACCGCGAGAGTACTCATATGCCACGCTCGACGGCAAGGCCTTCGTGGGCGCGGTTGTTCAGGAGAGCGAGGCCGCCAGCGCTGCCGATGCAACTCTTCGCATTCGGATTACGGAAGGCCCCAGCGCCGGCGAGGAGATCTGGCTGAAGGCCGGCGACATCGCGGCCAAGTCGCCCACGGAAGGAATCGCCACGACGATATGGCGATGGCGTTGGTCAATCACTTCAGCCTGCGCGGCCGGGCTGGGACTCATCCTGATCTTCTGGTTCGGCATTGCCTGGTGGAAAGTCGCGGCTGCCGCGGTGGCGCCGGCCGTTCTTGCACTGGTTCTGCCGACCGATGGCCTGCTGGTGATGGTGCCGTTCGCGGCGGCAGTGGTCGGGTTGTCCATCATCACAGCAACCAACAAGGGCGAGGCGGGCGAGTGGTTCAACGCCACGTGGACCTTCTCGAAGCAGATTCTGCCATTGCTCTTTATCGGCGTGCTGGTTGCCGGTTTTCTGCTGGGCCGTGTGGGACACGAAGGGATGATTCCCAGCCGGTATGTTCAGATGCTGGTGGGGGCGACGCCCGACACTTTCCTGTCGGCTTCGGGATTGATGGGCAGCGGCTGGGAGGCGCCGGTTCGTTCGCTCTGGTCGCTGTGGACGAACTTCTTCGCCTCGATCTTCGGCGCATTCATGTACTTTGCGACGCTGACGGAGGTGCCGATTGTCCAGGGGCTGCTCGACTCGGGCATGGGCAAGGGCCCGGCGCTGTCGCTGCTGCTGGCCGGTCCTTCGCTGTCGCTTCCAAGCATGCTGGTCATTCGAGGCGTTTTGGGCACGCGGAAGACGGTCGTCTATGTCGTCCTCGTCGTTGCGTTGTCGACGATTGCGGGCATGGTCTTTGGACGGTACTGGGGCTGATGACTAAACGACCACCGGCTGAAGCCGGAGGGTTTGAGGAGCAACTGAAAGTTGAC
>CAZMXI010000089.1:0-19904 GCA_964570205.1 uncultured Tepidisphaeraceae bacterium
CACTGGGCATGCCGCCGGCGCGGCGGCGGCGCTGGCGGTGCGGGAAGGCTGCCGTCCGCGCGATGTTCCTGTCGCCAGACTGCAGAAGCTGTTGCTCGATCAGGGAGCATACCTGGGATAGCGCCAGCGTGAGACCCGCGACTTCATCCCGATCGGGCCGAGCTCCGGTCGCGCATCGGCTTCGCCTGACGTGCCGGTGGGCCATGCTGGCCGCAGCGGTCGTTTTGGGATGGCCGCTCGCCGGGGGATCGCCCGCGCCGGCGGTCTTCCCGTCCCTCAGCCCGTTTGTGGCGGCGGGGGCGCTGCTTGCCACAGGAACCCTCGGCGTCTTGGCGATGCCAGCCGCAGCGGTGCTGGCATTGGCGGCGTTCTTTCCAAGATGGTTCTGCCGGTATGGGTGCCCCACCGGTCTTCTGCAGGAGACAGCCGAACGGATTCGATGGCGGATAGGGCGGCCGTCGCCGCGGGCGCCGACCGTGGGCATCTGGCTGGTCGCGATGACCCTGGGCGGGGCGTGCCTGGGATATCCGCTGTTTCTGTGGCTTGATCCGCTTGCCTTGTTCAACGCATTCTTGAACGCCTGGCGTCAGCCGCCGGCCGCCGCAAGCGTGTTGGCCGGCCTGGGGTTGCCGCTGCTGGTGCTGCTGGACCTGATCGCGCCGCGGCTCTGGTGTCGGCGTCTGTGCCCGCTTGGCGCGACGCAGGATTTGTGTGCGATGCCACGCCGCCTCCTTCGCAAACGGAGGGCCGCCGGAGAAGGCGGGACCGGATCTTCCATGGCCGGCGCGGGCTATTTCCTGTCGCGCCGGGTGCTGCTTGCCGGCTGTGCCGGCGCGGCCGGAGCGATGGCCATGAAGAGCGGCCGAGTTGAACCCCAAGCGCCCCTGCGGCCGCCCGGGTCCATCGCCGAAGGCAATTTCACCGGCGTCTGCACACGATGCGGCAACTGCGCCGGGGTGTGCCCCTCCGGGATCATCGAACCTGACCTTGGCGCGAGCGGGGTGACCGGGCTGCTGACGCCGAAACTGGATTTCGCTGAGGATTACTGCCGCGAAGACTGCCATCGGTGCGGCGAGGTATGCCCCAGCGGCGCCATCGCGCCGCTTGCGCTGGCCGAGAAACGCCGCCGGATCATCGGCGTGGCGGCAGTGGATCTCGACCTCTGCCTGCTCGCCCAGGGCCGCGAGTGCACGGCATGCATCCGCCTGTGCCCCTATGAGGCCATCGCCATGCAGAGCTCCGATGGCGGGTTCACCAACGATCCGTACGTTGACTTAACCCGGTGCAACGGGTGCGGCGCCTGCGAATCCGTATGCCCCGTGCGGCCGTTGCGCGCCATTCATGTCGTGCCCGGGCCGGGCATGCTTGCGCCGACCTGACATCGATTCACCAGGATACAGGGCGACTCCTTCGGCGGTGGCGTGTTCCAACATCACGCCATCTCAAGGACCACGACCGACCGCGGCGGCAGTTTCACCGTCAGCTCCTGCCCCGACAGCTTAAAGGCGTCGAAGTCGGCCGGCTTGACCTGCTCGGGCTTGTCGAAGGTGTTGTGCGCGTTGAGGGTGGCGGCCGTCAGGATGCGCCCAGCGCACGACTTGACCTGGGCGCCGTTGATGGCCGCCTTCACATCGGCCCCGCGCTCGTGGTCCATGTTCGTCATCGACAGGTGGACCTTGCCGGCCTTGTCGCGCGAGCAGGAGGCCGTCACCTGCGGCAGCTTGGTCGAGCCATCGGTGTATTCGCCGCACTGGACCTTCGTCGGCAGAAGCTGCGCGCCCTGGTGAACCTTGTACATCTCGAACACGTGATACGTCGGCGTGCAGAGCATCCGCGGGCCGTCCGTCAGGATCATCGCCTGCAGCACGTTGATCGTCTGCGCGATGTTGGCCATGTGGATGCGGTCGGCGTGGTTGTTCATGATGTCCAGCGACAGCCCCGCCACCACGGCGTCGCGGATCGTGTTCTGCTGATACAGGAAGCCGGGATTGGTGCCGGCCTCCACCTTGTGCCACGTGCCCCATTCATCCATGATCATGCCGACCCGCTTCTGCGGGTCGTGCTTGTCCATGATGGCCGCGGTGCGGGTGATGAAACCCTCGATGCCGTAGGCGCTTTTCATCAGGCTGAACCACTCGCCGGACTTGTCGCTGAGCGCTTCGCCAAACTGCCCCCACCGGCCACCCACGAAGCAGTAGTAATGCACGCTCAGGCCCTGCATGAATCGGCCGGCTTCGCGCATCAGCACCTCGTTCCAGGCATCCTCCTGCCCGCAGGCCACCTTGTAGAGCCGCTTGTCGGAGAAATTGCGGCAATACGTCTGGTATCGCCGGAATTCATCGGCGTAATACTCCGCCCGCATGTTCCCGCCGCAGCCCCAGTTCTCGTTGCCCACCGCCCAGTAGGTGACATTCCAGGGCTCTTCCCGGCCGTTCTTGCGCCGCAGGTCGGCCATGGGGCTCTTGGCGGGCATGGTGATGTACTCGAGCCATTCGGCCATTTCCTGCACCGTGCCCGAGCCCACGTTGCCGCAGATGTACGGCTCGCACTCCAGCATGCCGCACAGGTCATAGAACTCGTGCGTGCCGAAGTGGTTGTTTTCGGTCACCCCGCCCCAGTGGATATTCACGATGCTCGGCCGGTTCTGCCGCGGGCCGATGCCATCCTTCCAGTGATACGTGTCGGCGAAACACCCGCCCGGCCAGCGCAGGTTGGGCATGTTCAGCTTCTTCAGCGCGGCGAGGACGTCGTTGCGGATGCCCTTGGTGTTGGGGATGGGCGAATCCTCGCCCACCCAGATGCCCTCGTAGATGCACCGGCCCAGGTGCTCGGCGAAATGGCCGTAAATGTGCTTGGAAATGGTCCGCCAGCTCGGCCCGGCATCGATGGTCAACTGGCAGGGCACGCCAGACTCGGCCGCCTTCACCATCACGCCCGCCGCCGCCAGCGCTGCCGCGCCCACGCCCGCCGTCTTCAAGATATCTCTACGAGTGATTTCCATCATGAATAGGCCTCCTGTTGCCGGCGAATGGTACCGACCGGACGGCAATAAACAACACCGCTGGCAACTGATCTGCCGCCCCTTACAATCTGCCACCTATGGCAACGGATAAATCCTGGCAGGCCCGCATCGCCGAGGCCACCGACAAGCTGGCCCAGTCGTTCGTCGAGTCGATCAGCTACGACCGGCGGCTCTATAGGCACGACATCGCCGGCTCCATCGCCCATGCGACCATGCTGGCCAAGGTCGGCCTGATTACCGACGCCGACCGGGATGCGATCGTGGCCGGCCTGAAAAGCATCGAAGCCGACATCGACGCCGGCAATTTTACTTTTGATGAATCCCTCGAAGACATCCACATGGTCGTCGAGGCCGAACTCATCAAACGCATCGGCGAGCCGGGGAGGAGGCTGCATACGGGGAGGAGTCGGAATGACCAGGTGGCGCTGGACTTCAAGCTCTGGGTTCGCGAACACGTCCAGTGCCTTGATCTACAGTTGACCGATCTTGTGAAATCGTTCATCGGGCTGGCCGAGCGATCGCTCGACGTGGTTATCCCCTCGTTCACGCACCTACAGCGTGCCCAGCCGATCTCCGCTGCTGCCGAAGCTTTGGCGTGGACAGCCTCGTTTACGAAGTGCGTGGCGCGCATCAATGTTCTTGCGCGAGGCGTGGATAACCTGAATCCCCTGGGAGCAGGTGCGATCGCCGGAACGAGTCTGCCCATTGACCGGACTGCAACAGGAGAAGCCCTTCCTCAGATTCAAGGTCCACGAGGCGGGATGGTCGATTGGCCGCCGTCCCACAACAGCATCGACTCAACCGCCTCCAGAGATTTCGCGTGCGATTTCCTCTACGCCTGCGCCATGATCGCCCAGCATCTCTCCCGCTGGGCCGAGCAGTGGATCATTTACTCCACCACCGAGTTCTCCTTTATCAAGATCGCCGACCGCTACACCACCGGCTCTTCCATGATGCCGCAGAAGCGCAATCCGGACATGCTCGAGCTGATCCGCGGCCGCTGCGGCAACGTCTACGGCGACCTGTTCGCCCTGATGACCATCCTCAAGGGCCTGCCGATTGGCTATAACCGCGACCTGCAGGAGGACAAGCGCATCGTCTTCCGCGCCTACGACACCGTCAGCAGTTGCCTGACCATGGCCGCCGCCATCGTGAACTCGGCCAATTTCATCCCCGAGAACATCGAGCCGACCCTGGAGCGCGGCTTCCTGGATGCTACTTCCCTGGCCGAGTATTTCGTGACCAAAGGCATCCCCTTCCGCACCGCCCACCACATCGTCGGCACGCTTGTCACCCTTTGCGAAAAGCAGGGCAAGCATGCCCTGTCGCAGCTTTCGCTGGATGAGTTCAGGCAGGTGATCAAGGACCATAGCCAGCCGGAAACGGCGGTTGGCCAAGATGTGTACGAGGCCCTGGGCGCCCGCAACGTCGTCAATCGCTACAAGAGCGCTGGCGCGGCCGGCGGCGAGCCCCTCAAAGCCCAGTTGGAAGAATGGAAGCGGCGACTGGGCATGGCCTGATGGCAGGTCCGGCCGTGCGAAAGCAATGCGAACTGTCGCAAGGCGCCGCTCTGTGTTGCATGGGGCGAGGGTGTGGTGGGTTAAGACATGGGGCTTCCGCGGGGTGGAAAGGAAGATGGCCCGCGCAACGGCTGTGGAGCCCCCAAAGGCCGGCGCACTTGCCATTGCCGTGTGAACCTCAGCGCCTCCCTCGATCCATGGCCGCATCAATTCGCGAATTGCCTGCCGGGGCGCAATCAGCTCAAGACGAAACGGTTGCGACGAACGGCCTCACGGGGCTTCGACTGCTGCAAGCGCCTTGGCGAACGCCGCATGGGCGGGCTCTTTCATCGCCTTGTCAAATTCAGCGGGGGTCATTTGCAGGACGCTGCCGTCTCTGAAGAGCACCGATCGGCTGTCGCCGTGATTGCCTGCGAGGTCACAGGCGAAGATCCGGGCGTTGGCGGTGGGCGGAAAATAGAAGTAGCCGCGGGCGCCGGCGGGGCATTTCAAGTCGCCGGGCGAAAGAAGGCCCTTCTCGACCAGCGCGTTCAGGGTAGGTGGGTAGCCGTTGTTCCCCGTGGCGTACTGCTCAAGGACAAGACCGATCTTCTTGAGTTGGAAGCCGCACCTGACGCTGTCGGCCCGGCCGGCGCTGGCCCGGAGACCGGGGTCGCTGCCGATGCGGAGGTCGGATATCTTCCAGTCGTCGCCGACCTTGGCCATCACCACCACGATGGGCATACTGCGGCCTTCACGCTGCGAGGCGCCGGACAGTTCGACGGTCTTGTCGTCGATGCGTTTGGGCGCAAGCGTGGCGCCCGCGAACATCTCGACGAACTGCTTGTTGCCCTCGGGCTGGGTCTTGATCTTCGGCGCGAGCACTTCCGCGGCGGTTCCGGTGAGCGTCGCCGCGGCAGCGCTGTAATCACCGTTCCTGCAAGCGGCAAGGAAGCCGTTGAAGGCGGTCGAAGCTTGTTCCTCATCGCTGGGTCTGCAACCACCGAACATCGCGGCCAACAGGACGGACACCATCAGGAAAGAGCGTTTCATCGAATTCCCTTTAGAAAAGAAACGTGATTACGGCCCCAGACATCAGCAGCCACATGATCGACGGCACACCTGTTATCTGTCAAGAGCTCTGGGGTGTTAAGCGGGTGGGGGCTGCGGCAGTTTTCAAGTTTCGCCGGGTGGTCGGCCGATAATGATCAAGTTGTCGACACCTTTTCGGCGGAGCCGATTATGCACGAGAGTTCACTTCAGGCGTTGCCGCAGCGGATCATCGTGTCCCTCAAGGCCGGCGGCGTCTTCTTTGCCATCGCCAACGTCATCTGCGTGGGGCTGATCGCCTACGCCTACATGTCCGTGCGCAACCAGCCCAAGACGATTGACGTGAAGGGCTCGGCCAAGCGCGCCATCGTCAGCGACCTGGTATCCTGGTCGTGCCAGATCACCGCCCGCGATCCGGACCTGGTGAAGGCATACGACAAACTTAAGGCCGACGCGGACAAGGTGGCGGCGTTCCTGAAGGAAGCCGGCATTCCCCAGCAGGAGACGCGCTTCGCGGCCATATCGACGAACAATATCTTCGCCCGCGAGGTGATCGTGGGGGGCAAGGCCCGGCCGCTGGGTGGAGAGATTTCGGGCGATGCGCCGGCGGGCGGGGCGCAGGGCTCGGGCAATCCCGTGGTTGTGCAGACCAGCAAGGTGGAGATGTACGTGCTGACGCAGACGATCTCGGTGGAGAGCCGCGATGTGCAGCACGTCCCGGAGGCATCGCGGAACATCACCCGGCTGATCCGCGACGGGGTGGAGATCGAATCCAGCGCGCCGAGCTTCTATTTCACGCGGCTGTCGGAGTTGAAGATCGACATGCTGGCCGAGGCGACCAAGGATGCCACCCGCCGGGCGGAGCAGGTGGTCAGCAACGCCAATGGCAAGCTCGGCCGGCTCGTCGAGGCCCGCATGGGGGTGATGCAGATCAACCCGAAGAACATCACGGACGTCTCCGACACGGGCAACAACGACACGACGAGCATGGAAAAGGAGATCACCGCGATCGTGGCCGCCCGGTTTGAGGTGAATTGAAACGGGGCCTGCGAGCTTTCACACGCCGCCGAGGCGTGGCGTGAGGACTGACCCGCCCCTGGCAACGGACCACGGACCAACTCATTTCCACTGATCGACCGGCGGATAGCACAAACCGTCGGCCGACTGCGTCAGGCGATCGACCGAGTACCAGTCGGCGTGATAATCCGAAAACAGCACCGACATGCCGGTCGCCAGGATGCTGTTTTGCGACTGCAGCGCATTGCCTCGCCCGTCGGTCATCCGCACCTGTGCCACCCGGCCGGTGTGGTTGCTGCCGTGGTTGCCGGCGCCCAGCAGGCCCTTGTCGGCCGAGTTCATCTCCGCCACCACGTCGGTTACAAGGATCTTGGTGCCTTTTTCGGCCAGGCGATACTTAAAGCTTGCCGCACGCACATCATACGTGGCCGACGGGGCGAAGCGCTGGCCCCAGTAGGCGTAATCCATATACGCTTCGCCGTTGCGGTTGATGCCCCGGCTGGCATACCAATTGGCATCGCCGCCGCTGGCCCAGCCTTCGGGGCAGGTCAGGTTGTACCGGTTGAAGGCGTTGCCCGGCTTGAGCGCCATCAGCCCGCTGGCGGTGCTGGCCAGGTAAATCGGCGCTGATTTGGTCGTTGCGGTTCTGATGGTCGGCGGCGGCAGCTCGTCAAAGTCATGGGCGTACACCGAGATGCCCACCCCAATCTGCCGAATGCTGTTCAAGCAGCGCGTTCGGTTGGCCTGCGACCGCGCTTGTGAGACCATCGGCAGCAGTAACGCGATCAGGACGCCGATAATGCCCAGCACGACGAGCAATTCCACGAGCGTAAAACCGCGGCGGGTTGGATGCGTAGCGCTGCCTGACATGACCAAACCTCGCAGACTTGAACACCGGACGGGCAACCGAACGGCGTTATAATACAGCGGGTGCTCCGTGTGTAAATGGCAAACGTTTGGCCCCAGCATTGATTTCGTACTTTTATGGGTCCGAATAACCCCATGCGCCTGACGACATGGACTATCTTAATCGTGCTCCCGGCCGTCCTGTGTTCAATCGGCTGCCAGGGCGGCTCCCCGCGACAAAGAACCCTCCCCGAACAGCTCGCCCACGCACACGGAACCAGGCTCTGGCAGACCCGTCCCGCCCTCGCCGGGGACATCCACGTCGAGACGTTGAACAACCTCAGTTACTTCGATGCCCAGTTCACGTACGAAATCCGCACCGGCAGGGTCCGGATGCAACTGATTGATGACACCATTCTCGTCCATGATGGTAGGCAGGTGTGGGTCAGCCCGGCATCTGCCAGGATCGACCATGCCCTGTTTGCCGCCCTGGCCTGGATTCACTACGCCGTCGCGCCCCTCCGCCTGGCCGAACCCTCCGTCGCGCTCGATCCCGATCAGCCCCAGACCCTCGGCCGCGAAACCTGCCCCACCCTTCTTGCGCGCTTCGCCCCCGGCTCATCAGCCCTCTTTGGCGCTGATGACTGGCAGGTCATCTACATCGACCCCAAGTCCGGCCTGGCAAACGCTTTGGCGCGCATCGCCATCGATCCCGTCCGCCACGCCCTCGGTCAGCGAGACTGCGCCATAACCTACTACGGTTTCAAGGACCTGGACGGTGTCGTGATCCCCACGCGATGGCAGCTGTGGCGATGGGAACAGGACCTTGGCATTCATGGACTGCCCCAAGGCGCGGGGCGGGTATACAACCTGGAAACCGTCTACCCCGCCAGAGACGCGTTCACCCCGCCGCCGGGAGCGCGCGCCGTCAACTGACACGCGTCTACATCGCCTGACGTACGAATTGTTCGTAAAGCTGGGCATATCGGCCACCTTGCCGCAGCAGTTGCCGGTGGGTGCCGCGCTCGACGATCCGACCTTCGTCAATAACGAGAATCTGGTCGGCCCGGAGAATCGTGCTGAGACGATGGGCGACGACGAAGGTCGTGCGGCCCTCAAGCAGGCGTTCGAGGGACCGTTGGACAGCGAGTTCCGTCTCGGTGTCCACAGCGCTGGTGGCCTCATCGAGCATGAAGAGGCGCGGGTCAGCCAGGAAGGCCCGCGTGAAGCAGATGAGCTGCCGCTGGCCCATGCTCATGTTGGCCCCGCGCTCGCCCACCTGGGTGGCGAATCCATCCTGAAGCCGCAGGATCGCCTCGTGCGTGCCCAGCGCGATGGCAGCGTCGATCACCTGCTGGTCCGTCGCCTCGGGCTTCACATATCGGATGTTCTCCATCACCGTCCCGGTGAACAGGTAGTTCTGCTGAAGTACCAGCCCCATCTGCCGATGCAGCGAATCGCCCGTCACCTGCCGGATGTCGTGCCCATCGACGAGCACGCGCCCCTGCTGCGGCTGATAGAACCGCGCCAGCAGCGAAATGATGCTGCTCTTGCCACTGCCCGTGTGGCCCACCAGGGCCACCATCTCACCCGGATGCGCCTCGAAAGCCACGTCGAACAGCACTGGCCGATCGGTCTTGTAGCCGAAGGTCACCTGCTCAAACCTCACGTGACCTTCGATGCGCGGCAGGGGCATGGCATCCGGCAGGTCGGTCACGTCAGGACGGGTATCCAGCAAGGCGAAGATGCGCTCCGCGCTGGCCATCGCCATCATGAGCTGGTTGGCGAAGTTCCCCAGGTTCAGGATCGGGTTCATGAACCAGTCCCAGTAGAGGTACGCGGCAACGACCGAGCCCACGCCTTGCTCCCTGGTGATCCTGCCGGTGACGATGAGATAACCGCCGAACGTAAGGATGATGGCCTTGCCCACGAAGCCGACCAGTTGCAGCAGCGGCTGGTACACCCCATTGAGCCGGGCGGCCCACACGTTGTTGAGCGTGTTGCGGACCTGCATCGAATTGAACGTGTCCAGGTTCAGCGACTGCCGGTTGAACGCCGTCACCACGCGCACGCCAGTGATGTTCTCGGCCAGATTCGTCGAGACCCTGGTGAACCACTCCCTCGCCACCTGCCAGCGATAGCTGACGCCCTTGCGGAAGTAGTCGTTCATCACGTACAGGATCGGCGCCAGCCACGCGACCGAGAGGAACAGCCGCCAATCGGTGCGCAGGAGCATGATGGCCGCCACAAGCATCATCAGCAGGTTCGCCACCACATGCCAGATGCCCCAGACATTCACATCCCGCAGGCCGTTGATGTCGCTCGTGCAGCGGCTGATGATCCGGCCCAGCTTGGTGCGGTCGTAATAGCTCATGGAGAGCTGCTGGAGCTTGGCGAACAGGTCGGCCCGCAAGCGAAACTGGACCCGCTCGCCGCCGTTGGTCATGTTCAGGATCACGTACCGCTCCAGCACCCGCGCGGCGGCCATCACGAGCCCCCACAGGGCGATGAGCGACAGCACCTGCCGGATCGCCGCCCGCTCCGTCAACCGCCCGGCCTCGATCAGCGGAACGGCGTCCGTCACACGGTTGATGATGTGCTGCATGAAGCGCGGGCCCTGCATATCGAGCACGATCATCACGATCCCGAGCCCCAGCCCCGCGGCGTAGCGCGCCCGATACGGCCACAGCACCCCCAACAAGCGGCGGATCAGAGGCCACTCGATCGGCCGATAGCGCGACTCCTCTTCTTCGCCGGCGAGGGGATCGCGCGTCATCGCCGCCGGCATCTTCGATGCCTTGCGCCTGGTGAAAATCGACGCCAATCCAAGCATATGGCCTGCCCGTCTTCAGACATCCTCGTCGCCGGCGCGGCCGGGCTTATCCTTGTCGGCCGCGGTGAGCACTGCGACTTTGCGCTCATCCTTCATGCGCTTCATGTGGCTGGGCAGGTCGCCTTCATCGTCGAACGCCGACTCATCACCGAAGAGCTGCACCGCCGCGATGTGCCGGTAATGCCCATCCCGCTCCATGAGCTGCCCGTGCGTGCCCGTCTGCGTGATCCGCCCGCCCTCCAGCACGATCACCAGATCCGCCCGTCGCACCGTGCTGATGCGGTGGGCAATAAGGAACGTCGTCCGGTCCCTCATGACGAAGCGCATCGCCCTGTGGATGAGGTCATCCGTCTGCGGATCGACGGACGCCGTGGCGTCATCGAGCACGAGGATGCGCGGGTCCTGGAGAATCGCCCGCGCGATCGCCAGGCGCTGCTTCTGCCCGCCGGACAAGGATGACCCGCGCTCCCCCAGCATCGTGTCATAGCCCCGCGGCAACTGCTCGATGAACTCGTGCGCCTGTGCCAGCCGCGCCGCCGCCTCGATCTCGCCCATGCTCACGTTCGGCCGGCCGTAGGCGATGTTTTCCGCCACTGTGGCACTGAACAGGTAGGTTTCCTGGAACACGAAGCCCACCTGCGGCCGCAGGCTCGCCAGCGTCAGGTCGCGGATGTCCTGGCCGTCAACGAGGATCCGTCCCTGCTGCGGGTCGTAGAACCGCGCGATCAGGTTCACGAGCGTCGTCTTGCCCGCGCCGGTCGGCCCGACGATGGCCACGACGCTTCCTTCCTTGGCCTCAAAGCTGATCTCGTGCAGGACCGGCTTATCCGGCGTGTACCCAAACGTCACGCCCTCGAACCGCACTGCCCCGGGCCCGCGCGGCAGCACTGCGGCATCGGGCTTCTCCGGCACGGCCGGTCGCGCTGCCAGAACCTCGTGCAGGCGGCGGGAGGATACGATGGCACTCTGGTACTGGTCGGCGATGACCGACACCTGCTGCAGGCGGATCAGGATCGTCCCCATGGCCGTGCCCAGGATCAAGAAATCCCCCACGTTCAGCTTTCCCTGGATCATCAGCACCGCCACGAGCAGAAACAGCGACAGGTGGCTGGCCGAGCCGATCGCCCGAATCACCGGCGAGAAGTTCGCGTACATCCGGATGCGCTTCATCACCCGCTCGTAAAAGCTGTCGCACGCGCGGGCGTACTTGTTGATCTCATGCTGCTCGGTGGCGAAGGCCTTCACCACATGGACTCCGGCAATGCTCTCCGTGATGACGTTGACGGTGGCATCCTCCGCTTCCATCACCAGCTTGCTCTGCGGCTGCACCTTCCGCCCGAACCGCAGGATGTACAGGGTCCAGAAGGGCAGGGGCACCAGCGACAGCGCCGCAAGCCAAGGGCTGCGCGTCAGCAGCAGCCACATGTACCCCCCAACGATCAGCGCGATGTCCAGGCTGGTCAGCACCGCTGTCTGCAGGAACGCCCGTACATGCTGCAGGTCGGTGAGTGCGCGATTGATGAGCTGCCCGGTCGATTTGGCGTCGTGAAAACTGAACCCCACCCGTTGTAGTTTGTCGTAGACCGCCTCGCGGATGTAGTAGACCAACGTCATGCTCAGCTTGGCGCTCGACACCTCCCTCAGGTAGCGCGTCAGTGCCAGAGCCAGGACCATCAATCCCAGCACCGCCATCGTCCAGCGCAACTCTGCCACCTTCGGATTTGGGCTGGTGACCCAGCCCCAGAAACCCTGGTGTGCGCCCTGGCCGGTCTCCAACTCCCGTATACGGTCTACGGCACGCCCAAGTTGGTTTGTCGTAAGCACTTCCGTCCCAATCGACAGCGCCAGCCAGAAGCAAGCGAGGATCACCAGCGGCGTTACGGGCTTGAGGAACCGGAACATCCAGGCCAGCAGATCCCGGTTGTTCAATTCCGGGTTCATCGGCGCACCCGGGCGGTCACCGCGTGCGGGCAAAGGGTCCGCATGGTTGGTGGGTCCCCTGCTTGTGGATACGGCCGCCTGGGTTGTCACGGGTGATGCTCGCCTGAAAGCCCATACGCTATCGCCGAATCGGCCGGCGTCAACCAAAGCACTCAGTAAGGGCCATTGTTCCCGCAGCCCAATTTCACACGTAACCATTTCAATAAAGAGGTATTACATAAGAACGCCGGCTTCATGCTTCGCCTCACGCACAAACCTGTCCGGTGCCGATAATAACGAGCATGGGAGCGTTTGCATGCTGTGGAAGCGCGTTCAAGGTGCTGAGCCGGGCCGCCGCGAAGAGCGCGGCCGCCCGATTGCGACGGTTGGGGCTGCTGGCGATGAACACCGATTGGCCTCGCCGGGCGGCCGCCTGCGAAACCTGCCACATGCGAATCGTCAAAGGTGGCATCTCTTACTGCGGCCGGCCGTTTCTTGACAAGATCCACCGCGATCCCGCCCAGGATGGCTGCGGCTGCCCAACGCATGAGAAGGCCAGGGATCCGGACGAGCATTGCCCCCTCGACTGGCGCAACCGCCCCGCTCACCGCTTGCCCGACGGCTGCACCTGCAAGTGGTGCAATCTTTACGAGTAATTCAATCTTGGAACATCTTGCGCCCCCAGGGCGCGGTGAACTTGCGGTACTCCTCGACAGGGAGGGCCTTGGCCGCGAGCGCCGCCAGGCGGATATTCTGGTCGCTGCTGGCCGTAAGCTCGTCGATCAGGGCGACGGCGGCGTTTTTGTCAGGCCGGCGCACCGCATCGAACTTGCTGCGGCCAAGTTGCAGGACGGCCTCGGTGCGCCACATCGGGTCTCCCCCGCGTTTGGCAAACGCGATCATATCGCCCGGCTCGGAATAGAAGCCATAAAACCGCTTCTGCACGGGCTCGATCTGTTCCTTGTAATAGCCGATGCGCTGATCGTCGAACCGCTTGAGCAATTCCGCTCGCGCGGTTTCGTTTTCTTCAGTCGCCACGTCGGCCATCCAGCCGGTGACATCCATCAGGCGCAGGCCAACATCCAGTTCCTCCCAGAACAGTCGCTCTTCCCAGAGCTTCATACCCAAAGCGAAGCGCGCTTCGTAGAGGTCTTTGGCCTTGCGCAAGTCCTTGTTGGCTTCGCTTTTGTGGTACAGCGTACCCAGGACCTCGCAGACGCGCCCAAGCTCGTAGAGCGTCAGGAGTTCGTCCTTCTCCTTGTAGTTGATCACCGCCGCCGGCCGATCGGCGAACACGCCGGCATCCTTTTTTCGCGATGCCTGGATGAGCAGTTTCAAACAGGCCTCGACACGTTCACGTTCGGCGGAATCCAGCGATTCCCTCTGACTCTTGAAATCGCCATGGCTCTGAATGAACGTGAAGAGCCCCCGATCGGCCTGATACCCCGCGATGGCCTGCGTGTACAGCTCGATCGCATTGCCGGGCTCGGTCATGAAAGGCGCGGCCACCTCACGCGGCTGCACATGGGGCATGGTCAGTTTGTACCGATGCGCATCGCGGCCCACCTGGCTTGGGGGAATGGCCTCCGAACCACGCCGCTGCAACGCCCACAGCAGCACCACGGTGAACAGGACGATTCCGACCGAAATGCCCCAGCCCAGGCGGTTTCCAAACATAGCGGTAGGATAGATTGCACCCGTTGGAGATTCAATCGCCGGCGTCACCGGCCGGGTCGAGCGTTCGGCAGGGCGGCAGCGACGCGATGAAGAGCTTCCCGTATCGCTTGGTCTTCACCCGGCTGTCGAGGATCACCACGATGCCCCGGTCTGTCCTGCTGCGAATCAACCGGCCGACGCCCTGCTTGAGCTTGATGATGGCCTCGGGCACGGAGTAGTCCATGAAGGGGTTCCCGCCGGCACAGCGGATGGCCTCCAGCCGCGCTTCGACCACGGGCTCATCGGGCACGGCGAAGGGCAGCTTCACGATGATGACGTTGCGGAGCTGGTCCCCCTGCACGTCGATCCCCTGCCAGAAGCTGCTGACGCCGAACAGGACGGCATCTGGCGTAGCGCGGAAGCGTTCGAGAAGCACGCGGGATGGAGCGTTCTGACCCTGGGCGAGGAGGGGGAGCTTCAGCTTTTCGAGTTCGGGCCCGAGGCGCAGGGCTGCTTCGTTAAGCATGCTGTAGCTGGTAAACAGCACAAACGCCCCGCCATTGGTCTGCTTCAGGTAGTGGATGATCTTCCCGCACGCCGCCGGCAGGAACATCGGATCATTCGGCTCGGGCAGATCGTTCTCGACATAAAGGATCGCCTGCCGGGCATAGTCGAAAGGGGAACCGAGGAGGAGCGTTTCGCATTTCTCGATGCCGAGGCGGGATTTGATATACGCGAAGGCGGCGTCACATGCGCTTCTGCCACGATTCACGGGCGAGCCGCCCGTGCCACTGTGGCCGCTATTCTGCCCGGCGGTGGCATGGGCGGCCCGCCCATGATTCTGCTGTGTGGATACGCGCCCCGCCCCCTTCGTGCACAGCGTCGCGCTGGTCAGGATGACGCTTTTCACCTTCTCGAACAGGTGCGCCTTCAGCCCCGTCGCCACGCAGATCGGCGCCGCGTGCAAGGACACCTTCTGGTTCGCCCGCGCTGGCACGTCGATCCAGTACACCGCGTTCTCGATCGCCTGCGCGATGATCGCCTCCAGCGTCCCGGCGCTCAGCAGCACCTTGTCGGCCATCGCCGTGATCTCCAGCGCCTCCTCCTCGCTGTTCACCCCCGCCAACATCGCCCTCAGATGCAGCGACAGATCCCGCAGCTTCGGCGACACATCATCCACGATCCATCCCGCCTGCCCCACCCGCCCGTTCGTCCGGCCGAACTGCTTCTGCCACGCCAGGCACCTCGCGAAAAAACCCTCGACCCGCAGGAACAGCTCCTCCACATCGTCGATCGCATCCCCCGCCTTTCCCCCGTGCGTGCTGAGCATCCCCCGGCCCTTTTTCGGGTCGTACAGCGCGCGCAACTGATACCGCAGCCCGCTCTCGCCGATGCTCAGCCCGAAATGGTCGGCCGCCACATCCTCCAACGTGTGCGCTTCATCCAGGATCACCGCATCGTACTTCGGCAGGTAATTCACCCCCGCCATCCGCAGCGCCAGGTCCGAGAAGAACAGCGCATGGTTGACGATCAGGATCCGCCCGCTCTGCATCCGCCGCTTGGCCGCCTGCCAGAAGCACCTGTCGTAATACCCGCACTTCTTCCCCAGGCAGTTGTTCTGCTCAGCGCAGACCTTGTCCCACACATCGTATTCCGGCAGCACCGGCAGGTCCGACAGCGAGCCATCCGTCGTCTTCCCGGCCCACTGCCCGATCTGGAACAGCGAATCCCGCTGCCGCTCGAACTCGAACAGCGAGTACACCCGCTCGCCCGCCATCTTCAGCCGCCGCCGGCACAGGTAGTTGCTCCTCCCCTTGACCAGCACCGCCGCGAACTCATCCGGATAGACCGATTGCAGCAGCGGGATGTCCTTGTCGACGAGCTGTTCCTGCAGCGAGATGGTGTGCGTCGATATAATGATGCGCTTCTTCTGCCGAACGGCAAAGTCGATCGCCGGCAGCAGGTAGGCGAACGACTTGCCCACGCCGGTCCCCGCCTCCACCAGAAGGTGATGCCCCTCATGGATGGCGGCCTGCACGGCCGACGCCATCTCCAACTGCTGCGGCCGATGCTCGTACTTCGCCCCCATCCGCCGCGCGATAGCGCCGCCGGGGCCAAGAATGTTCTCCAGAACAGTCTCCATCGGGCCTATTCTAACCGTGTTCAGGCATTTATCGCCCCCCGGATCCGAGGTGGCGGATTGGCCTGGCTCGTCAACTTGCCCAATCGATCATCCGATGATGATCTTGAGATGAACCGCGCTTACGGTTTTCGCCCGTCGCCCGGCCGCCCGCAACGCCGAGGCTTTGCAGCGATCTATGTCGCGATCATTCTGGTCGTTCTCTGCGGTTTCGTTTCTCTGGGGGTTGACCTCGGCCGGGTCCAACTGGCCAAGTCCCAGCTCCAGACGGCGGCAGACGCCGCGGCCCGCGCGGCCGCCCATGGCCTGGCCACCAGCGCCGAGCAGGCAATAGCCGAGGCGGTCGCCATCGCCAGCGCCAACCCATGCGACATCTCCCACGCAGCCCTGGTTCCCAACCAGGATATTGAATTCGGCGCATGGGACTCCGCAACGCGCAGCTTCACCCCAGCCGCCGACCCCTCCGACGCTTCCGCCATCCGAATCACCGCCCGGCGCATCGCTCAGCGCAACACCGCCATCCCCCTGACCTTCGCGCGGCTCGTCGGCAAGAACACCTGCGACATCCACGCGACCGCCATCGCCACCGTCAAAGTCAACAGCGGCGCCAAGTCCGGATTCGTCGGCCTTCTCGCCGTCGACATGAAGAACAACGCCTTCTTTGGCAGCTATGATTCGTCGGTCAATACCCACCCCAGTCAGGCAACCGCCTCCGACAACTGCATGCTCGGCTCCAATGGCATCATCGTCGCAGGCAACAACAACGCGGTTTGCGGCGATGTCAATCTGGGCCCTCATGGCATCCTGGACGGCAACCTGTCGGTCAGCGGCTCCATCGATCATCTCGCTGATCCCCTGCCCATTCCCGACATGCCCGATTGGTCGCCCGGCATCAATCCGGGCGGCATTCCGAGGGAGTTCATCGTCAAGAAAGCGACCGCCCTTCCCGGCGGAACTTACTGGTTCACCTCGCTGGACATCCGCAAGAACCTTTCCTTTGCCGGCCCCGCGACCGTCTATGTCAACGGGCACATTGTGTGCGACGCCAACCTCACCGCCGCCGGCGACATCCCCGCCAACCTCAAGATATATCAACTCGGGCTGGCACGCCTTTTCGGCGACGACAAGGCCAATCACGTTCAGATCACCGCCGAGGTGCACGCCCCCGAAAGCGTCTTCACTATGAAGAACAAGCTGACGTTTCGCGGGAGCGCCACCTTCGGCGAAATCCATGTGAGAAACTCGGCCGATTTCTTCTACGATGAAGCCTCGGGCGCGGACGGCGGGTCCGGCGGCATCGTCATCTCCCTGGTGCAGTGACTCCGCCCGGTTGCCCTGTGGTCATCGCCAACCCAGCAGATCCGCCACATTCCGTGCGATCAGTTCCCCTTCGGGCATGATGAAGCCCCGCGCGGACTTCGCCCGGCCATTTCCGGGTCAACAACCGGTTGACCTTGCTCGGCTACATCTCCGGCATCGTCCACGCCATCCACGTCACTGCGAGTCGTTGATGGGCAATCGCCGCTCTATTCGCACGACAATGGAGCGGGAAAATGGCGGCAACTCGACGGTTTCACCCGCGGCGCCCGCACCCATCCATCGATCCATCCAGGGGTCATATATCCGCACAAGCACTCCCGCCGGCAGGCCCAGGGGTTTCAGGTTGATGGATGCACCTTGGATCACGTCCGGCCGCCTGCCATCCCGAAGCTCGGTCATCCACGTGTTCCGCCGGTCGCGGCACCAGATCAGCGTGGTTCGCTCGCCCTTCAGCACCATCACTTTCAGCCGGTCGTGGGCGAGCCGCAGAGGACGGCATCGTTCGGCCGGCGGGTCGATATCCTTCACCACGGCCGCGAAACGCCCGAAATGCCACCAGAGGTTGTTTCGGTCCACGTAGGCATCCCAGTGCCAGATGTGCCCCGGCCCGGCCGCCCCGGCGAGAAACGGCGCGAACAGCACATCGTGGAGGATGATGCCTTCCTTGTCCTTCGCGTAAAGCTTGAACGGCCCCGTGTGAGATGGCTCCACCGCGCCGCCCTCGGCCAACAGCACCGGCTTGCCGGGCTCGAAGGCCAGCATCTCGCGCACGGCATCGGCCGCCAGCTCATCCACCGGCCCGCCACAGACCTTCCATGATGCCCCCAGATCGAGATATCGATGCACCTGGGCGATATCGTTGCCCCGCATGAGCGAATGCCGGCGGTAGGTGTCGCGCTTGCGCTCGTTGTCGTAGCTGCCGAGGCTCTGGAGGGCGAGCTTCTCGGGGAAGAGCCGGTGCAGCTCGGCCAGCATCTCCTCGCTCCACGGCAGGTAATTGACCCGGCCGGAGACGGCATCCACCTCGTTCCAGAGTTCCCAGCCGAAGATCGTCGGATCATCTCCGTACCGGGCGGCATACCACGAGAGCTTCTTCTTGAACTGCTCGCGGCTGGCGGGGCCGTCGAACCATTCAGCCATAGTGGTGGCGGTGCCGCCGTTGTCGCGGTGGTGCAGGGGCTTGGCCGCCCAGGTTTGCCGACCATCGCCCAGGTGCCTGAAGTGCTCGATGCACATCTTCACGCGAATGTCGTGCTTTCGCGCGGTGGCCAGCAGCCAGTCGATCCGCTCGGCCTTGCGCGGGTCATACACCCCCGCCTTCTCGTGCTCGACATCGAAGAAAGGATTGCTCAGCCACACGCGGATGTAGTTGCCGCCATTGTCGGCCAGGAGCTTCATCCACCGCTCCATCCCCTCCTGGCTTCCCGGCGGCGCGATCATGTTCAACCCGATCGGGATGTAGGGAGAACCGTCGGACAGCTCCAGGTAGCGGCTGTCGCGCGGGCTGACGCGGATGAAGGCTTGCTCGGCCGCGAAGGCGGTGGATGCGAAGAGGGTGGCCGCCAGGGTGAAGATGATCGTGCGCATGAGAGGTCTCCTGTGCCCTTATACCGCCGGATGGCCGGACAGTTCGCGCCAGACATCCTCGGCGGATGTGCGCACGCCGACGGGGATCGGGTGGATTCGCACGCCGCGTGCGGCGTAGTGGTCGATCAGCGGCCGGGTGCGCTGGGCGAAGAGGGTGAGCTTGCGGGCGACCGCCGGCAGGTCATCATCGATCCTTCCAGCGCGGTCGCCGCCGCTGTCCAGGCGAATGCGCTCGCGGACGGTTTCGGGCGAGCATTCGAGACTGACGACGGCCTTCACATCGACGATCCGGTCCACATCCCGAGCCTGGCCAACGTGGCGCGGCAGGCCGTTGAGGATGATCCAGTCCTCCGCGCCAAGCCGTTGCGTGCGCACAAACGCCCGCAGGATACGCTCGGCGATGGGAAACTGATGATCCTCCAATAGCGCCCCTGTTTTCAGGCTGGTTGTGATGACGGCGAGGTCTGCATCGGACAACTCCACAGGCTTCGATGTCGCCGCCGAGCGCAGTTGCGCCCCGAAGTCAAAATGAGCGCAGCGGCGATTCCAGAGGCCGTGGCGTTCGAGATATTCGCCCAGTGGCGTCTTGCCGGAACCCGTGGGGCCGAGCAGAAGAATCGCGTTCATGGCGGGGATTGTGGTCGAGGAATGCGGTTGGGGCAATCGGGGGCCGGGAATCGGTCGGGCAGCGTGCGCATTCGTTGCGGGCGGATTGATTCGGGGTATCTTAGCGGGAACGGCCTTGGAGATACCTGACCTCCTAACGTTGTGTCCAGCTTAGTCCAGAACGGAGCACTGCGTAATGTTCACGGTCGGCCAGCGGGTTCGCATAAGAGACGATGCGCTTCCCTTCGGTGGTGTTGTCGGAACTATCGACAGGCCGCCGGATGCTATACACGAGATCGATCCCGATCCGTGGATTGGGCCTTACAAGTATCAGAAGCGGCGAAGAGGCACGGTGCTAGTGCCGCTTCCAGTTCATGACTTTCGTGTTCCGATCCACGCTGATTAAGC
>CAZMXI010000090.1:0-19895 GCA_964570205.1 uncultured Tepidisphaeraceae bacterium
CCAAGTCTGATCATAGCAAAGGCCCGGGAACCTTGGCTCCCGGGCCTCTGTATCGATGACCGCTACACGGGCGGCTGGCGTCAGAACGTCAGGATGACGTCGACGGCCGCGGTGACCTGAGTATCATCAGCGCCGTCGTCGAAGACGTTCTCGTCGGCCCAGTCAAAACGCAACTCGGGGCGGACAATCAGGTTCTTGCCCCATCGGTCCTTGGCGAAGGGCTTGATCCAGAATCCGGCGGTGGCTTCATAGTAGTTGCCGGCCACGGTGGTCCGGGTGCCATCCTGGTCGCTGAACCACTCGCCGCGGAGGTTGAACGTCACCGCATCGCTCATCTTGTGCGATGAGTAGGCGGCGACGCCGTACCACTGCGCCCGAGTATTATCGGCCTGAGCGCCTTCCTCATAGCCATAGTCGGCGTTCATCGCCAGCGACCACTTGTCCGTCACGGCATAGCTGACGATGAAATCGAACACCGTGCGCCAGTCCTCCTGGTCGTCTTCCTGCTCAGGACCGGTGACGAACTGGGCGATGATGTTCCACTTGTCGCTCGGCGTCCAACCCAGCTTGAAGTGGTAGCTTATGGTGTCGTTGTTGTCTTCCAAAGCCTGCTCCCAGCCGCGGAAGATGCCGGTCTCGACCAGCCACTGCTTGTTGAGCTGATAGCTGAACTCCACGCCCGTCTGCGTGAACGGAATGGCGTAGCCGAAGAGGAAGCTGCGGCTGTAGAACGGCGTCGTCAGCGGGCTGATCGTCTCATAACCCATGAGCGTGGCAAACTTTCCAGCCCGGACCTTTAGACCGTTGCCCACCGGAAGGGCGAAGTCGAAATAGGCCTGCACAAGGTCGAATTGCTCATCCGGGTCGCGGGCATCGTCGTACCAGTCGAACAGGTTGTTGGAATGGATCAGCCCGGCATCCGAGCCCCACATGAACTCCACCCGGCCGCCCCAGTCAAACTTGTCTCCGGTGACTTCAACAACCTTCTCGATGTTGATATCGAACTGGTTCAGGTTGAATTCGTCGTGTTCAAAATCAAACACCCGACCGTGGTTGATGTCGCTGGCCGGCTTGTCAAAGTTCCAAGTGTACGAAGCCTCCACCCAGCCATAGGCCGTGATGTTGTGCTTCTCGAGTGTCTGGGCCAGGCCCACCGTTCCCAGCAGCTCCATCAGGGGCGTGCGATCGGGAGCGGCCTCGGCCAGATACTTGGGGGCCGGCTCAAGGCTCAGCGACTGCTGGCCCGCATCCGCCGCGGTCCCAGCCCACGCTGACGAGCCAAAACATGCCATCACCGCCGCCGCCAGGGCAGCCTTCACCTCAAACCATCGCATGAGAGAATCTCCTTCCCCAGAAACGGGGATTTTTGAACCTGAGCGCGTGCCGTACGGCTGGTTAGACCGTGACATTAGAATACGTATGTCGGCTCGTTCGTCAAGTATTCGTTAATTCTGGTGAGCGGAAGACTTGCAGACAACCAGTCATATGGACATCTCAAAATGTGAAGCAGGCCATGGTCGTTAGCGAGAATTGGTTTTCCACCCACCCTGCGCCGGTTTATGGGTACAATGACTATCCGGACCAGATGGAGAGGTATGTATGGCCCTGACGTGGCAGAAGCCGTTGCCTTCAATCTACAATAAGTTATCGGAACAGGAGTTGCGCTTACGCATCGAAACCGCCAAGGACGCCCTAGGCAGGCGGGTGGTGATCCTGGGGCACCATTATCAACAGGATCCGATCATCGAATTCTCGGATTTTGTTGGCGACAGCTTCGAGCTTTCCCGCCGGGCCGCCGAGCAGAAGGATGCCCAGTTCGTCATTTTCTGCGGCGTGCATTTCATGGCCGAGAGTGCGGATATCCTGACGGCCGAGGGGGTGAAAGTCATCCTGCCGGACCTGGGCGCGGGGTGCTCGATGGCCGACATGGCCAACCTCGATCAGACGCTCGAATGCTGGGCGCAGCTTGAGGAAACCTGCCCCGGCCAGCGGATCGTGCCGATTACGTACATGAACAGTTCCGCGGCCATCAAGGCGTTCGTGGGCGAGCATGGCGGCGCAGTCTGCACCAGTTCCAACTGCCGGAACGTCATGGAATGGGCCCTTAAGGATCCGGAGGCCGGGGTTCAGGGCTCAGGAGGAAAGGTGAAGATTCTGTTCTTCCCCGATCAGCACCTGGGACGAAACACAGCCTATGCGATGGGTTACCCGCTGGATCGAATGGCATTGTGGGACCCTCGGGAAGACATGGGCGGCAACTCGGCACAGACGCTTCGCGACGCCGACCTTGTGCTGTGGAAGGGCCACTGCTCGGTCCATCAGCTTTTCCGGCCGGAACACGTGGATGAAGTGCGGGCCAAGTACCCGCAGATGAAGGTGATCGTCCACCCCGAGTGCCGGTGGGAGGTCGTGCAGAAGGCCGACCAGTCCGGCAGCACTGCCTATATCGTCAAGCAGGTAGAGGCCGCCCCGCCCGGCAGCCAGTGGGCCATCGGCACCGAGGTTCACCTGATCAACCGCCTGGCCAGACAGCACCCGGAGCAGAAGATCATCGTCCTGAGCGAGTGCCAGTGCCTGTGCACCACGATGTACCGCATCGACCTGCCGCACCTGTGCTGGGCGATCGAGAACCTGGTCGCGGGGAAGGTGGTCAACCAGATCCAGGTGGATGCCGCCACGCGAAAATGGGCGACGGTGGCGCTGGAGCGGATGCTCAGCATCAAAGGCCCGGGTAGCCCGGTGGGCAAATCGGAAAGGGCCGGGCAGACGTCACTATGAACCGAAGGTAAGATGGAAGTGGTGGATCATGACCACAATGAGCATTTCGTTACCTGACGAACTCAAGCAATTGCTGGATGAACACGCTACGAAGACGGGCTATCGCAGCCCCAGCGAGTACATCGAAGCATTGGTCCGGGAGGACTTGCGCCTGAGAGCCCAGGAGATGCTGGAACAGAAGCTGATCCACGGTCTCAACAGCGGACCACCGAAGGAGATCACCGATCAAGACTGGGAGGATATGCGCAAACGTCTGATCGAAAGACATCAGTCCCGCCCTCGGCCATGAAACATCGCATCTCCTGGACGCCAGACGCACGCCGCGATGTCGACGAGCTCGCGGACTACATCGTTCGCGATAACCTCGATGCCGCGGTTCGCTTTCTCATGGCATTTGAGCGTGAACTCCGAAAACTAGCGTAAATGCCCCGTATGGGACACCTGCGGGAATTCTCACGACCATCGCTCAGTGACATTCGTTCCTGGTCCATCAGCGGCTTTGAGAAGCACCTGATATTCTATCGACCCCTCGAAAATGGTATCCATGTCGTCCGGGTCTTGCATGGCGCTCGCGACATTGAAGCCCTATTCGGCGGCTGATTCGTGCCCAACCTTCTCTACCAATTCGCCTGCACCCACGCCGCCACGCGCTTCCTGAAAACCAGGCACTGCTTTCGGTGCTTCTCGGCAATGTTGGTCTGCTCGGTCGGGTCGACCGACAGGTCATACAGCTCATCCCGCGACGCCGTCGTGTTGGCGATGTACTTGAAGTTCCTTTCGCGCATGCCCAGCAGGTAGTCATTCCGACAGCCATAGACGAACGCACGATTCGGGTGCTTCGGGCTCAGCAGGCTGTGGCCCCGCCAGCCCGAATCCAGTTGCAGCCCCAGCAGGTCGAAGATGGTGGGCGAGACATCGACCAGCCCCCCCACGACGGCCGGCCGCTCCGCATCCTGGAACAGCACTGGGCTCCAGAGAATCAGCGGCACGTTGATGTCCTCCTGGTACACGTTGCCGCTGTGGTCGAAGCTGTCGTGATGCTCGTAAAACGATGCGCCATGGTCGCCGGTGATGACCACCAGCGTCTTGTCATCCAGCTTCCGCCGCCGCAGTTCATCAAACAGCCGGCCAAGCTGGCGATCGGCGAAGTGCAGGTTGTTCAGGTAGCGATTGAGCTGCTCATCGATCTGGCCCCGGCCGTAATCCTTCACAAAGTCGATGTCTGCCTGCCCCGGAGCGGGATCCCATGGATAATGCGTCCCCTGGTTCCAGCAGAAGATGAGGAAAGGCCGGTCGGCCGGGCCTTGGTCGATCCACTTCAGCGTCATATCGACCATGCACCCATCATCCACCCCCCACCACGCCGAGCGAGGGGAATCTGAATCGTCGTAATCCCACAGCGTATCGAAGCCATGGCGCTTGAGGAACTCCAGCCCATTGGCATGGGCGAAGATCTGCGATGAGACCAGCGCGGTGCGGTATCTCCCTCCCTTCAGGACATCGCTGACGGCGTTACCGGGCAGATCCGGCCGCTCCAGCATCTGCTCGCGCCAGGTCAACGGCGCCTGGCGGCTCATCAGCATCGCCACCATGGCATTACCCGAGTTCGTGAACGGCGAGTAGATGTTCGGGAACACCAGGCAGTGCTCCGCCTCAGCCTGAAGATGCGGCGTCGTGGCGTATTTCGACCCATACAGGCTCATGTAGCGCGTCGGCACCGATTCCAGGACGATCAGGATCACGTTTTTCGGCCCGCGCCCGAGGCCCGGGGTGGGCTCGCCCCGGCCATCGCGTTGGCCGGCCGGGAGAAGCGACTTCGCCGTCTCCGGATCGGCAGCGCCAAAGCACAGCGCGCCGCCGTGGCCAGTGAGCTCAACAATGCAGGAGCGGATGAACTGCCAGTGCGGGCTCGTGGCGATGCGCGGGTTGTCGTACCACGGCCGCCAGTCGCTGCGCAACCGCCACTGGCCCGCGGCGATCACAGCCACCGCCAGCACCAGGGCAACACCCCAAAGGATGAGGCCTCGGCGACCACCGATCGGCAGCCAGCGCTGCGACGCCCAGACCGCAAGGAGGTACCCCGCCGCCGCAACGACAGCCAGGAGAAACACGCCGCCGGAAACGACATACCACAGCCAGCCGATTCCGCCGATATCCAGCATGGCATACGCCAGCGGCGCGCGGCAGTAGTCGAAGACGGCGATGTTGATGATGGAAACCGCCACGCCGGCCATCGCCGCGGCCAGCAGGACGCGATGAACAAGCCGCCTCAGCCCCGGCAAGTCCTGCGTTACCCAAAGCAGCCCCCACCCGGCCGCCCCCGCCAGCAGCCCGAACAGCACATCCGCCTGGGCGATCGTGATCAGTTCGATGACAAAGGGCCAGCGATAGGCGGGAATTCGCAGGGCCGGCACGCCCAGCATGGCGGCCTTGGCCGCGACCGCCGCCAGCGTAAACCAGAGGATTGGCCAGAACAGGCTTGGCCGCCAGAGTGGAAGGGTTTGCGCCTCGCCGGGCGCAGGTTGCGAGTCGGGAAGTTGGACAGGCTCATCGCTCACGGGCCATCCTTACCGGCAGCACGCGCTGCCGGCCAGCGGCCGCTCCTGCGTTCGATCCAGCTCGGCCGCAACCTGGTAACCGAGAATGCGGCTCTTCATCCAGCGGATCGCCAGCAGATCGCGGAAGCTCTTGAACAGCCGGTTCCATACGCCGTACTTGCTCTCGCCGTGCAGGCGGGGGCTGTTGCCGACCGGGATCTCGACGACGCGATAGCCTTCCATCTTCAGCAGCGTCGGGATGAACCGGTGCAGGCCGCGATACAGTTTGAGCTTGTCCACGCATTCGCGCTTGAAGGCGCGATAGGTGCAGCCGGCATCGGTGATGTTCTCATCCGACAGCTTGTTCCGCACCCAGTTGGCGATGCGGCTCGATGCAACCCGTACGAAGTTGTCGCCCTTTGAGCGCGTCGCCACACGCGTGCCGCAGACACAATCGATGCCCGGTTGCTCCAATGCCTTCAGGAATGCCGGGATGTCGGCCGGATCGTTCTGCAGGTCGGCATCCATGGTCATGACATACCTGCCCCGGGCGGCCCGCAGGCCCGCATCCGATGCCGCCGTTTCGCCGCAGTTGAACTGGAACTTCACCCCGCGCACGCGCGGGTCCTTCTGAACGAGCGACTCGATCACCTGCCACGAATTGTCCTTGCTTCCATCATCCACCAGGATGATCTCCACGTCGATTCCCAGGGGATCGACCACCTTCGCGATCGCCTCGTGCAGCAATGGGAGGCTCTGCTCTTCGTTGTACACCGGAACACAGATGCTCAAGGTCGGTTGCGTCATAACAGGTAATTCCAACGGATCGATCACTCGCTGCGACGGCGCATGATTTTCACCGTCACCACTTTCATGGGCACGTTGTAGTTGAAGCCGCGGTAGGCGGCAATTTCCTCCAGCATCTCCCGCTTCTGCGCTGGTAAGCCATCCAACAGATCGGCGTCAACGACGATCCACCTCGGCCAGTCCTGCGCATCGCTGGCGGCAAGCCAGCCGTCATCCCGCTGGCGAATGGTCCCGCCCTGGTAAAACGCCAGGCTGGGCTCCACATAACCGGTCATGACCACCTGCCCGCTCTCCGTCGCCCCGAGTTCCTGCAATCGGCCGCCAACCTGATGCGGAATGCGCAGGAAATGCGCCTCGGGCAGATAAAGGCCATAGGCGATGCCGATCAACACGATCATGCCGCCGCCCATCGCAAACGCCGCCAACCTGATCCTCTCCCACCAGATCAGGGCCAGAACGAAGACCACATAGGCAATTCCCCCGCAAGTGAATGCGGCCGCCGCAAGCTTCGGGATTTCGAAATGAACGGCGGAGAACCACGGAATCAGCGAAAGGCCCAACCCCGCTGTCGCCCAGATGATCACCAGCGCGCGCGTGCCTTTGCCGACGCCTCGCCAGCCGGCAACCGCGCAGCCGGCCATGATCGCAAGCCCCGCATACGCCGGCAGCATGTAATGCGGCAGCTTCGTGGTCATCGACTCGGCAAAAAGCCAGGTTCCCAGCACGCTCGCCAGCGCAAACCGCACGACCGCCGACTTGCGATGCCGCCAGCCATACGCCAGCGCCACCGGCAGGAACAGGCTCCACGGAAAAAAGGTCACCCAGATCATGACCGCGTGCATGGATGCCAGCGATGGCACCTGCCCGCCACCCTGATCCGTGCCGGCATGATTCACCGGCTCCATGAACATGTTGATGACAAACTGGCGGTTGCGCAGAAACGCCATCACCAGCCAGGGCGTGACAATGGCCACGACGATGCCGATGCCCATGATCGGCCGAAGCCTTCTCCACCAGCCGATCGCCCGGCCCCATGCCCCGGCCGACCCCCAGTTGCGCCCGACATCCAGCGCCGCCAGCATGACCAGCGTCGCCACGAAGGTCACCACCGGGAACGGCCCCTTGGTCAATCCCGCCAGCCCCACGAACACCCAGAACAGCGCTGCCAGCCCCCTGTGCCTCTCCCGGTTCGCACGTTGCCTGTATAGGCCAAACAGGCACACCATCCCCCCCGTGATCCACAGCAGCATCACGCTGTCGGTCAGGCACATCTTGGCCGACACGATCACCATCGCGCTGGTTGCGAAAACCAGCACCGCGTACATGGCCCGCCTCGGGCCAATGACGCGCCGCAGCGCGATGGCCAGCAGAATGAGCGTCGTTGTCATCGCCACCGCCGACGGCAGCCTGGCGCCCAGCTCGTTCTGGCCCACGAGCATCATGCTCGCGGCCTGGCACCAGTAAATGAAGATTGGCTTGGCGTGACGCGGGGTGTCCAGGAAATGCGGCACCACCCAGTCGCCGCTCTGCACCATCTGCCGCGATGTTTGGGCATACCAAGGCTCATCCCGGTCCCACAGGCTCACCGACCAGCTTCCCACCAGGTAGAGCACAAGGGCCGAGAAGACAACCGTCGCGGTAGCAAGCCCAAAGCCGATCCTCGAAGGGCGCGCAAGCCCCGCCCGCACCGCCTCAGGCTGGATCGAAGGCTGCATCATACAGCACGCCCAGTCTCCGCAGCCCCGGCGACGGATGCAACCTCCACCGCAAGCGATGAGGCGGCCGATCGGCGCTGAACATAGTGCGCTGCGTAGCCGCAGCCGATCCAGAGAATGCCGCATGCCGCCAGGGCCAGCGTCAGATACCAGATGCTGCCCGCCAATGACGCCTTCATCAGCCCCGCCCCCGCCAGCGTCACGGGAATGGCCTCCGGAATCGAGCCGATCAGCGTTCCGATGAGGAACTGCCGGTGCTTCACCCTCGACAGCCCCAGACACAGGTTGATCAGCGATCCGTGGATGGGCAACTGCCGCAACAGAATCACCCCCATGACACCCTGCTGGCGCATCAGGTCGGCCCATTTTCGCAGTTGCGGCCACCGGTGCAGCACCCAATCGCGACCGCCCCACCGCACGAATAGAAACGCCCCGTAATACCCCAGCATCGTACCGCTCTGGATCAGCAGCAGCCCCAACCAGAAGCGGAACAGCATCCCTGCAACAGCGCAGAAGATCAGCCTCGGCACGCCGCACCCCACCAGCGTCGCCATGATTAGGATGCAGGCGGGATACCCCCAGATCCCCATCGAGGCGACCCAGTGTCGGATGCTATCCACATCCTCCAGCCACGACCGCACCGGCGCACACCAGACCGCCGCCGCCGCACCGATCAACCCAGCGCACAGCAGCACCAAACGCCGCCAAGGCCGGCGACCGGCGCAGTCATGGGCTGTCGGGATCCGGCCATCCAACGTCGGGGCATCCGCCATGGCTGGTGCAACATTGTCCATCCCGCGATTCGCTCCTACCTGACCAGATACTGCCTGATCTCGCCACAGACCGCCTTCAGCTCGGGCTCACTGAGCGATGGGAACATCGGCAGGCTGAGAATTCGCTTGACGTAATCTTCTGTCCGAGCAAGAGTTGGGAGCTTCCCGTAAATCTCCTCAATTGCCGGCTGTTGGTGGTTGGGAACCGGGTAATGCACGCCGGTCTCGATGCCCCTCTCCTTAAGGTGCTTCGCCAGACCGTCACGTACATCATGGCTGTCCAGGCGGATGACGAACATGTGGTATACGCTCTCGGTCTGCCCATCCTGATCCTCCGGCGGAAGCACGACGCCCTTCACACCGGCCAGTTCCCGACGATACCACGCCGCCGCCCGCCGCCGCCCGGCATTCAGTTCATCGAGCACCTTGAGCTGCTCCCGCCCGACGGCCGCCTGGATTTCGTTGAACCGCAGATTGAACCCCACCTTCTCATGCAGGTACTTGTCCTTCCGGCCGTGGTTCCGCAGCATCGTCACCTTCCGCGCAACCTCATCGTCGCATGTCGCGATCGCCCCGCCATCGCCGTAGACCGTCAGGTTCTTGGACGGATAGAAGCTGAAGGCCGCGTGCTCCGTCAGGCCGCCCACGCGCTGTCCCCGCCACTTGGCCCCGTGCGACTGGGCGCAATCCTCGATGATCCACAGCCCATGATCCTGCGCCAACTTGCGCATTGCATCCATATCAGCGCTTCGGCCGTACAGATGAACCGGCAGTATACCCACCGTGCGCTTGGTGATCCGCTTCTTCGCATCCTCGGGGCAGATCGTGTACGTGTCATCGATGTCGCAGAAGACTGGTCTTGCCCCAACGTGGATCATCGGCTCGATGCTCGGGAACGCCGTCAACGACGGCACCAGAATCTCATCGCCCGGCTTGAGCCCCTGGGCCAGGTGCAGCAGATGCACCGCCGCCGTCCAGGACGAGCTCAGAACCACGTGTTTCACGCCGAAATAGGCAGCCAGTTCCTTCTCAAACGCCTTGGATTCCGGCCCGAGAATGTAATGACCGCCCTTCACCACCTCCAGAATCCGGCGATCGATCAATTCGCTCTGGTGAACACGCGAGAGGGGAATCTTCAATGCCACGGATTGGACCTTTCTTCCTTGAGTTAACCGGGCATACAGGATAGTGCCCCTTGACCGCAGAGCAAGCAGGCCCTCTCCGCCCTTCAAGGCGCGGCCGACGCGAATTCCCTTCCCCTACCACGCGTCCAGGCATTCGATATAATCGTTGCTTGCGCTTCAGGGCATCCTGATCCACACATGCCCAATCGCCGGTGCGCAGCCGCAGGACATGAGCGAACGTCAGAAGACAATCTCGCGCGAGGTCAGCTTCGACGGCCCGGGCCTGTTCACGGGCGAACGAGCCAAGCTGACTTTCTGCCCATCCGGACCGGATTCGGGCGTGATCTTTGTCCGGGAACAAGGCGATTACGCCGCCCGCATTCCCGCCCTGGTTCAAAACGTCCTTAAACGTCCTCGCCACACGGTCTTGCGCAATGGCACGCTCACGGTCGAGACGGTTGAACACTGCCTGGCCGCCCTCTCCGGGATGGGCATCCATAATGCGATCGTGAAGGTAAGCGGCGGCCTGTCCGGCGAGATACCTGCCACCGATGGTTCCTCGCAGCCCTTCGTCCAGGGCATCGGCGAGGTGGGCATCGAGGAACAGGATGCCGCACTGGAGCCGCTGATTGTCAAAAAGCCGATCCAGGTCACCTCGGGCGATTCCACGCTGGCGGCCCTGCCGGGCCCAACCGATTGTCTGGAAATCATTTACGATTTCGAGGCTTCGCTACCCGTGGGAAGGCAAACCTACGCTTTCCGTCTGGGCGATGGTGACTTTGCCACCGAAATTGCGCCCGCCCGAACCTTTGTCTTCGAGCAGGAGGCGCGCGAACTTCAGTCCCGAGGCCTCGGTAAACATCTGTCAACAAAAGATTTGTTGGTTATTTCGCCCGATGGTCCCATTGAGAACGCCTTCCGGTTCGACAACGAGTGCGTCCGGCACAAGATCCTCGATCTGATCGGGGACCTCTATCTTGCCGGCCGGCCGATTCGCGGCCGCATCGTCGCCCACAAGTCCGGGCACGAGCTGAATCACATGCTCGTTCGCAAGCTGCTTGAGCAGGCCCGAACCGCCGACCGCGAGTCCATGCTGGCCCGCGACGCCGTGTATGACATTCGCCGCATCCAGCGCATCCTCCCCCATCGCTACCCCATGCTGTTGGTGGATCGAGTGCTGGAAATGGTCGGCGACCAGAAGGCCGTCGGGATCAAGAACGTCACGTTCAATGACGTCTTCTTCCAGGGACATTATCCCGGCACGCCGATCATGCCGGGGGTGCTGATTGTCGAGGCGCTGGCACAACTCGGCGGCATTCTCCTGTCCACCAAGCTGGAACACACGGGCAAAGTCGCCATGATGCTGAGCATGGACAAGGTGAAAATGCGTCATCCGGTCGTCCCGGGAGATCAACTGGTCCTCGAAGCCATCGCCGTGCGCGTCAAGAGTCGCACCGGGCATGTCCGGTGCAAAGCCTATGTTGGAGATAAGCTCGCCGCTGAGGCGGACATCAAGTTCATGCTTGTTGACGCCGAGCCCATGTGAAACCAAGCCATGAACATTCACCCTCATGCCGTCGTTGATCCCAAGGCCGAACTGGCCGCCGATGTCGAGGTCGGACCGTTTTGCATCATCGGTCCGGACGTCCGGATCGGCCCCGGCTGCAAGCTGATGAACAACGTGACGGTCATCGGGCACACGACCATCGGCGCGAACAACGTCTTTTTCCCCAACACCGTCATCGGGGCCGCCCCGCAGGACAAGAAGTTCCGCGGGGCGCCAACCCACCTGGAAGTCGGCAACGACAATCTGTTCCGCGAGGCCGTCACCCTTCATCTGGGCACCGAAAAAGGCGGCGGCGTCACCCGCGTCGGCAACAGCAACATGCTCATGGTGAACGCGCACCTGGGCCACGACGTGCAGCTCGGCAACAACTGCGTCATCGCCAACAACTGCATGCTGGCGGGCCACGTGATCGTCGGCGATTGCGTGAACATGGCCGGCGGCGTCGGCATCCACCATTTCGTCACCATCGGCGAATTCGCGTTCCTCTGCGGCTATTCCCGCATCCACCACGATGTGCCGCCGTTCGTCAAAATCGATGGCGCGGATGTCGTGCGCGGCCTGAACCGCATCGGGCTCGAACGATCGGGACAATTCACCGCCGAAGACATCGACGCCCTCGAAGGCGCGGCCCGCGAGTTGTTCTATCGCGAGAAACCCTTCGCCGTGGCCCTGGCTCAGTTCGACACCTGCAACGGACTCAACCGCCATGTCCGCCGGCTGGTCGATTTCCTGCGACAGCGCAATCTGGGCCGCCACGGCCGATACCTCGAGGGCCGTCGCAACGAAAAGCAGCCCGGCCGCAATGGCCAGGCATGATTCACCGGCGTTTCTGGATCCCCTATGCCCACTGCAACCCCGACATCGTCATCCGGTCCCCTTCCTGTCGCCGTCATCGGCTGCGGCCGCATGGGTCGCCTCCATGCCCGCGTCTATTCGCAGATGCACAACGTGCGGCTCGTCGGCGTGTACGACGTCAATGCCGAGGCGGCCGCCGCCACCGCCGCCGAGTATGGCGGCCGACCCTGCGCCTCGATCGAAGAGCTTCTGCCCGATATCGCCGCAGCCACGATCGCCGTTCCCACCGTGCGCCACGCGACCATCGCCGAGGTCCTCCTGGCGCGAGGCATCGCCTGCCTGATTGAGAAACCCCTCGCCAAGGATGTTGATGACGGCCGGCGCATCATTGAGGCGGCCGAAAAGGGTCGAGCGCTGGTCCAGGTTGGGCATATCGAGCGGTTCAATCCCGCCGTCCGCGCCATGGACCGGCTGAAGATCAAGCCCGGATTCATTGACGTGACCCGCATCAGCCCGATGACCTTCCGTTCCATCGACGTCGGGGTGGTGCTGGACATGATGATCCACGACATCGACATCGTGCTGAACCTGGCCAACTCGCCCGTCGAGCGCTTCGATGCCGTCGGCGTGAGTGTCATCGGCGATGTCGAGGACATCTGCAACGCCCGCGTCACCTTCGCCAACGGCTGCGTCGCCAATCTCACCGCCTCGCGTCTGGCCATGAAAACCGAGCGACGGCTGCGCGTCTTCAGCCCCGACGCCTATGTGTCTATCGACTATCAGAAACGATATGGCATCGTGGCCCATCGCGGCGGGAATCTCGATGCCATCCGCGATGCCGTGGCCCGCATCAAGCAAGGCGAGATCGCCGACCTGTCCCAGCTCAACTACAAGGATCTGGTCAAAATCGAAGAATTGCCCATCGACGACGTAGAGCCGCTCCGCGCCCAGCTCGATGCGTTCGTCGCCGCCGTCACCGGCGGGCGACCTCCGGTCGTCAGCGCCCAGGATGGGCTCGCCGCCGTCGAACTCGCCCAGCGGATCACCGCCCGAATCAAGGGCATATCGCTGTGAGCCCCCCTGGACCGTCGCGGCTCGCGTCTACTGTCCGCGGCTGGTCATGCCCACGTACTTCTGCATCGCCATCTCGATCGCCGTCTCGATCAGCTTCTGGTCATCCCGAACCACCGCCGCGCTCAGGAGCCTCTGCTGCTCCTTCTTTCGCAGCGCTTGCCGCTGCTCGGCCTTCATGATGTCCGCGATTCTCTGCTGAACAAGCTCCTCCTCAAACATCCTCACGCGACCAGACTGCTTTTCCTCCAGCCGGGCAATGTAGAAAGTGCCATCCGCCTCGTTTTCGAGAATATCCGTCAACTCCTTCTCGTTCAGGTCGAACAGCACCTCCTCAAGCTTGGCAAAGGCCAGGGAGCCCCGCTCATACCACCTCGGCGACTTGACCAACGACCCGTCATCCTGCTTCTGCTCCACCATGTCCATGAAACCCTTGTTCCGGGCCAGCGTCTTGTCATCGTTCTGGGCCATCGCCAGGCGGGCAAAATCCTCGCCACGCTTCGCCTTCTCGTGGATCGCGCGGGCCTTGTCCAGCGCCAACTCGCGCGAACCGGTGTTCGCCGCGCTGACCATGATCACCCGGAACCGGATCGCCGACTTCTCCGTGAACATGTCCCCCAGATTCCGCTCGTAGAACCGCCGCATGTCGTCGGCCGAGATCTGCACCCGGTTCCACACATACTTCTGGTAGTACAGAATCACCAGATACCGCCGGTATTGTTCCTTCACTCGCTCGTCAAAATCCACGTTCTCCCGCTCGCGCCAGAGCCGCCGCGCCACCGCCAGGGAGCCGCCCGCCTTGGTGATCTCCTTCTGCCGCCACTGGGTCGTCAGCCCCGACGCCAGTTGCTTGTCCTCTTCGCTGGTGTTCCGCTCGGCGGCCGCGATTTCCAGTTCGTCGCGTATCTCCTCCTCCACCTTCGCCTTGACCATTTCCGCCGCGAAGCGACGGAACTCGTTCGCGTTCAGTTCGCCTGCCTTGCTTGATAGAACGTTGTCCAGCTTGGCCAGCACACGATCGGCATAAATCGGCTGCCCGTTGGCCTCGGCGGCCAGAGTCCCCACGATCATCCACGTGCCGCTCGCCAGAGAGGCGCTCGCCGGTCGGGTCGTCGCCTGCGCAACCGGCTTCGTTGCATCGGCCGGCCCTGCTGCCGCCGGCTCGATGCGGGGTGACGGCGACGCGGGCACGGTCACCTCCGCACGAATGCCGGGCTCCTGCGCCGGCGCTTCGGCAACCCGCAGCGCGTCGGGCATCTCATCCACGCAGGCGGCATCGATCCCGCCCGGCGGCGTGTATCCCGTGGACTGCCGGCCCTGAAACGACTGGGCGCTCAAGCCCACCGTCTTGGGTTCCGTACTGCCACAGGCGACCAGCACCAATCCAGCAATCGCAACTGCAAAAAGTTTCCACGGCGTCATGGCCTGCTCCGCACGTCTGCCCATCTGCACTTGGACATCTTCCGAGAGAACCAAGCTATCCGACCCGCCAGCGCGCGGCAAGCCGCGCGGCTTGCGCCGCCATCACCAGGTCGATCCGGCCCGCCCACGCAGTGGCGATGCCGCGGCCATAAGGCCGCACATCGCGGTCCATCCGTTTGTCAATGGTGTTTAGACCAAGATACCATAGTCAGATCGCGGCGATGTCAGTCTGGGCAAGCCGGAGAACGCCGAAAGGAGTCAAAATAGGAAAGCATATCCGCTTGAGAAACTGGAGTATCCTGGGAAGATGGCGAGAGATTTAAACATCCATTGTGCCGAGAGTTGTCATCGGGCACGCCTGTAGGGCAAATCGTCCGATTTTTCTGGACAAGCGGCCGATCCGTGCTATATTGAGGAAGGCTAGTGGTTCTTAGAAGTCTGTGAACTGGTTGGGCTATTATTGGTTCCATGTCTTTAGGCCAATTTGGAGGCCAGCCGGACGGGATTGTCTCGCCGGTGTTGAGGGAAAGTGAGTGTCACTTATGCGGAAAAGCTTGATTGCAGCATGCGGCGGAGTTCTCCTGGCTGGTCTGGCCAGCACAAGCGAGGCAAAACTGGTCATTGATCTCCAGATCACAAACGCGGCGGATGCCAAGGTTGTGAACATGGATGATCCTGCCAACGTTGGCGCCGCCTTCAACGTGGACATCTGGGCGCGGATCGTTGAAGCGGCCGGCCCCAACGAAGATCCTCTCGACGAAATGCTCAACCTGGTCGGCGGCAAGGTCAAGAGCTCGACCGGTGGCATGATGATCGACATGCTTCCGAATGGCGAGTCGGTTGGCCCCATCGGCAAGAAGAAGAAACAGGTCGGAACGGCCAAGTGGTACTTCGCCGGTCTCGATCAGTTCAATTTTGACATTGACGGTGACGGCGATAACGACCTCGCCACGGGCGCGAGCGGCGACAACACGATCGGCTTCTTCAATCCGGCCGGTGTTGTGGCCGAGTCCGAAGCCGATGTCGTCGGCACCATTGATGAGCCGCTGGGCGTTCAGTTCAACATTGGCAAGTTCACGTTCCAAGTTCGTGAAGTCGGCCAGTTTGATGGCAACGCCGAGATCACGTTCCAAGTCGACTCCTTCCTTTACTTCCTTGACTCCGCCATTCCGGTGGAGGCTGGCGATGTTGAAGTGAGCGGCATCACCCTTACCCATACCCCGGTTCCCGAACCCGCCACCCTGACCCTCCTGGGTGTTGGCGCTCTTGGTCTCTTGGCCCGTCGGCGCAAATAAGATCCGCATATACAATGACTTACAGAAAGGTCCGGACCATCCGGACCTTTCTTTCTTTTGCGCGCTCTCAAGCCTTCATCCAGCCGCCATCGCGCAACAAGAAATCCCCGCAAGATGCGGATTCAACTGGATTTATCATCGGATGGAATCGACCTCTAACCGGCGGGCTGTTGTTGGCGAAGTTGAAGGGCCTTGCGAACTTCAGTCAAGAGCTGATCCACCTTGAACGGTTTGAACAATACCGCCTGAAGCCCCTCCTGGCTCGCGCGCACAATGGTGTGGTTCGGGTCGTAGCCGAAACCCGTCATCAGGATGACCGGGAGAGTGGCCGACCGCTTTCGCGCGGCCGCAAACACATCGTATCCCGTCTTGTCGGGCATCTTGATGTCGCTGACGACCAGGTCGAACTCCTGCTCCGCGATCTGGTTGATGGCATCCGTGCCCGAACTGGCGACAGTCACCTCGGCCTTGTACTTGCGAAGCACATCACTGATGGTCGAACGGATGTTTGGCTCATCGTCAGCGATGAGGATCCTCGCAGCGCCGATCACCGGATCGTCGGCTCCTTTGGCGTCGGCGGCCCCCAGCACGGTGTTTGGACCTTCCGCCACCTGCCGCAAGCACTGGCGAATCAGCGACGCATTGTCAACGATCTGCTGTAACTGTCTTCTCAGCTCATCGTTGCCGATGAAGTCCTCCCTGAGACGTGTTGCGTCAAGGATGATGTCATTCAGCGGCCCTGCCGCCTCCGAGCAGACATCGTCGGCCACTTTGTGGCTCGTGCTGACGCGCTCCTCGACCAGCAGGTTCAGGATGTTCAGGGCAATGGCCACATACCGCCCGAATATCTCGGCGAACTGCCGGTCATCCTCGTTGAACGCCGCCCGCTGGCGGCTCTCGATGTTGAAGATGCCGATGACCTTGTCATGCAGCCGAAGCGGAACCGTCAGGCTGCTCTTGGCGTGGTCGAGCCCCAGAACATACCGCGGGTCTCGCTCCACATCGGGGCAGATATAGGATCGGCCGGTCGCGGCGACATAGCCGCTGATGCCGTTCCCCTCGCCGCTGGCATGAAGCTCGATATCCCGCGCCTCGGGCGGCAGCCCCACCGAGATCACCAGTTCAAGTCGGTTTGTCTTGCGATCCAGCACGCGGATGGCAAAATGATCGAAGTGCATCAAGTCACGGGTGTACTTGATGATCTTCTCTTCCAGAAGCTTCAGTCGCTGGGCAACATTCAGCTTGCTGACGGCTTCGCCTTCCAGGCGGACCAGCTCTCGGCCGGCGCCGTCAATGGCATCGATCTTCTGTTGAAGACGACGCGTGCTGGTGGCATCCCAAACGACGGCGGCAATCTGCACTACCTGCCCCGCCGGGCTGATGACCGGGGAGGCGATAAGCTCTAAGTACTGCTGGTCATCGGTGTTAAGTGAATACCGCTTGGAGCGGGGAGAGGAGGGGGCATCGGGCTGCTGAGGCGATACCTGTTTCGTGAACAGGTCGAAGGCCTCCTGGCAGGTGCGGCGGATCTTTTCATGGACCCTGGCCGGCCACGCCTGCATCTTCTTGTTCATCCAGTTGCACTGGCCTTCGCCCGAAACGATGCAGACACCCTCTCCCAGGGTGTTCAGGAGCAGACTGGCCTGCTGTGAGACCAGCGCACGCTCCAGCGGCAGGAAGTCGCAAGCATCGGAGAAGATGGCATCGAAACTCTGATGCCGCAGCAACTCGATCGCTTCATCAATCGAGGCAATTTCCACAACCTCCGCAATGGGGCGGAGGCACGTGACGAGCTGCAAGGTGGCAGCCGACTGACTTGAAAGTACCAGAATTCGGGTGTGCTGGCCTTCCACAGGACTCCCTAACCGCAGCCCCGGCATTATCTTAGTGGAACGCATATTGCGGGGTCAACAGCAAAGTGCGGCGTTGCCGCCAATTCACAGGAATCGGCCCCTTGACCATTGCCCGACCTGACCATTCGCGGCTCTCAGCCATGCAAGTGCACTCCAACATGCTGACGATCAAGCTCCCTAAGCACTTGATCGACGGCTGCCGCCGCGGCCTCGGGCTCGGCCTCAGTCCCTGCCCGCAACACGGGCAATTCCCCACCTTTGCGCCCCACGGCCACCTCCAAGCGCACCCGATTATGCATGAGCGTTGCCAGAGCGGCAATCGGCGAAGAACAATCTCCCTCTAGCCTGCGCACAACTTCCCGCTCGAGCGAAACCATAAGCGCTGTCCGCTCATCATGCAATAATTTCAACAAACCAATCGTCTTTTCATCACGTCTGCGGCACTGTATCGAAAGGGCGCCTTGTCCGGCCGCTGGTAACAGTTGGTCGGTGGGCAGAGCGGTCATGACGGCCGAGTCAAACAGGCCGGCCCGGCGCAGCCCCGCCATCGCCAGCACAACGGCTTCAACCACGCCCTCTCTCTGCCTGCGGAGGCGGGTGTCGATGTTGCCGCGAATGCCGAGAACGTTCAAATCAGGTCGCAAAGACAACAACTGACATCGCCGCCTGAGGCTGCCGGTGCCGACGGTTGCGCCTTGCGACAAGTCGTTTATATGTTGGCACTTATCACTTACTATCACATCGCGAGGGTCTTCCCGCGGCGGCACCGCCGCGACCAGCAGCTCATCCTGGTCTACGAGCGGCATCGTCACCGGCACATCCTTGAAGCTGTGCACGGCGAAGTCGATGTCGCCATTCAGCAGCGCCCGCTCCAACTCCTTAACAAACAAACCCTTGCCGCCGGCATCGTGGAGCGGCCGATCCGCGATCTGATCGCCGCTGGTCTTGTAGATCACCGTCTGGACTTCCAAACCCGGATGGCGCTTTTCCATCTCCGCCGCCACCATGCCACTCTGTATCTTGGCCAGCATGCTGCCGCGCGTACCCATTCGCAGGACCATGGTGCTGTTTGGAGTCATCGGCAATCCATTGACACAATCCAACTCTAGGCCTGATTGTGCGGGCCCGGAGAAGAAAACGTCACGGCATTCCCGCAACCATTCGCACGCGAAGGGCCAGGCTCAACCAGCCTGCGCTTCAAACCCCGGCCGCCCGAAGAGCGTCGATGGCGATCTGGACATCGCCGATGCGATCGTTTCCGGCCTCGCGTTCGACGGCGAGCGGCCCGGCGTATCCGACGGCCTTCAGGGCGGCGAGGAGCTCGTTGACCCCAACCTGCCCGGCGCCAAACGGGACTTCAGTTCCCCAGTTTACGCCTGGTTGGTCCGAAAGGACCGCATCTTTCACGTGGACATGAGCGATGTGCCGCCCCAACACATGCACCGCATCGATCGGATCGCCCGCGCCATAGAGGACCATGTTGGCCGGGTCAAAATTCACGTGAACGGTTCGGCACGCCAGATCGTTGATGAACTGCAGCAGTTCGGCGGCGCGCTCCTGGCCTGTCTCCATCAGCAGCTCAACGCCCAGATCGGCCAGGCCGGTGGCGACCTCTCGCACGCGGGTCACCATCGTCCCGTAGCTCTCCTGGTTGCTGGGCGGCACGAAACCGATGTGGGCCGATACCTGTTTCAGGCCTAGTTCCACCGCCAGTCGCCCCGCGAGGATCGTGGACTGTTTGCGGTCCGGCCAGTCGCGCTCGGGCACGAAACCGCCCGTATCCCTGATCAGCGGGATGGTCGAATAGTCTTCTCCGGGAAAAGCGATCATGCCTGCGGTGACCTTTATGCCGCTGTCGCGCAAGACCGCCAGCTCGCGAGCTTTTTGTTTCTCATCCAGCAGCAGAATGGGCCCCAGCGCCAGTTGAACGTGTTCGAGTCCGATCTGGCGGACCCTGGCGACCAGGTCGTTCATGTTCTCCGGCCGCAATGACCAACTGCAAACGGCGACGTCATGCCCTCGGATGTTCATATGGGGGCATTTGTACCACGAGCCTTCACTTCCGTCACGCCGGAAGGAGCTCGCCCCCGTCGCCACCCCGAGTGGGCGTGCCCAATCTTCCGGGCAACGGTTAATTCATTGAGGCAGCACGCCATCT
>CAZMXI010000091.1:0-19797 GCA_964570205.1 uncultured Tepidisphaeraceae bacterium
GCCGGCATCGCCACGCAGGCGGTGGTGGAAAAACAGCTCAAGGAGAAGGAAAACAAGACCCGCCACGATGTCGGCCGCGAAGGCCTGGTCGAGCGCATCTGGCAGTGGAAACAGCAATACGGCGACCGGATCATCGAACAACTCAAGCGCATGGGCTGCTCGTGCGACTGGGACCGCACGCGCTTCACGCTCGATGAAATGTGCGCCCGGGCGGTGCGCGAGACGTTCTTCAAGCTGTTCAAGGATGGGTTGATCTACCGCGGCAAGCGGCTGGTGAACTGGGATATCTTCCTCCAGACCTCGGTGTCGGATGATGAGATTTACCATGAGATGGTGAAGACGTCGTTGTGGCATATCCGGTATCCGATTGTGGATGAGGAGTCAGGTGGCACGGGCTACCAGCCCGTGTCTGAGGCCCCTGACCACGGGCAAGCTGCCCGTGCCACGTATATGGTCGTCGCGACCACCCGGCCGGAGACGATGCTGGGGGATACGGCGGTGGCGGTGGAACTGGGCCATCGGCAAGAAGGTGCGGCTGCCGCTGGTGGATCGGCTCATCCCGATCATCGGCGATGCCATCCTGGTCGATCCGAAGTTCGGCACCGGCTGCGTGAAGGTGACCCCCGCCCACGACCCCAACGACTACGCCGTCTGGCAGCGCCACAAGGGCCAGGCCGACGAGATCGACATCCTGAACATTCTCACGCCTGAAGGCAAGATCAACGAGGCCGGCGGCAAGTATGCCGGCCTGAAGCGCGATGTCGCCCGACGCAAGGTGGTGGATGACCTGAAAGGCTCGGGCCTGCTGGAGAAGGAAGAGCCCTACGAAACCCAGGTTGGCCACTCCGACCGCAGCAAGACGCCCATCGAGCCGTACCTGAGCGACCAGTGGTTCGTGAAGATGGCCCCCCTGGCCGAGCCAGCGCTGGAAGTGGTCCGCAATGGCACGATCAAGTTCTTCCCCGAGCGGCATGCGCAGCAGTATCTGGCATGGCTCGGCGAGAAGCGCGATTGGCCGATCTCGCGGCAGCTTTGGTGGGGACATCGGATACCGGTGTGGACGTATCCTCACGACAAGTACCGATCCCTTGATTTGGTCTTGCAGTTGAGGAAGTGGGAAAGCCAAGGTCGTGTTGCCATCAATTACCGCTCGCCGATGCTCGCTGACATTCGGGGCATTCCGCAGGACGACAACATCTTGGCTCATTTTGTTTGCGTGCGCAAAGAGGATGACAAGGAGTTGATGGAATGGCTTGAGCGAGAAGGCTTCATCCAAGACCCCGACGTCCTCGACACCTGGTTCTCCTCCGCCCTCTGGCCTCACAGCACCCTCGGCTGGCCGGAGGATACGCCGGAATTGCGCAAGTGGTATCCCACCAGCGTCCTGCTCACCGGCCGGGACATCATCACCCTGTGGGTTGCCCGTATGGTCATGACCGGCCTGTACAACATGCAGGACCACCCCGCTTTCAAGGCACATCTGCAACACAGTGGCACGGGCGGCTCGCCCGTGAATCCAGATCATGGGCAAGCTGCCCATGCCACTGCTGCACCGGCCATTCCGTTCTACCACGTCGCCATCAACCCGACGATCCTTGATGGCAAGGGCGAGCGGATGAGCAAGTCCAAGGGCAACGGCGTGGATCCGGTGGAGATCATCGAGACCCACGGCGCGGATGCCATGCGTTTTACCCTGACGACCATGGCCACCGAGACGCAGGATGCCCGCCTGCCGGTCAAGAAGTTGCCCAACGGCAAGAACACCAGCGAGAAGTTCGACATCGGCCGGAATTTCTGCAACAAAATCTGGAACGCGGTGCGGTTTGCCTTGCAGAACCTGGCCAGCATCCCGGCCGAGCCGGTGGATGAGGCCAAGTGGTCGATCGTCGATCGCTGGATTCTCTCCCGCCTGATGCGCACGGTGAAAGAGGCCGACGAGGCGATCGCCAACTACCGTTTCGACCAGTACGCGCGAGTCTGCTATGACTTTTTCTGGCGAGACCTGTGCGACTGGTACATCGAGGCGATCAAGCCGGAGATGAAGGATGCGGAGCGCAGCGGCCAGGTGGCCAACATTCTGGCCACGTGCATCGATGTGTCGCTGCGGCTGATGCACCCGATGATCCCGTTCATCACCGAGACCATCTGGTGGAAGCTGAACGAGGTGCGCCCGCAGCGCGGCATCCCGGGCCGGATCGAGCCGGCCATCCACCAGCGCCTGATCCTCTCGCAATGGCCGGTTTACAACGACGACCTGACCAGCGAAGGCGCTGAGTTCGTCTTCGGCAAGCTCCAGGATCTGATCGGCGGCATCCGCAACGTGCGGAATGAGTACAAGGTGGACCAGAAGAAGACCGTGACGGTGTCCATCTCGGCCCCCGGCGATGCCTCGCGGCAGATCAACGCCAACAAGGGCGTGATCGAGCTGTTGGCGCTGTGCCAGATCATGCAGGCGCAGGCCGACCTGCCCGCCCCGGCCAACGCCGCGCGAACCATGGCGGCCGGGTGCGAAGTCTACATCGAGGGCCTGGTGGATGCCAACGCCGAAAAGCAGCGCAGCGACAAGCGCCAGGAAGAGCTGACGAATCAGATCAAGGCCCTGAAGGGCCGCCTGGCGAACAAAGCCTACGCCGAAAAGGCCCCCCCGCACCTGGTCCAGCAGACGCGGGATCAACTGGCCGAGGCCGAGGCCGAACTGGCCAAGTTGCGATAAGAAATGTGACCACGGAAAGACGCGGAGGCACGGAGATTCATCTCCGTGCCTCCGCGTCCGTTCAAACGCAACATCAGCGAGGGGCCGCGAAGCTGTACTTGCCTGAGCCAACCTGATAAATCGCCCGGCCGTCCTTGGCCTCGATGAACTTCACGCCGGAAGCCTGGCCAGCCGGCTTGCCCGATTCGGTGACGCTGTCGGGTTTGGTTGTCGGGATTTCAACCAGCGCCTTTGTATTCGGCGGAATCGTCACGTTCAGCGCGAACCGATCGCCCTCGACGCCCCAGGCGCTGCTGATCTGCCCGTAGGGCGAACGGTGCGTCGCCTGCGCCGACGTCAGGTCGCCGACTGGATACGGCCGAATAATGATGCGCTTGAAGCCCGGCGTCGCGGGGTCGGGGCGAATGCCGGCGATGTACTCATGCATCCAGATGCCCAGGTCGCCCACGAGCATCACGTGGTTGCCCGAGTTCATGGCGGGATCTGCCGTATCGCCGTTCCACAGTTCCCAGATCGTGGTGGCGCCCTTCGAGATCATGTAGCCCCAGCTCGGGTAGGTCTTCTGCCCGGCGATGGTGTACGCCAGGTCGGCCCGGCCGTTGTCCGACAGGACGCGCATCAGCCACTGCCCGCCGATCAGGCCGGTGCCGATGTGGTTCCTGCTCTCTTCGGTGATCTTCTTGATCAGGTGGTTGAACACCGCCTGCTTGTGCCGTGGCGGCACCATGTCGAACGCCAGCGGCAGCACGCACGATGTCTGCGAGCCGTTGTCGTACTGGCCAAGCTCGGGCTTGAGATATCGCCTGTTGAAGGCGGCCTTCATGCGCTCGGCAAGCGTGTCGAACTGCCGGGCATCGTCGGCCTTGCCCAGGATCGTCGCATAGCGCGCCATCAGCTTCAGGTCGTGATAGAAGTAGGCGGTTGCGAGCAACTGGCCGCTGGTCTTGCGGGCCGGGTCGTTGGAATGGATGAGCTTGGGATTCTCCGGCGGCACGCACCAGTCGCCGTAGGTGTCCTTGGGCATCAGGTCATCCTTGATGTATTGGCGCATGTGGTTGATCCACTTCTTCATCGTGGCATAGCGCCTGGCGATGAGCTCGGTGTCTCCGTATTGGTCAAGGATGGCCCCGGGAATGATGATGTAGCTGCTGGGCCAGGTCACATCATCGTTATAGAGCGGCCAGTAGGATGGCGCCACATCGGGAATGCTGCCGTTGTCCTTCTGTGCATCCTCGATGTCCTGCATCCACTTCGCATACAGGGCGGCGACATCGTGCAGGTAAGTCTCGCCGCGGGATTCGGCCGAGCGGTCGCCCAGCCACGCCTGACGCTCATCGCGCTGCGGGCAGTCCGTCGGGAAGCTTCGATAATTGCCCCGCACGCCCCAGACGATGTTGCGATGAATCTGATTCAGCAGATCGTTCGAGCACGCAAACTGCCCGGCCGGCTTGACGTCATCGTGCACCACCCGGCCCTCGATCGACTCCAGCGTCGGCTTGCCCGGATATCCGCGCATCTCGACAAACCGGAAGCCATGATAGGTGAAGCGCGGCTCCCAGACTTCCTGGCCATCGCCCTTGAGCGTATAGATGTCGGTCACGTTGGCCGAGCGGATGTTGTCCAGATAGAGCGTGCCATCGGGCTTGAGGACCTCGGCGTGGCGCAGCGTCACCTGCGAGCCCTTCGGCCCGCTGACGTTCAGCCGGCACCAGCCGACCATGTTCTGGCCCATGTCGAAGATGAACATCCCCGGCTGCGGCTCGGTGATCTTCACCGGCTTGATCGTCTCAATGACGCGGATGGGCTCCATCATCTGCGCTGAAAGCACCGGCGATGCCGCCCTGACAAGCTGCGCCGCCTGCCATTTCGAGTCATCAAACCCGGACTGCGCCCAGCCGGGCATCTCGAGCCGGGCATCGTATTCCTCGCCGTCGTACTCGTTGTTGGCCAGGATCGGTCCATGCGTTGTCAGCTTCCAGGAGCCGTCGCTGACGATGCGCTGCATCCGGCCGTCCGCGTACTCGATCTCCATCTGGAGCAGAAGCTTGGGATAGCCGAACGTCCGTGTGGCCGTCGGCACCTTGCTGCGCGGGGCGAAGTAGCGGCCGTTGCCCAGCCACACGCCAACGGCGTTGTCGCCATTCCTGATCTGCCCGGTTACGTCGAACGTGACATAGAACGAGCGCTTGTCGTATTCGGTCAGGCCGGGCGAAAGCACGTGATCGCCGATCTTCCGGCCGTTCAGGTGCATCTCGAAAAGCCCGAGCCCACACACATAAGCGGTCGCCCGGCGCACGGTTCCATCCACCGCGAACTGGCGGCGGAGCATGCGGGCGGCCAGGCGGGTGCGGTCGTCGACGCTGATGTTGCCCCACGGGCCGATGCCGTAAAGCCCAAGCTCCTGGGCGGTGGCCCACGCCTGGGCGTTCGGCCTCTCGGCCACCTGCCAGGACTTGTCCGTCAGGATGACCATCGGCGCGCCCTGGGCGAACTCGATCCGGATCATGCCGATCAGCCCGGCGGGGTTTGGAGCATCGCCGACATTGCCGGCGGCCACGGAGATGATGTTGTTGCCCGTTCTCAGATTCGATGCGATGTCGAACACGCCAAGCTGGGTGAAGTTGCTGCCCGTGCCAACGCTCTTGCCGTTGATGGACAACTCAAAGGAATTGTCGGCCGTGAGCTGGCATGTGGCCTTCCGGATGACGCGGCCCTGCGGAATGGAGATCGTCCGGCGGAAATGCCGGTTGCCCACGGGCGCTGACTGCTCGGGCCTGCCCTCGGGAAACCAGATCCAGTGCGCCTTGGCCAGGTCGCCGACCTGCTGACCGGCCGCCTGGACTTCATCCAGGCCGATCCACTTGGCCGTCCAGTCGCCCGGTTTGAGCAGACCCATGGACCACTTGGCGGGCTTGCTCCAGGCGGTCGCAGCGCCGTTTTCATCCCACAGGCGCACTTTCCACCAGCACGCGGTCCGCGATTCCAGCGCCTTGCCGCCATAGACAACATGAATGGACGCGTCCGACTGCACCTTGCCTGAATCCCAAAGGTCGGCTGTGGCGGGGGCCAGCTTTTCAGGGCTGCTGGCGACCAGCACCTGATATGCGGTCTGTCCCTGGCCACGTGCGCCGCGGCGGGCGTTCACTTTCCAGCTCAGACGGGGCTGTGCGGTGTCGATCCCCAACGGATCAACGAGGTACTCGCACCGCAGGTCGGCAATGGACGTCTCCTGCGGACCCTCAAGCGTCAGGCCCAACTCTGCGCAACCATACATCGCCATCAACGAGACCGCCGCAACAGCCATCAGAGCAATTTGGGTTTTCATGCGTTGTTTCCTCGAAGGGACTGCGGCGACGGTAAACCAGCCCGCGGTTTTGTCAAGCTTTCCGGACGACTTGGCGCGCCGCCCGTGTTATCATGCGCCCCGACCAGTGGGAGGCGCGATGTGGCGACTATGCGCGATTGGCGTGCTGTTGATCCCGGCGATCGGGGCGCTGGCCGAGGATGCCGGATTCCGCAGCGCCGTCGAAGCCGACTGGCGCAGGCAGGATGGCATCGGCACAGCCCGCAACCCCTCGACCTATGCCGCCGCCATCCAGCTTATGCTCCACCGGGGCGATGCGCTGATCGCCGACTTGAAGTCGACCAGAGTGGACCTGCGCGGGCTTGATGCCCAGTGGGAAGCCGCCTGGCGGCGCTGGCGCGACTATTCCGCAACATCGGCCGATGAACGGCAGTGGCAGGCGCTCTGGCACGACACGCACTGGCTTCGCCGGCGGATCAATTTCGCCAATCCGCTCACCGGCGTCGGGCCAATCCTCTTCATCAAGCAGGCGCCCGGGTCTTTCAGCCATCAGCTCACGCAGGTGTACGGGCGGTACGCCCGCCCGGGCGGGGGCATCTTCATCCTCGACCGCCCGGGCGAATCATTAACACCGCGCGACCTGACGCCCCGCTCCCTGCCCGAAGGCAGCTTCCAGACGCTGGAGCTGTCTTATGATGCCAGGCGCATCCTCTTCTCCTACTGCGCGACCGATCCCAAGCAGAAGCATGCCCGGTTCTATCACATCTATGAGATGGCGGCCGACGGCTCGGGCCTGAAACAGCTCATCGATGGCCCATACGATGACTTCTCCCCCCGCTATCTGCCCGACGGGCGGATCATCTTCATCTCCACGCGCCGAGGCGGATATCACCGCTGCGGCAGCCCCGGCTGCCCGGTGTACACCCTGGCCGCGATGAACGCCGACGGCTCGGGCGTGCGCCTGCTGAGCTACCACGAGACGCAGGAGTGGGACCCCGCCGTCATGCACGATGGCCGGATCATCTACACCCGGTGGGATTACGTCGATCGCCACGCCGTCTTCGGCGAGCACCTCTGGACCACCCGCCCCGACGGCACTTCGCCCGCCGCCTACTACGGCAACTACACCAAAAACCCCGTCGGCCTGTGGGAACCGCAGCCCGTGCCCGGATCGAGCCGGATCATGGCCACCGCCGCCGCCCACCACGCCATGACGGCCGGCTCCATCGTCCTGGTTGACACCAGCAAGGGCCAGGATGGCCTGGCGCCGCTCACTCGGCTCACCCCCGACACACCATTCCCCGAAAGCGAATACGCCGTGTCCGGCCAGTGGCATTTCCCCGCGCCCGACGCCAAGCCGGCCAACTCCGCCGAGCAGCAGCGCTGGCCCGGCCACTGCTACCGCACGCCCTGGCCGCTTTCAGAGAGCTATTTCCTCGCCGCCTACAGCTTCGACCCGCTCGTGGGCGAGCCCCACGCCAACGCGGCCGCCATGTTCGGGCTCTACCTCGTCGATCGCTTCGGCAACAAGGAGCTCCTGCACCGCGATGAGCGCATCAGCAGCCTCTGGCCCATTCCCCTGCGGGCGCGCCCGACGCCGCCAACGCTGCCTTCCCTGCTGAACGAGCCGGCCACGCCCCAAGGCGTCTTCGTGCTCCAGGACATCTACGCGAGCGATCCGCCGATCCCGCCAGGCTCGGTCCGGCGGCTGCGGATCGTGCAGGTGCTGCCGAAGTCCACCCAGGGCAAGGACAATCCGCCCGTCGGCGCCGCCGCCGGCTCCCCCGGCAAGCAGGTGCTGGGCACTGTGCCCGTCGAGGCCGATGGCTCGGCCCATTTCGCCGCGCCGGCGCGCGTGCCCCTGCTGTTTCAGGCCCTTGATGAACATGGCCAGGCCGTGCAGATCATGCGCAGCGCCACCTACCTCCAGCCGGGTGAAAACGCCACGTGCATCGGCTGCCACGAGCCCCGCGATGATTCCCCCCGGTCCAATACGCGGCCGCTGGCGCTGAACCGCGACGCATCCGCAATCCAGCCCGGCCCCGACGGCTCCAAACCCTTCAGCTACCCCCTTCTCGTCCAGGGCGTGCTCGACCGGCACTGCGTCACCTGCCACAACGCCGCCGAGCCCAGCGGCAACATCAACCTCGGCGGCGAGCCCGAAGGACACTACACCGCCTCATATAACGCGCTCGTCCAGCGCGTCCCCTTCTCCAACGACACCAACCTCGAATCGCTCTCCCACCCCGGCCGGTTCGGCGCCCGCGGCAGCAGCGCCATGAAGCTCCTGCTGGCCGGCCACTACGACATCCGCCTCAGCGCTGAGGACATCGAGCGCCTCGCCACCTGGATGGACACCAACGCCCTGTTCTACGGCACTTTCGACCACGAAGACCAGCGCCGCCAGCAGCGCGGCCAGCGCATCGATGGGCCAAAGCTCGAGTGAATCATTTCTATCGAGGAATCGGACAATGAAACAGGCTCTCACGACCCGGCGAAGCTTCATCAAGGGCGGCATCGCGGCGGCTGCCCTCGCCTCTTCACCCTGGCTGCGCGCTGCCGGGGCCAATGACAGGCTTGTCATCGGCTGCATGGGCACCAGCCGCAACAGCGCGGGCGGCGATGGCCGCGGCGCAGAGCTCGCCCGTGGCTTCGCGGCCATCCCGGGCGTCGAGGTTGCCTATGTCTGCGATGTGGATGAGCGCGCCGCCGCCAACGCCGCCGCCAGCGTCGGCAAGGTCGCCGCCAGGTCCGCCCAGCCCATTCGCGACTTCCGCAGAATCCTCGACGACAAGTCCGTTGACGCCCTGGTCATCGCCGCGCCCGATCACTGGCACGGCCCGGCCACCATCATGGCCTGCGCCGCCGGCAAACACGTCTACGTCGAAAAACCCGCCAGCCATAATGCCCGGGAGGGCGAGTGGATGGTGCAGGCCGCCCGCAAGCACGACCGCCGCGTCCAGCTCGGCACCCAGCGGAGGAGCTGGCCGGGCATCGTCGAGGGCATCCAGAAGGTCCGCGGTGGTGCGATCGGCCGGGTGCTCCTGGCCAAGTGCTACTACTTCGCCAACCGCCCCTCGATCGGCAACGGCAAAAGGGCCGCCGTGCCATCCTGGCTCGACTGGAACCTCTGGCAGGGCCCCGCTCCCGAGCGCAACTACCAGGACAACATCGTCCACTACAACTGGCACTGGTTCTGGCACTGGGGCACCAGCGAAAGCGGCAACAACGCCGTCCATATGATCGATGTCGCCCGCTGGGGCTGCGGCGTCGATTACCCGACTCGCGTCACGTCCGCCGGCGGCAAATACCGCTACCCCGACGATGACCAGGAGACTCCCGACACCAACACCATCTGCATGGATTTCGGCGGCCTGACCATCACCTGGGAGGGCCGAAGCTGGACCGGCGCCACCCCCGGCGATCCCCCCGCCGAGGTGGCGTTCTATGGCGAAAAAGGCTCCATGTTCATCCGCGGCGGCGGTTACTCCATCTGCGACCTCAAGGGCAAGGAGATCGACAAGGGCTCCGCCCCCGGCGGCAACGATGGGCACCTCAAGAAATTCGTCGAGGCCATTCGCGGCTCGACCAGGCTCGCCGCCGAGATCGAGGAAGGATACAAGAGCACCCTCCTCTGCCACCTGGCCAACATCGCCTATCGCACCGGCCGGACGATCCACTTCGACCCGGCCACCAAGACCATCGCCAACGATGCCGACGCCATGAAACTCTGGGGCCGCGAGTATCGCAAAGGCTGGGAGCCCAGGTTCTGATCACGCCGGCGAAATCGCCGCCTCGTCGTCGGTCTCCAGCTCCCGCTGCTCCGTCGCCGTGGGCGCGTGGTATCCGCCCCGGAAAACGAACAGCCCTCCCGTCAGGTTCCACAGCATCTGCACCAGCCGGATCGACATCGTCAGCGCAAATGCCTGGCTCACCGTCGTCCCGTACTGCCGCGTCAGCAGGATCGCGAAGAACTCCATCACGCCCACCCCCTGCGGCGAGATGGGCACCGCCCCCGCCAGCACGATCACCGGCACAATCGCGTAGTAATAGGCCGGCGGCAGCGGCAACCCAAATGCGGTGCCGGCCAGCGCAGCCGACGTCACCACGATCAGATGCACCGGGAACGTCATCACCAGGCACGACACCATCAGCGCCGGCCGTTGCCTGTACATCCGCATCCCCTCGACCACGAGCTGCACATGCTTCTGCAGCGGCAGGCGGTTCAGGATGAAGTCCACCCCCAGCGCCCGCCGCACGCCGGGATGCGTCAGCACGAAAATGCCCGCCGCCGCTCCCACCACCATCGCCGCTGCCCCCAGAGCGATCTGCCCGCAGGCTCGGGCGGCCGAGCCCTTGGGTGAATCGGCCAGAAAATACAACCCCGCCGCCGTCACCCCACCCAGGATCACCAGCGCCATCAAACCGATCGCCCGATCCACCAGCACCGACAGCACCGCCCGCGTGCGGTGCGTGGTGTGCCGGCTCGCGTAATACGCCCGCAGCACATCGCCCCCGGTCGAGCCCAGCATGAACGTGCTGTAGAACGCTCCCACCATCTCCAGCACGAACGTGCGCCCGAGTCTCAACGCGATATCCATCGCCCGCAGCAGCATGTTCCACCGGATCGCCGTGATGACGAACACGATCGGGAAAATCGCCACCGCCGCCGCCAGCCCGCCCGGGTCGGCCAGCTTCAACAGCGTCGATACGCCCACCTCCAGCCGAGGGTGCGGCACCCGAAGCGTGTATCCGCCCACCACCCGCTCCGGCGCCACCCACTCGCCGCGCTCGCCATCACTGACCAGCAGGCGGTTCACCCGGCTGAGCTGTTCATTCAGGTCCAGCCCCACCAATTGCCGCGATGCCGACCCTTCCCCCGTCTCGATCGTCAGCCACACGGCCTTGTCCGGCCGATTGATCACCTGCTGCCGAAACACAACCCGGTTGTGCCCCGTCTTCAGGTCCACCTCATCCAGAACGAAATTGGGCGCTGTCTCCACCGCCGGTTCGGCCAGAACCGCCCGCCGCGGCAGGTTCCGCTCATCCAACACCCAGATGTGGTCGCGCCACGACATGTTCGACACGACCCACCAGATGCCCGCCACGGCTATGCCCCACCGCAGCGCAAACATCGCCCATTTCTTGCCCGCCTCGTGCATAAGCAGACTGATTCTGCCAATCTCGGCCGCCAACGCAACATCCCCCGCGCCCGCCCCGGATTATCGGACCTCGCTCTGTAATCTCCGCCACCTCCAAACCTCGCAATGCTGCGGGCGAGCCATTATCATCCTGTTCATGCCAGCCGAACTCACCCCCGAACAGTGGCAGCCGATCGACACCGAAATCCACGCTGATCGGACGATCCAGGCCATCAAGCTCTATCGCACAGCTACCGGCGTCGGCTTGGCCGAGGCCAAGCAGGCCGTCGACGCCCGCAGGGATGCCATCATTCCTGAATCCAACAAACAGCGCCTCGAGCGCAAGTCCGGCTGCATGAGCGCTCTGCTGATCGTCCTCGCCTCCGCTGCCGCCCTGATCCGCCTCTGCCGATAAGCTCCCGCCGCCGCCCTCGCCCCCAATCCGGACCACCTCCCGCTCTATTTGACTCCCCCGACCCCCGCGTTATAATCGACCCCGTCCCTCGACAGGAATCCATCATGAAGAAACTCGCCTTCGCTCTGTTGCTCCTCGTCGCCGCCGCCCCCGCATTCGCCCAGTATCAGCCCAACTGGCAATCGCTCAACAGCCGGCCCGCCCCAAAGTGGTTCACCGACGCCAAGTTCGGCATCTTCATCCACTGGGGCGTCTACTCCGTCCCCGCCTGGTCCGTCCGTGGCGAATACTCCGAATGGTACTGGAACCGCATCTCCAACAAGGCCCCCAACAACCCCTGGCGCGCCTTCCACAACAAGAACTACGGCCCCGACTTCGACTACATGGATCTCGCCCCCTTGTTCAAGGCCGAGCTTTTCGATCCCGACCATTGGGCCAAGGTCTTCCTCGACTCCGGCGCCAAATACGTCGCCAGCACCAGCAAGCACCACGATGGCTTCTGCATCTGGCCCAGCGCCGAGGCCAACAAGGCCTGGAACCGCCCCTGGAACTCCGTCGATATCGGCCCCAAACGCGACCTCCTCGGCGACCTGACCGATTCCGTCCGCAAGGCCGGCCTCAAGATGGGCTTCTACTACTCCCTCTACGAATGGTACAACCCCATCTGGCTCAAAGACCGCAAGGCCTACGTCGACCAGCACATGATCCCCCAGTTCAAGGATGTCGTCACCCGCTACAAACCCTCCATCATCTTCTCCGACGGCGAATGGGATATGCCCTCCAAAGACTGGAAAAGTGAACAGCTCCTCGCCTGGCTCTACAACGAATCGCCCTGCAAGGATGATGTCATCGTCAACGACCGCTGGGGCAAAGACTGCCGCCACAAAAACGGCGGCTATTTCACCACCGAATACGGCGCTGGCTTGCCCGATGCCACCCACCCCTGGGAGGAAAACCGCGGCATGGCCTATTCCTATGGCTACAGCCGCACCGAACGCCTCGAAGACTACCGCACCGGCCAGGAACTCGTCTGGATGTTCGCCGACCTCGTCAGCCGCGGCGGCAACCTCCTGCTCGACATCGGCCCCACCGCCGATGGCCGAATCCCCGTCATCATGCAGGACCGCCTGAACGAAATGGGCCAGTGGCTCAAGGTCAACGGCCAGGCCATCTACGGCACTTCCACCTGGGGCAAGCGCACCTGCCAGTGGACCGCCGGCCAGATCCCCCGGCAGGCCTTCGGCGAGTACAAGGTCAAGTACGACATCATGAAACTCGTCGGCAACAAGCCCGTCGATAACCAGGCCCGCAAGGAGGCCTTCTTCACCACCAACGACGGCATCCTCTACGCCATCCTCCCCGTCTGGCCCGGCAAAACCTTCACCCTCAAGGATGTCCAGCTCGCCGGCGGCGACCCGACAGCCCTGCTCCTCGGCCTCGACGCCTCCCTCCCCTGCGCCTTCGACGGCAAAAACCTGACCATCACCATGCCCCAGCTAAACCCCGACCAGCTCCCCTGCAAGTACGCCTGGACCCTCAGAATAACCCATGTGGCCCGGCCATGACTCCATCTTCGCCAGACGTGGATGCACCCGCCCACGCCGCGGCGTTCCCACGCGGGTTGGTGATCAAGAAACCGCCACGCCGAGCCACCTGCTTGTGCAGCACGTGGGCGTCGTAGTTGCCATCAGCGAACACCAGCGTGCCAAGCAGCTCGTGCGGGAAGGCCGCGAGCATCTGCCGGGCAACGGGCATCTCATGCGCGTTGAGCGGCATAACGCAGAAGATGGGGATACTGCCGTCGCTGGCCAGACGCTCGTGCAGGCGTTGCAGGAGACGCTGGAACCGATCCGAGGCGATGCGGCGGTTGAGTTGCGAGATGGAGGGAAGCTTGCGTGGGCGGAACATTCGGTCGTAATGGCTGCGGTCCAGGGCCCAGGTCATGGGCCGATCGTGCAGCACCGCCCAGAAGTACAAGCAGGCGATCAGAAAGTCGCTGTATCGGGCGCGTTTGAGCCGTCCATGGGAGCGAGTGACCTGGCGGATGTTCCGACGAACGATCGTCCACTGTGTCTGTTCCATGCTTGCGTTCCGATCTGGCGCGCGTCGCGCCGGTAGGGCAAGTCACGCAAGTATGGAACAGCGCGGTGGATAGCGCAATACCCGGGTGCACATGGCGCGCAAAGTTCGTACGTTCGCCCAACGCTCATCCGCGTGCCTCAACCCTCCAGTAGGCGTAGCGGTGCGTGCCAACACAAGAACGTCCGCACGGCGAGCGATAATGGCTCCCCCGCGAATCATGCCGCTCCATGCCCGCCGCGCGGACCCTACTTATCGCCAACCGGGGCGACCGGCGGGGACAGGGGGCGGTAATGACTCCCGATCTGCCCTCCTCCCCTCCGCCCCCCGGAAAAACCTCTATAAAAATCCGTCGGCCACTTGAACAAATGCCTAACGCCGCCGTATAATACCCCAGACAACAGCGGCCCGCCCCTTCAGGCCAGGCCCGGAAACCGCTCTTTCACGAATTTATATCGCCCCAACCCAATGCTCTTTCGGTGCCCATCCTCTCCCCACGCAACACGCACCGCGCTGCTCCTCCACCTACCCTGCATCATTTGCACCACCCCGCGTCGCCCTCACCGAATCCCCCAACTCAGCCCACCCACCACCCCGGAAGACCAACCAAATCGGCGCAAATCGCTTAAATATCTGTTGATAAATGACTTAAAACGTATCAATGTCCCAAAATGTCCCGAAATGTCCCACTTCCCATTTTCACCGCAACCCACCCCCGCCCGCGTTCTCCGGCCAGGCTCCCCTGAGCCATGCCTTCATCGGCTCTCCTGCCTTGTTATGATGTGCCTGTCCCCAAAGAGGTTGTACATATGTTGAACTTCAATCAGACCGTCCAAGCCGAGTTCCTGCAGGCCCGTTACCTCATCCTCGAACTCGCGGCCGTCCTCGACCGCCTCGACGAGGCCGCCGCCCGCAGCGGCTGTTCATCCAGCGATAATGCCACTGTCCGCCACCTGTCCGACGCCATCAAAACCCTCGCCTCCCCCTCGCCCACACCCGATCGTGCCGAAAGGCTCCTGCGCCACTACGCCGGCCCCGAACTCTAACCTCAACCCCCGGAGACCCCCATGTACATCATCCAGCCCCATTACCACGCAATTGCCCGCACCACCGAGGATTACGAGCGCATGGCCATGTCCGGCGTTGTCGCCGTGGCCGAACCCGCCTTCTGGGCCGGCTTCGACCGCCACTACCCCGGCACGTTCATCGATTACTTCCGCCAGATCAGCGAATTCGAGCCCACCCGCGCTGCCCAGTACGGCATCCGGCACTTCTGCTGGGTCGCCATGAACCCCAAGGAGGCCGACAACCTCTCCCTCAGCCGCGAAGTCCTCGCGCAGATGCCCGAGTTCTTCAGCAAGCCCACCGTCGTCGGCGTCGGCGAGATCGGCCTCAATAAGAACACCAAGAACGAACTCACCATCTTCCGCGAACAGCTCGATATCGCTCTCCGCCACAACCAGCTCATCCTGATTCACACCCCGCACCTGGCCGACAAGGTCAAAGGCACGCGACTGACCCTTGAACTGCTCCGCGAGGTCAACTTCCCCCCGCATCGCGTCTGGATCGACCACGTCGAAGAACACACCATCCGTCCCGTGCTCGAAGCCGGCTATTGGGCGGGACTTACGCTCTATCCCATGACCAAGATGTCCATGCGCCGCGCCGTCGATATCCTCGAACGCTACGGCCCGCAGCGAATCCTCGTAAACTCATCGGCCGATTGGGGGCCCAGCAGCCCCTTCACCCTCATGGAATGCATCCAGGAGTTCAAACGCCGCAACCACACCGAGCAGGAATGCCTGGAGATCTTCCACAACAACCCCGCGCGCTTCCTCGGCCAATGTCCCAAGTTCGACATCCGGCCAATCCGCATCGTCACCGAGTGATCGCCAATCACTTCCTCCGGAGCGACACGATGGCCCTGGCGATCTCATCCCGGCGGGCGTCGATCACCCCAGGGTCCCGCGTGAATGTCGTCATGTCGCTGGTGAGTTGTGCAGGCACTTCAAGGAGCTTGTCCATCGCCTCTCGCTGCCCGGCCGGCAGAGATGAACCTTTCTCCTCCAGGAGCCGCTTCAGGATGACCATGTACTCATAATCCTCCACCCCATCCCGCAGCATCTCCCACCGGATGCTGTCCACCGGGCCGTCCAATACCGGCCCCGGCGGGTTGCCGTCGGCCGCCGCCTCGGGCGGATAGATGAACCGCCCATCGCCGTTGCCCCAGGGCGCTTTGGTGCCGGTCGGCGTCCCATAGCCGCTGGTCCAGCCCATCGGGTCTTCGTACGGGTTCTGCGGCCGGGCCCGATCGGGGTAAGCGGTGTTGCTGGTCCAGTAGTTGGTCTGCCAGACCAGGATGCCCTCGATCTTCCGCTGCCAGGTCTGCCACAACCAGACCCGCAGCTCGGTCGCCGGGTGGTCGATAAACAGCGTGCAGTAGGGGGCCTTTGGCCCGGTGCAGACGTACCACCAGAACCGCTCGCCTGCCTTGCGACGCTGTTCGGCTTTGTCGTGCCGGTACTCAAATGAGACCGGGCACCAGATGTTGGGCCCGCCGATCAGGCCATCCTCAACCTGTTCGGTGAGCATGCGATTGATCCCCGGCGCGGCTTCCTTCAGCTTGTGGAAGCCGTTGCTCACGAAGGCGTAATCCTTCGGATCGGGCTCATCGAACCAGTACACGTACGCCTCATCCAGCCACCCTTTCCCGCGAAGGTGCTGCTCGATGATGCGGCAGTAGTTGGCGAAGGCCAGCTTGTATTCGGGGCTGTCCTCGCGGAACCCCAGCAACTCCGGCTCGACGCGGGCGTGATATGTTCCACCGCCCATGCCGGGCACGTGGAGCAGGAACGAGTTGAAGTGATATTCGTCGACGGCTTGCGCCATGGCGCGGTCCCAGGCGGCGAAGTCGAAGACCGGGACGAGTGTCTTGCGGTCGGGCCAGGTGACCTTGATCGCATCCATCGGCGCGGGGTCATACGGGGCGATGTGATGGGCGCTGAAGTTGGCCAGGTACTTTGCCAGCACGGCCCGCCGGTCGGCCTCGCCGGTAAGCTTCTGGTAGCGCCAGACCTCCTGCGGCGAGAATCCGAACGTGGTCACGCAGGTCATCCGGTCCGGCAGATCGAAGTCATACACTTCGACCCGGATCGGCGCTCGATCGGCGTATCCGTCGGCCGCGAGTTGGATGGCCCCGGTATAGATGCCCGGCCTGGCGTTGCGGGGCGCCTTGACGCGCACCCAGATCGGCTGGTTGACGTCGCGTTCCAGGTCGATGGCGCGGTCGAACGGCGGCAGCGGGTCGGGCCAGTGGCCCGTCACGCCCACCTCGTCGGTCGGCCGGGTGACCAGCACGTACCGCACGCGCAGAATCTCCACATTTTCGGCCGGAATGATCGAGCCATCCGGGCCGACCAGCGCCTCGGCCCGGGCGGTGAATTTCTTGAGGTCTCGCGATGGCCGGATGATGAATTGGGCTGCTTCGACTTCGTTGCGGGCAGCGCGGATCAGCATGGCATCGGAGTTGGCGGCCGGCATCGGGCGGTTCCGGCTGACCTTCCGACCCGACGAGCACCACCAGAGCCCGGCCGCGTCGGATTGGGCTGGCAGACGCTGGCCGTAGGCGCCGTCGTGCAGTTCGGCGATGTGGATCGAGGCCTCTGCGCGGTAGGGCGACTGCCCACCCAGGGTCAGGGTGAGTTCATAGTTTCCGCTGCCCAGGGGGAGTTGATAGGGCACGCGAACGGCCTGACGGTCGGTCACCGTGATCGGCTGGCCGCCAAACGGGTGTACGGCGGATATGTGCGGGCTGGTCACCGCCAGCGTGGGGGTGATGGTGATGGGCTGGCCGGTGCGGTTGTTCACCGTCGCCACGAAGACGCTGTCGCCGCCAGCGCCGAGGTCGTCCACGGTAACGTCGATGCGCGGATCGGTCGCGGCGACGGCGACGAAGTCGGTCGAGCCGACCAGCGATTCGGGCTCGCCGTCGAGTTGAAGTTCGCAGCCATAGTCGTTCACCTGGAGCATTGTATTCGACTGCCCAGGCGCGGGGCTGGCCGTCAGGCGGACGTAAACCTGTCGCGCCGGCAGAAGCGTTGGCGGGATGGCGTATTGCCCGCTGGCAACCTTGTCGATCGTGCCCAGCGCCTGCCATTTCTGGCCGTCAGCGCTGGCCTCGACGGACAGTTGGCCGGCGATGTGGTAGTTCACGGCCACATGGATTTCGCCGCCGGTGATTTGATGCCGGCCGATTTCGTGGCGATAGGTGACGTGTTGCCTGGCCGAGAAGCTCCAGCGGTCGGTATTGAAGGCGGACGAGTGGGCCAGCAGCGGCCGGCTCTGGTTCCGCGACTGGCCACGATAGGGGGCGGCAAAGGCATAGTGGCCATCGACAATGTGCTCGCCCTCGCCCAGCGTCAGGTCGCCGCGCCGGGCGTAGACCGGGACCGCACGGCGCAGGGAGACCACGTCATAGAGGATCACGCCGTTGGCGTGCCACTGGCCGAATCGCAGATATGGCTCGGCGGAGGCCGGCGCTGCGGGCGTGGCGAAGATCGAGTCGTATTGGGTCCAGGACTGGGGCACCACGCCCAGGTCGCGGTTGCAGAATGCCGGGCCGGTAATGGCCGTTCCGCCCTGCTGGCTCTCCGATCGGGCAAAAAAGCGGAGCCGGTAGACGGCCGACGGTTCAAAAGGAGCAGGCTCAGAGCGCCAGTAGGTGCTGTTGTCACCCGTGCCAGTGACGGCCACCGCGCGCGTTCCATCCGGCAGTCTGACCCAACGGCCGCCGGGGCCGCTGTGTGTCCATCCCGTTGGCGCACCGGCGCCGGTTTCGAACGAAGGATTGGGCAGATCGACGGCATCAGTTGCCGCGGCCGCCGTCAGACAGACTGCGAGGAACGAAGCTGCACGCCAAGCCATAGCGCCTCCTTGTTTCGGGGCACAGAGCGTACCGCGCACGGCAGGGAATCGGAAGAACACGGGGAGTCGCGACGTGCGCTGCCGGTCGAGTTGCGGGGTCTACTGCAAGGCGGCCAGTTCGCGTTCGTCGGCCTCGCCCACGACGAATCGCTTGACCACGGGGTGATCCGTGGTGCGAATCTGCCCGGGCGTGCCGTCGAAGACGATCTTGCCCTCGTGGAGCATCACGATGCGCTCGGCGATCTTGAAGGCGCTGTTCATGTCGTGGGTGACGGTGATGCTGGCCGAGTGCAGCTCGCGGCGAAGCTTGATGATCAGCTCGTTGATGACATCCGACCGGATGGGGTCCAGGCCGGTGGTTGGCTCGTCGTACAGGATGAGCCGCGGCTCGAGCGCGATGGCGCGGGCCAGAGCTACTCGCTTGCGCTGCCCGCCGGAGAGCTCGCCGGGCATCTTCAGCTCGATCCCCGGGAGGCCGACCAGCGAGAGGCGATGCGCGACGACCCGGCGGATTTCCTCAGGGTTCTTGTCGGTGTGGGCGGAAAGCGGGAAGCCGACGTTCTCGCCGACGGTGAGCGAGTCGAAGAGCGCGCCCATCTGGAACAGGAATCCCACGCGCTGGCGGATGGGCATGAGGTCCTTCTCATGCATGGTGTCGATGCGAATGCCGTCGAACCAGATCTCGCCCCGGTCCGGCCGAAGGAGCCCGACGATGTGCTTGAGCATCACGCTCTTGCCGCTGCCGCTGGCGCCGATGATGACCAGGCTCTGCCCGCGCGGCACATCCAGGTCGATGCCGTCGAGCACGACCAGCCGGCCGAATCGCTTGTGCACGTCACGGAACTGAACCAGGGGCGGTACGGGGTTGTTCGTGCTCAAATCGCTCATGAGAAGCCAAACCCCGGCAAATGGATCATGCTGGCAAAAATGCTCACGTCGCCGTAAATCGCTTCGTACCAGTCTTTGGAGACCTGCGCGAAGAAGAAGTTGGGTATGGCCAGGCCGAAATACGACAGCATGCTGACCACTTGATCCCCAACGGAGTATTGCCTCACCGCCGAATAGACCCCCATGGGTACCGCCACCACCCACAGCATCAAGATAGATAAGAGCGCAAGGTACATGGAGTTGCGCATGGGGCGGGCGATGCGGTTGATGACCGGCTGGTTCGATACGAACGACTGTCCCAGGTTGCCCTGCACGAGGTTACGCATCCAGCGCA
>CAZMXI010000092.1:0-19722 GCA_964570205.1 uncultured Tepidisphaeraceae bacterium
GATGACTACTGGGCCGCCAAAGCCGCCTGATCTACCCGGAAGATGAGCTACACCCCCAGAATGCGGGCGGGCGGGGGCGGCATGGAGGCGGGCGGAGGCATGTCGCGCCATGACGCCGGGCGGTCAGACCAGGCGGACCTCGACCCGGCCGGGCACAGCGCTGGTGCGCTCCAAAGCCAGCTCGTGGGCGTCGTGGTAGTGGCTGGCGAGCACCGACCAGTCGAACATCTCGCCGGAGCGCTCGACGTTGTTGCGCAGCTCGATGCGCTGCCTGCGGTTAAGCTGGGCAAATCGGAAGAGGTATTCTGCCAGGTCGCTGGCGCACTCGTCGAAGCTCCTGGACCGGCGTTTGAGGACAAGGATGCCGCGGTCTTCACTGTCGCGGACCTGTCGTTCGACGTATGCGCCGAAGCCGCTGAGGTCGGTGGTGACGGTGGGGACGCCCAGGGCGATGCACTCCATGGGGGTATAACCCCAGGGTTCGTAATAGCTGGGGAAGATGCCCAGGTGGCTGCCGCGGACGAACTGCTCGTAATCGAGATTGAGCAGCGGGCTGGTGGCGGTGACGAATTCGGGATGGAAGACGATCTTGACGGGGTCATCGGCCGCGTTGAACAGGCCGCGATAGCGCAGGTGCTTGAGGACGGGGTCGTTGGCATCATCCACGAGATCGTGGGTGACGATGGTGGGCTGGCGGCTGGAGCGCCAGGCGTGCATGGCGCGTTTGAGGCGGACCTGGGCATCCTCGGGCAGCAGTTCCTGGTGGCTGGGGAGCCGCCCGGTGGCGGCGGCGTGCACGAGGCGCCGCCCCATGGCCCGCTCGACATCCTCGCAGATGTTCTTGAGGTCTTCGAACATGGACTGGCTCTGGAGAGTGCCGACGTTGACGCTGCGGGTGGCGGCCCGGGTGATGATGAAGGCGATGACGGTCGGGCGGTCGGACAGGCTCTTGAGGCGCCAGTTGAGGCGATGCATGGCCTCGATGAACAGGTCCATGCCCTTGTTGCGGTATTCGTAGCGGCCGCTGGTGAAGACATAGAGGGTACGGTCGAGGTCGAGGGGATAGCTGGGGAAGAAATGCCCCATGACGAATTCGTGGATGCGTTCCTTGTACTCGCGGTGGAGGTTCTGGAACTCGTGGAGGGCGGCGAACCGCTGGATGTTGATGCCATTGGGGAGGATGGCGTCGGGGGACCGGCCGAGGAGCTTCTCTGCCTCGTGGCTGGTGACTTCGCTGACCGTGGTGAAGACGGTGGCGGCGTGAGCGGCGGCGCGTTCGATGGCGAATCGGGGGTAGATATTGTAGTGGGTGGCGGCGGCATCCGGATCGACGTAGGGCAGGTGCTGGTAGAAATCGGGGTCGTCGCTGGCAAGATAGCGGCCGAGCAGCGTGGCGTGGGTGGTGAAGACGGTCGCGACCGGATACTTCAGATGGGCAATGCGCGGGACGGCAACGCCGCCCATCCACTCGTGGAAATGGGCGAGGATGCGGCGGCCGGGTTGGACGTTGCAGAGGATTCGGAAGAACTCGGTGACGGCAAAGCCGAAGGCGACGACCTCGTTGACCTCGCCATCATTGGCGACAGTGGAGATGCCGTGGTCCTTCCACATGAGGTATTTGTCGACATGGAGGGAGCCATAGCGGGCACGGTAATCGAGAAGGATTACCCTGGGTCGGCCGGTGACGAGCCAGTGGCCGTAATGGCATGGCATTCCGGCGTCGCGGAGCTGGTCGAGAACTTCGCGGATGAAGCCTTCGGTGGGCCGTTCTTCGAACTCGATGGCGGCGGTGGCGGGGTTGTAGGGGCCGATGAGGCAATAGCGGTCGCCCCAGCGGCTTTGCATGGCGGGGGCTTTGGTGCGCAGGACGGTGTAGATGCCACCGAGCTGCCAGCAGATTTCCCAGCCGACTTCGAAGAGCAGAGGGGGTGTTTCGGGCTGCGCCGCATCAAGGGGCGCCAGGTCGTCGTGCTGAACCGGCGTGGGAACAGGCATACTGGGCGTGGTCGGGATATGCGGTTTGGAGGATTTGTGGCGCTTCACAAGTCGCATTATGGCCGGGAGGGTTGCGTGGAGGCAAATGCAAATGTGAGGCAATGCACGCCCGATATTGCGGGGCGCGGAAACCAAAGAGTGGGAGCGACCCGGGGGAAGGTCGCTCCCACGAGGAAAGGGGGTGGTGGGGGTAACCACCCCGAGGTTCAGGCTCCTGCCGCCCGGGAAGTCAGGCGACAGGGAGGAAGTCAGACTATCACCAGCCGGTCGTTCGCCTTGGGCGGACGATGGCCAAGCAACACATGCATTTGCGCGGCCGAACAAGGCGGCGCGATTAATCTTGATGCGCAAGGGGCGGTTAGGGTCCCCAATGAAACAGCCGACTGGAGCCCACCTTCGGAGACTCTGATCAGCAAGTGCCCACGTTCTCCTTGCCGAGCCCGTTTGAACTTTACTTCAGGATTGGGCGAATGCAAATTGGCGTAGGAGGTGTTGCGGGGGAGGAAACCGCGCCTCGGAGAGACGGGCACGGACGATGAGGCGAAGGGAGCGTCTATCCACGATATAGCACTTTGCCGGTGCGGCATGCCGGCCGGGCGGTGCGATTCGGACATTTCCCATGGGGTTGCATCCGGTTCGGCTTCCTTCAGATTATCTCTCAAGCCTGCCGGAGGTTAACGGCAAAGTGGTGGGCGATGATGTCGAGGCGATGGGTGAGGTAGAAGCGATGGGCGGCGAAGCGATGGACGCCGGAATCCAAGTGGAACTGGTCGCAGTCGTGTTGCCGGGCGTGGTTGAGGAGCCAGAGCAGGAGTTGGCCGCCGTGGCCGCTGGAACGGGAGGCCGAGTCGGCGACGAGGTCATCCACATAGAGGAATTTGCCCCAGGCGAGGTTTTCGAGGATCCGGAAGCCGGCGACGGCGAGAACCTGATCGTCATGGTCGAGGTAGGCCAGTTGATATCCCTGCCCCTGCTGACGGCGGATGCGGGCAAGGAAGTCATCGGGAGCAATGTGGGGGCGAAGCTGGGTCATCACTGGGCGACAGGCTTCGATCTGCTGGTCGGTGGCGGCAAGGTGGATGTTGGCCATGGCGATTCGAGCTTGGCGCGGGGGCGGGGGTTTGTCAAATCAGACAAGGCGTGGGCAAGTTACAGACGAGTTACGCAACAGGGGGTGTGCGGGGGCGTCGATTGAGGTAAGACTGGTTGCGTCCGGATACGATTTCGAAAGGAGCGGTCATGAATCGCGTGTTGGCGGCGGTTGTGGCGATGGGTTTGGCGTTGGCGGCATACCCGGCGAGGGCTGAGAAGGCGACGCCTTACAACGCACTGGCGAAGATGCCGGTGAAGGAAATCACAATCTTCAAGGATGGGCACGCCTTCGTGCTGCACTCGGGCAGGATGGCGACAGACACCGCAGGCAACGTGGTCATGGACTATCTGCCTGCGCCGGTACTGGGAACGTTCTGGCCATACTCATCGGACCAGGGCGGCAAGCTCCGGGCCGTGACGGCGAGCCAGCGGAAGCTGCTGATCGAGCGCACCGCGCTGAACCTGCGCGAGCTGATCGAGGCCAATGAGGGGGCGGAAGTCATCGTGACGGAAACGCCGGCGTCGCCGGCCGAGAAGGCGGTGACCCCGGCCTACCGCGCGACGCTTCTGCGAGTGCTGGAACAGAGCGGCGAGGAACTGGAGGCGACCAGCCCGCCACACAGCGGCGAGCGCCTGCCGACCAAGGGTGAAGTGGTGCTGCTCAAGACGGCCGACGGCACGAAAGCGCTGCCGATCGGCCGGATTGGCGATATCACATTCACTGGTGAACACCGGACGAAGCTGGCCCACGAAGAATTCCGCAACGCCCTGACCCTGAAGCTCGACTGGCCGGAAGGCAAGCCTCAGAAGGAGGCGGAGGTCGGGCTGATGTACGTCCAGCGGGGCATCCGTTGGATTCCGAACTACAAGGTGACGATTGACGGCAAGGGCAATGCCGCGGTCAAGCTCCAGGCGACGCTGGTCAACGAACTGGCCGACCTGGAGGATGTGACAGCGCACCTGGTGATCGGGGTGCCCACGTTCTACTTCAAAGAGACCGTGGACCCGATGAGCCTCCAGCAGCGGATGGCGCAGCTCTCGCAGTACTTCCAGGAGAACGCGCAGACGCAGTTTGCCTTGTCCAACGCGATCATGACCCAGCATGCGCGAATGAGCGAAGTGCGCGCGGTTCCGCAGGGCGGCGGAACGATCGACCTGGGGCCGGAGGTAAGCGGGTCGGAGAAGAGCGAAGACCTGTTCCTCTTCACCATCAAGCACATCACTCTGAAGAAGGGCCAGCGCATGGTGCTGACGGTGGCGGATTACACGGTGCCCTACCGCGATGTGTACCAACTTGACATACCGCTGACCCCCCCGCCGCAGGTCTGGCAGCAGATTCGCAACCAGCAGCAGGCCGAGTTGGCTAAGCTGTTCACCGCGCCCAAGGTCATGCACAAGATCCGCCTGACGAACAAGAGCGAGTATCCCTTCACCACCGCCCCGGCGATGCTGGTGCGGAATGGCAAGGTGCTGGCGCAGGGGCTGATGACCTACAGCGCTATCGGCGCTGAAACCGACCTGGAACTGACCACGGCGGTGGATGTGCGCGTGAAAAAGACCGACACCGAGACCGGCCGGACGCCCAACGCCGCGGTGTGGCAGGGCGACACCTATGGCCGGATCGATCTCAAGGGGCAGATCGAGCTGACCCACTTCGGCAAGCAGCCGGTGGAAATCGAGGTCGTGCGCAACGTATTGGGCAACGTGACCGAATCGAGCGACGGCGGCAAGGTCGAAATGGTGAACGTCTTCGAGGACCAGAACTTCGCCGCGGCCGGCGGCCGGCCCTACTGGTGGGGCATGTACAACTGGCCGTGGTGGTGGAACCACTTTAACGGCGTCGGCCGGGTTGTGTGGACGGTGAAGCTGGAACCGGGCAAGACCGCCCAGCTCAGCTACACGTGGAATTACTACTGGCGCTGATCGGCCGCGGGGCCTTTCGGATCCGGGAGTCTTAACCTCGGGTCCGAAAGGTCTAGGCGGTACATGATCTGGTTGTAGTCATAACGGGGGGTTTTCTCATGCTCGCGGGAGAACTGGGCGGTGTAGGTGCCTTCAAAGTAGATCATCCTGCCGGCCTGCTGGTCGAGGAAGGGGTGGTGCTTGGGGTTGTAAAACGAATACCGGTCGTGGGTGACGATCTTGCGGGCGGTGGCCCACGGGCCTTCAAGGCGATCGGCCTCGGCATACCAGATCTCCCCGAGGTTGGACGGCTTGCCGCCGATTTCGCAGACAATCATGATCCATTTGCGGCGGAAGTCATTCCAGGCGACCGAGCTGCGGTGCGGGCGGACCGGGTTGCCACCCTCCACATCCTTGATGCCGAGCCATGCATCTTCGGGCTTGAGCTTGCCGGCCTTGATCAACGCCTGCTGGGCGCGGTCGGTCATAGGTAGGGCGTTCTTCTTCCAGGCCCAGACCACCCGGCCGGCATCGTCGCGATCAACCTCGTCGCCGCCGGACTTGAGGCATGTAAACGCTTCGTAGGCCTCCGGGCGCTTGACCGATTCCAGTTCCGCCCTGACGCGCAGGTTCGGCAGCGGATCGGGGAAGTAATAGTGCCCCTCGTGAAGAACGGGGTGGTTGTTGGGGTGGATATTATTTTCATTCGGCCAGTTCAACAGCGGACGAAACACGGCGGCTGCATCGTCATAGATGACCAGGCCGTGGTCGTACATCTCGTGAAGGCTCTTCATACGGTTGCAGTGAGCGACGATGCGCTCGATGCCTTTCTCATCCTTCAACAGCATCAGGCCATCCATCCACTTCAGGCCCGGCCGGTTATCCTCAACCATCGGCCGGCTGAAGCCATCGCGGCCGGTGAAGTACTCGAGGTTGATGCCGACGCTGGGATCAAGGCCGCCCTTCTCGGGAAGCTTTGACGTCGCCCCGGCCATGCCGAAATGCCCCAGCGGATAAGTCAATCGGCCGGTATCGCCCCACATCCAGAGGATCTTGCCCTGGTAGACGATGCTTTGGATGGAATCCTGGCCAACCACCAGGGCGTTGATCGCAGGCTGCGCGATCGAGGTCTTCTCCCCCAGGAGGATGGAATCGCGATAGATGCCCTCGCCGGTGGTGCGGTAGAGGCGCTCGGCGATGTTCAGCCGCTTGATCCGGATGACCTCCGCGCCGCCCGGTTTGACCTCTATGGCCTTGCCGCGGTAGCCGAAGCCATCGGCCGGGTACTCGTAGCCGTGGCTCTTGATGTTGAAGTAGACCTTCCGGCCAACAAAGGCGGGTTCATCGATGGCCGCGAAACCGTTGCTGTCGGTGACAAAGAGCAATTCGTTGGTGGTCTTCAGTTCAACCAGGGGCACGCCGCGGCCAGTCTGGTCATCGACCACATGGATGGCGAAGTAGCGCTGCTCGGCCGCAGCGGCAATCAGAGGCGCAGCCAAGGGAATGAGGCAGAAGCAACGCAGGATAGGTATTCGCATGCTGTTCATTGTTCACCGGGTTTGGAGTGCCATTGAAGCTGGACCTGCTGGCCGGCGTCAATGGCTTTCCAGTACTGGTCCTTCACTTTTTCGTAGATGCCGAAGAGGCCGCGGGCATCGGCATCGCGGTTAACACGGATGACCACCGCGGGCGCGGGCGGCCTGGGCGCGGCAAGAAAGCGATCGGATTCTTCACGGATCACCCGGGTAACGGGCCGGTCGGTGCCATCGGGATTGATGATGCCGTAGTCGCTCTGCTCATTGGCGCGGTAGCCGCCAGGATACCACCAGTAATAGACCCCATCCGCTCCGGACATGCGGAGCATCCTGTGAAAATCGCGATAGTACTGCGCCTGGAACGCGAGCTTGGCCGGGTCGGGGAACATGGTGGCGGTATCCCACGCGCTGACGCCGATCTCGGCCCAGACGACCGGCTTGGCGGGGTCGCACAGGCGGGCGTAGGCGGCGGTGAAATGCCCGGGCTTCACCTGGCTCCAGTCGCCGATGCGGCCATACGCCTCGGGCTCCCAGATATCGACGGCATCGCGCAAGCCGTAGAAGTCATAAGGCAGCAGATTGGCATTGTTGAACGTCGGGTCGCCTGAGAACTGCTTCCTGAAGCTGACGGCGTGGTTGGGATCGATGGACTTGACGAGCCTGCGCGCCTCGGCGTAGCGAGAGGCGAGCAGTTCATCGAGGAAGAGGCGATAGTCGGCCACCATCCCGCGCCATGCGCCGTCGGCGGTAAGCATCCTCATGGACGGCACGACAAGCTCTCCGCCAGCTCGCGGTCCCGGGACTTGCCAGGCCCGCTCGGCCTTTTCCACGGAACCGTATTTCCTGATGACCCATTCCCGCCAGTGCGGATTGTAGCGCTGCTGGTGTTTCTCATCGAAGTGGCTGGGCTCCCAGGCCAGATCATAGGTGAAGATGGTGTCGTTCCGCGCGAGTTGGAGCGTCTGGATGATCTGGCGCATCTGGTCCCAGTGGAAGTCCATCGGCGTGCCGGGGCGAAGGGACAGATTGACTTTCAGGCTAAGCTGCTCGCAGCGGCGGAGCATATCCAGCGCATTCTGCGCCGCCATGGACTGATGGTAGAGGAAGATGGAGATCGAGTTCATCCCCATGCCGCGGATTCGGCGCAAATCTCGTTCGATCACCTGGGGGTCGTAGGCCGCCGCGCCCAGCCACTGCTCGAACAGGCCGCCGTGATCCAGCCCGACGCCGGAGGAGGGCATGTAGTTGACGCCATGCGCCTTCCAGGGCTTGCCGTCGAGCCACAGGCCGCCATCGCGGGCTTCGATGAATGCCGGCTTCTCGCGAGGGCGCCAGACGTGCAACTCATGGCGAAGGGCATCGACAACCCGGGCGTTTTCCAGCAGCAGCGCGGCCACCCGATAGCCGCCGGCGGGCCAGGATTCGGGCGTCCACGCATCATTCACTTCAGTCGCCTCGCCCGGCGCAAGCCGCACGAGCCAGTCGCGCTGATACGCCGGATTCTGTGCCCCGTCGGCGGTCACTTGAAGGCGCACCGTGTATTCGCCGGCGGAGGCGGATTTCAGGGCGGCGACCCTGGCGCCAAGGCGAATCGACTGCTTCTCGAAGGCGGTGTAATACTGGGCGCCGCCTTCCTGAATGAAGACCCCCCGGCGGATGGAAGCGATGGCGTCGGAAAGTACCTTCCGGACGGTCGGATCGGAGTAGAAAGCCGGATCGGCCGGCGTGAAGCCGGCGATGACGCCCGACGGCATCGGCCGATGGATGGGCATCACGAGCGCTGCCACAGCGCCGCGGAAGTCGCCGTCACGCGGGTCGATGGCCGTCAGAAGCGGCTGCCACCGCCACGGGCGATCCTTGAGATAGCCGGCCCCTTGAGGCCGCGGGTGCATGGCCAGCAGACCGGAATCAGCCCGGACGAATTGGGGGTACCGCGCGGCGATCACCTGAACCGGCGTGGTTATGGGGTAGAACTTGTAGGCAGGGCAGAGGCCTTCGATGGCGGGGATGTCGGCCGGCTGCGGGCCATCGCCCAGCGGGTTGGCGGCGGTCGCCAGGTCATCGAACCAGTATTCCTGTCGGCCGGCGGGGATGGCCATATGCGAAACGGCCAGGCCGACGGCAAAGCGCACGGCATTGGCGGGATTGAAGCGGTCGCCACGATGGCCGCGCCCGGCCGGCGGCTGCCAGGGCGAGAATGCATCCGGCAGCAGGCGATACTCCTGCCATTCGTCGGTCAGCCTGACCGTGGCCAGCCAGCGCGAGCCATCTCTTTCGCCCCATTCAAGGAGCAGCGCCCTGGTATTGGCCGAGCCCTTGGCGCGGAAACAGGTGATGGACTGGCCCGGCGCAAAGGGACGGTCGAAGTCGCGAATCAGTGTTTCCCACCCGTTCAAGCCGGGGATGGAAATGTGCAGCGCCTTGCCAGCGCCGGCCGGATCGATGGAACGTGTGGATGGCAGTTCGGGCTTGTGGCTGGAGCGATGCCAGGCGGCCAGGTCGCCGGATTCGAAATCAACAAGCGTGTGCTGGGGCTTGATGGCCTGGAGCGCGGCGTCACGCTGGTCTCGCGTGAGCCACCGGCCATCGGCCCTGGTGACCAGGTCCTGCCATGCGGGCAGGCCAAGGGCCACGACATGCCCGCCCTGATCCATGTACTGGCGAACGGCCGGAATGCACGCCAGTGGCAGCGAGCGGGCATTGGCAATGAGCAGAACCTGGAATCGCTGAAGGGCAGTGGAATCGGCCAGGGCGTCGGGGGCGAGATAAGCGGGATTGAACCCGGCGCTGCGGGCGGTTGCATGCAGGGCTTCCACGACCGCGGCCCCGGTGTTGGGCAGGCTCTGTCCAATAATCGCGGCGGCGGGAGCGGGCAAGTCGGCTGACACGGGCCGGGCAATCCACAGGAACAGGACCAGCAGGGAAAGGCTTGATCGCATGCGGGGATGATCATGCGGCGAGCACCCTGAGGCAAGTGACGGTGCGGCGTTGCGCGATGTTGATGATGGGCAGGCTGACAGCCTCCACAAGGTGGCCGCCCGCGCCCCGGATTGCCAACGGGCCGATAAACGCGGGCGTCGATGGGTTATTGCGCCATTGTGTACGCTCCCACAGCATCCGCGCGCACTGTTGACAAAGGACGATTTGGCACACGCCGCACTTTATCGTACGTCAATTCTGGCCAGATAGAGAAGTTGGAGAAGGCAGGAGGAGAGATGGATTCCGGGCGTGTCAAATCAGGCAAGCAGCGCCGCATGCGTGCAACCGGTGTCATGATTGAGGCTCTGGAGCCCCGGCAGTTGTTGTCGGCGAGTCTTCAGGACTCGGAGCTGCTGGTGACAGGCACGGGCAGATCCGATCGGATTTCGATCTGGGCCAAGGGCGGGGCCACGCCGCGGTACTTTGTGAGCATCAATGGCCGGAAACGGTGCTTTTCCCAAGCCGAGATCAAGTCCATCCAGATCATGGGCGGGCCGGGCAACGACAGAATCGCGGTGGGCGTTAAGGGCGAGCCGGTTGACGCACGGTTCAAGGTGGAGGGTGGAGAGGGCGCAAATCGGCTGCTGGGGCTGGCGGCGAGCGTGCCGGAAGGGCAGTGGAGCAAAGACGACGGAATCCTTCCGCCACCGCCCGTGGAGGAGGCGCTGCCGGGGGTGCCGACGATCGGCTCCCTGTCTGTCGGTCCGAACCCCGCGATCTACGGCCAGATGATCACGCTGTCTGCGAACAGCGTACTGGACAGCGATGGCAGCGTTACCAAGGTGAGCTTCTACCGCGAGAGCAATGGCAAGTCGGGCCTTCAGACGGGCTCGGGCGGCGACCTGCTGCTGGGCACGGACACGGTGTATCCCTTTGCGCACACCCAATCGACGGATCGGCTGGCGGTTGGGGTGCACACGTATTATGCGCAGGCGGTGGACAACGCGGGGAACCTCTCGCGGGTGGCGGCCGTGGCGCATACGCTGCGAGGGCCGTTGCCCGCGGTGTCGCTGACAGTAAGCGACGCAAGCGCCTCGGAGCCAGGCAAGGACACGGGCGCATTTCTGATCAGCCGCACCGGAAGCAAGGCCGAGCCGCTGACGGTGTATTACACGATCGGGGGGACGGCGGTGATGGGGACGGACTATCAAGCGATCACAGAGTCGGTGGTCATACCGGCTGGTTCCTCGACGGCGACGGTCCGAATCAAGGCGCTGGACGACTTGGCCTGCGAGGATGTGGAGACGGTTGTCCTGACGCTGCGTTTTGACGCGAACTACACGGTGGCGACATTCGCGCCGGTGCCGTTGGGGATTGTGGACAACGATCCCCCGGAAGTGACGATTGAAGTGGCGGATGATGTGGCCGGAGAAGAAGACCACGATACCGGCACGTTCATTGTGACGCGAACAGGGCCGACCAAGACGTTGCTGACGGTTTACTACACCATCGCGGGCACAGCCACGAACGCAGGAGACTATTCCTGGCTGTCCGGCTCGATCGACATTCCGGTCGGGACCAACTCGGTACCGCTGGTCATTGTGCCGCTCGCCGATTCGGTGCAGGAGGGCGATGAGTCTGTCGTGGTTTCGATCACGACGCGCAAGGACTATGTTATCGGGGCAGAGGTTGTCGCGCAGATTACGATAGCGGATTCCGGAAGCAATCATGAAGACCCGGACTCGCCGCCTCATCACGAACCGCAATCCGCGAATTTCCAGGTGTTTGACGGAACCTGTTTCGTCAACAAGCCTGATGATCTGTACGATCGGGGCATCAGCCCCATATACATGTCGTATTTTGACGTCTACGCGGGCACGTGGCCCGATCTGGACATGACTCAGCCGGATGAGGCCGCGACGCGGGCGCTGGCGCGCAAGGTCGCCGCGACGGGACAGATTCTGGTGCTGGATATCGAACATTGGGCAATGGACATCCGATCAACGCCCATGGAGGAGGCGAACGAGAATCTGGCCAAGTTCATTCAGATCGTGGATTGGATCAAGGACGAGCGGCCGACCGTGCAGGTGGGGTTCTTCAGCATCGTGCCACAGGGGGAGTACTGGAACTCATGGGAGTACGGCACGGCGCTCAAGAAGACGGGGACGACGCCATGGTGGACCGCGCGACTGCCTGAGTTCGAGGCGGAATACCGGGAACTGCAGGCCGCCAACGACTGGCTGATGCCGCTGGCGGAGAAGGTGGACATGGTGTTCCCGTCACTGTACACGTTCTATGAGGATCGAGAGGGCTGGCGCACGGTGGCCGAAATGCGCATTGCCGAAGCGCGGCGTTTCAACAAGCCTGTCGTGCCATTTCTGTGGATGGAGTACCACGAGGGCGGCTCAGCGCGGAAGTACGGGAAGGATATTCCTGCGGATTACTGGCGGATGCAACTCGATACCGTGCGTGAACTGGCCGACGGGATGGTGATATGGGGCGGGTACAACATCGAATCCACAAGGCAATCCTATTACCAGGAGTGGGACAATACGGCGGCATGGTGGATCGAGACCAAGGACTTCCTTGAGCCCGTGATCGACAACACGAACACGAGCGCATTTCAAGTCTCAGGCGGCTGGTCAACCAGCACCCGCACAGCAGGCTACCTGGGCGCGAATTATCTCGAAGACGGGAACACGGACAAAGGGACTAAGACGGCGGCCTTCAGCACGTCGCTGGTGCCGGGCGCCTATGAGGTGTTTGCGCGGTGGACGTCCGGATCCAATCGAGCCAGCAACGTGCCGATCGAGATCATGCATGAAGGCGGGGCCACCACCGTATTCGTGGATCAGCGAAGGGATGGCGGTGTCTGGATGTCGCTGGGCGTGTATGAGTTTGACGGCGTCTCCGACTCCGTGATCTTCCGGACCGAAGGGACGACTGGTTATGTGATCGTGGACGCGGTGAAGTTCGTCCGGGCATAGACGCATTCCATAAGCGACTGTTATACATAAGCTTACGCTACGCAAGAAACGCAGGCCCACTTGATCTGATGGTTGTCTCCGCATGCGCTGGCGTGGGCAATCAGACGTGTTATGCTAGCTGTACACGGGGAATGAGGCGGCTCCGATAACATGTAATTCAGTATTGGGCCGTTGTATAAGTCCGATGACAAAATGAGTGATGCCAGACTCGTGCGAATACCTGACCGCCTGAGCAATTCCAGCCGAAGGTCAAAAATGCCGGCCGATTGGCCGATGTTTCAAGGGCGAGTCCGGCTCTGCGCCCGTAGGCACCTCGACGGATGCCGGTTTAACATGCACCTGATGGTGCGGGTGTGGCATGACTGAACTGTACGCAATCCCGCCGGAGTTCCAGACATCGCAGGAGTATGCGTGGGCTGCCGAACCCCGGCGGACAACCCGGATCGGCTTGTGGCTGCTGGCGCTGATTTGGGGATTGGGCACTGGTTTCAGCCATCTCACCGGAGCACCGGAAGTTGTCAGCGCGGGAGTCATGGCGGTTGTAGGCGCGGGTCTGCTGGTCATTCAGCCTACCTGGATGGTGATCTGGATAGGGGAGCGTGCCGGCCTATTGATGCTCGGGCATGTCATTGCGGCACTGCTGGCCGGCATCGTCGGCGGATCGGAGTTGAGCCCCATAGTCCGGTATTTGCTGCTGCTTCCGGCATTGTCGCTGATGCTGGCCATCGCGCGCACGGGCGGGAGCGCTGTTCGGGCCGCGCAGGCCGGCCTGACCCTCAGCATCCTCGTTTTTGTGGTCTACAACGCAGTATTCATGGACCTTGGGCGATTGGGGCGAGCGCAATATCGGCTGGAGTCGTTCATGAACCCCAACAGCGTGGGATTCATCTCCGCCATGGGCGCCATCAGCCTTCTCGATGTCTTCCTTCGGCGGTGGGCAGGGGCTTCGAAGCGGTTCGGGACGCTCACGGTGATGGTGCTGCTCGCGATCCTGCCGTGCTTCGTGCTTTGTGTGGCCACCAAGTCCCGCACGGCGACGCTCGTGCTGCTGGTGGGCATGGCACTGCGCATCTATCTGACGATTGGGATGACGCGAGCCATGGTCCTGGTGGTGCTTGGCCTCTTTGCCCTTGTGGCGACTTGGGAAGTCGTAAGCCGTTTGGGATCCGGCGTGGCGGACCTTTACCAACTCTACGATCGCCAGCGAGCGATGGCCGGAGGCACAGGGCGATTTCGCATCTGGGCCACTTTGGTCACTGATATTTTTCTGCCCAACTTCGCCATAGGCGTTGGCCCGGGCAACTACACCCCTCTATTGAAGGCCATTAGCGGCTACTCGCTCGCCCATAACGGATTGCTTATGAACGCCGCCGAGACCGGGCTGATCGGTGTCCTTCCGCTCATTCTCATTGTCGTGATGTGCGTTCGCTCCGGTTGGCGGAATCGCCGCAACCGTGAGATGTACTTCGCCATCACGCTGGCGGTGGCGGGATTCGTCGAGTCGCTTGCCGAGAACATGTTCTTCAGCATGGGCAACCCGGGGAGCCTCCTGTTCCTGCTGGCCGTGGCGGTGCTGTGTCTCCAGAGGCCCGATCCGGTAGACGCCCCCTCGGCCATCGGCGACGAGCCCTTCCCCGCCGAAGCATCGATCTGACCGACCCTCTGGAGAACGGATGACGCTGTTCGATCAGATCAAAGCACTGCCGGCAATGGCCAGGTCGCGACATCGCATTCTGCGTGAGGGCGCGTGGGTCACGGTCGGCCAGGTCACAGCGGCGGTGGGGCTGGTGGCCGGCACACGGCTGATCACCGAATTCGTCAGCCCTGAGACCTATGGAACGGCCAGTCTGCTGCTGGGCATCGCCATCCTGGCCAAGAACATCTTCTGCACGCCGGTCCTCAGCGCGGTGCTCCGGTTCTATCCCGAAGCCGCCCGCGCCAACGAGGTGTGGCGTCTGCGGGGCATCATTCAGCGCATGCTTAGATGGACGACCGCGGCGTTGCTCATCGCGTTGCTGAGCGCCGGCGCATCGTACGCCTGGTGGCAGAACATCTCGGCTATGCCTTTCATCCTTCTGGGCATCGTGTTGGTGTTCGACGTTGCGCAAAGCATGGAGGTGCATCTCTGGCTGGCGGCCCGCCGCCAGCGGGCCGTGTCCGTCTCTATCGCATCGGATGCATTGTTGCGGCCGATGCTCATTGTCGCGGCTGCGGTCGTTCTGGGGGCCACTGCCGGAAGCGTGATCCTTGGATACGCAGTCTCCTATGCCGTCATCTTCGGAGGCAGCGTTTTGCTGGCATCACGGGAGGGAGCCGTCCGCCCCGCGGATGCCGGGCAGGCGCCGGACCATCCCAGCTCCAGTCGTGCGGACCTCGTTCGACGAATCCTGCGCTATGCGATCCCGCTCATGCCCCTGGCGCTGATGAGTTGGATCACGTCGCTGAGCGATCGATACATCGTCGGCGCGAAGCTGACCCTGGAGGAGGTTGGCGTCTATGCAGCGGCATTCAGCCTGATGAGCCATCCGTTCCTGATCGCCTACGGCACGGTGTCGCGTACGCTGACACCGGTCTACAACACCGCGGTGTCGCACGGAAGCCACCAGCACGCGGCCAGAATATTCCGCACGTGGCTGTTGTTGACGGTGCTGATCGGCATTATGGGGCTGGCGTGCACCTGGGTGCTCAGATACTGGGTGGCCCATTGGCTGCTGGCCGCGAAATACCGAAACAGCGTCGATCTGATGCCCTGGATCGCATTGGGCTATTGCATCTACGCGGTGGCGTGGGTCTTCGAGAAGAAGCTCTATGCCAGAAAACAGACGGTACGGCTCGCGATCATCCACACAATGGTGGCCGCAACAGCGGTCGCCGCGCCGCTGGTGCTCATTCAGTACTTCGGGCTCACGGGCGTAGCCATGGCCTGCCCGGTGCATTTCGGGGTGATGGCTGCGTTAATGGTGGCGATGTGCGGCAGGGATCCGAAACCTGGCGGCTTGCCCGCCCCGAACGAGGCAATCGGCCCCGATGACGACTCGGTGGAGGATGTGTCAGTCACTCCCTCTGCGGACAGCCGTGTCGATGATGCGCGCCTTGTGCGCTGAATGAAACCCGCCTGCACCCTCAGCGGCTGGACTGGATATGCCTGTGCAACAGGCCGAACGTAGCGACGGCGTCGAAGAGTCCTGCCTGGACGGGGCGCCCTTCGGCATGATCGACCCAGAACCGCTGGATGGCATCCTTGTCGAAAATCGTGTCCGGCAGCGCGGAATCGTCGGCAAGCAGCGATTCGAAGGCACTGCGCATCGCGGGGCTGCACAACCAGAACCGGTCGAAATGAGGCCATGAGCAGTGCGAAACATAGTTGCCGCTGCGCTGCCGTCTGCGCACGCGCTGGCGGGCCAGGGCGATCTGCCGACGCGCAAGCATCGCCGAGCGATGCACCCAACCCGGGAAACCGGCGGGAAGCCAGGTGTTGGCGTCTGGGATCCAGACGAGTTTCTTGCCGATGTGCCAGACAGCGCGACGGATGATCTCGCCGCTGGCGCGGGCTTTCGCCGGTGTCGCGAGATAGAGTTGCTGAACACGACGAGAACTGAAGGCGTTTCTCTCGGAGGTGAACCGACGCAGGCAGACCAGGTTGAGCCCCGCCCTGAGGCGGTTGAGCCCGTGCGTCCAGAAAAGCTCCCACATGTCGGGGACACACGAGCCCCAACGGGCAACCTGTTCAATCATCGCGCTCGCGGCCTCGCGGTTGGCCTGCTCGCAATCCGCACGCACTTCCGCCCGAAGAACCTGCGCGCCTTGCGGATGAGCCAGAGGGAAGTCCGTGAACAGCCGGAGAAGATGATCCTCGATGCGTCCGGCCGGGCGATCCCAGAGGCGAGGCCACTTCAGTGAATCACCCTTGAAATAGGTGTCTGAGCCGTAACCCAGCACAGTCACGTCAAAGCCATAGTCCCACTGCGGCTCTGCCAGTGGCAGGTAATGGGCCTGGTTCCATGTCCAGACACCGGCACTCAACCGACTGGCCGGCTGCATGAGGCCGGGATACCAGCCGGCATCCCTCAGAATCAGCCGTTGAGACAGCCCACAGGCGCCGGCGACACGAGCTGCGGCTGCGGTCTCGGCATTGGGCGTATCGGCGAGAGTAACGCCGACGACGTTCGCCGGACACGCCCCTGCGACCAGCCGGGAATCGAGCCCGCCGCTGAGCAGCAAAGCGGGCGCCCGAGCCGTCGCGCAGGCCTGCTGCACCGTGGTGGTCACCGCGTCGACCAGCCTGGCGGCAAACCGTCCAACACCGCCGGACTCCGGCCGGAACACCGGGTCAGTATAGCGCGCGCGGCGATGGAGCGAACCGGCGTGGAATTCCATCGCCTCACCGGCCTCCATAGCGCGTATGGACTCAAATGGAGAATGCGCGCCAATACTCCGCCCGTGACGGAAGAAGGACCAGAGATAGGCCCGGTCCAAGGCCAACGGACCCGGCAACGAAGCGGCGGCGGCCGCGAGGTCGTCACTGAAGACATGGCAATCGCCGCGAGACGCCTGCCATAGCGGGCGCGAACCCTGGCTGTCGGTGGCGATGAGCAGGCGGTCGTCGTGTTCGAGGTAAAGTATCAGCGAGAAGGAGCCTTCCAGCTTCTGGAGAAAGGCAACACCTTCATCCTGCCACATCCGAAGGAGCTGCCGGCCGACTTCCTCAGACGCTGGCGGCGTACGATCTATGCAAACGTAGCCCAAGGCGACCGCCGTGCCGCGGGGGGCGCCGTGCCGGCCGTCCTCCAGATGCACAAACGCCACGTCGTGCGCCTGCTGAAGCAGGAGCAATGAGCTTCGTTGTGCCAGGGACCGAACCGGCAGCGCGCAGTCAGTGGCAGCCTGCAGGAGCCGTTCAATGCTGTCCATCGCCTGTCCGGCTGACCGGGAACCGACCTGTGCTAATACCGGCATCGATGTACAAACCTCGTGAACAAGCAGCCATCGCATGCGAATACGCACGTCCGCAAACAACCCGCGCGGCTTCGAGGCCATCATAACACGGCCCGGGTTCCGATCAACATAATCCCTGGCCAAGCTTCTCGTTGCGCGCAGCAGAGTTGCACTGCGCGGCCGTTCCGGGCATGTTGTACCATGTACGGATGGTTTGATGGAGGCAGTGCATGGCCCGGGTCGCCCGACCGAAACAGAACGTTGCCGTCGTCTATCACTTCTTCGCGCACTACCGAGGCCCGGTCATGCGCGAATTGCTGGAGAAGTCGGAGCACCGGTTCATCCTCGTCGGTGACCGCAAGGATGTGGACGACGGCACGATCAAGGCCATGGAGATCCCCGATCCCGCACGTTTTGTGCTGGCGCCGTGCCGGTACCGGCCGCTGGTTGGCATGGTTCAGAAGGGTCTTCTGCGCCTTGCGCTGCGGCGCGACCTGGATGCTGTCATCTATCTGGGCAATGCCGCGTGGATCTCCACCTGGTTGTCGGCCGTTGTCGCGCGCCTGACCGGTAAGCACGTGCTGTTCTGGACGCACGGCTGGACCGAGCGCGACCAGGGCGCCAAACGGCTGATCCGGAACACCTTTTATCGGCTCGCCCATGGGCTGCTGTTGTATGGCCACTGGGCGAAGATGATCGCGATGGAGCAGGGCTTCCCGCCCCAGAGGCTGTACGTCATCTACAACAGCCTGGACTACGAGCGACAGAAAGCCGCACGCCAGCGCATGACCTGCAGCCGTATCCCCGAGATCCGCCAACAGATGTTCTCTAGGTCGGATCTGCCTGTGATGATCTGTACAACGCGGCTGACGAAAACGCGCCGGCTGGATCTGGTGTTCGAGGCAATGCGCATGCTTCGGGATCAAGGACGGGAAACGGCGTTGCTTCTCGTCGGCGATGGCCCGGAACGCGGACCTTTGGAAGCACTGGCGGAATCTCTGGGGATAATGGTCAGGTTCTATGGACCCTGCTATGACGAAGAGATATTGGGTGAACTGATCATGTCCGCCAATGTGGCGGTTTCTCCGGGCGCGATCGGTCTGACGGCGATCCACAGCCTCGCCTTCGGCACGCCGGTCATCACCCATGACGACCCCGAGGATCAGGGACCGGAATGGGAGTCGATCGTGCCCGGCAAGACGGGCAGCGTCTTCCGACGCGGCGACGTCGCGGACCTGGCCCGGGCTATCGAGGCATGGACACGAAACAGCCTCCCGGACGAGTCGGTTCGCGAGGCATGCCATGAGGTAGTCGAGCGATTCTACAACCCCCAGTTCCAGCGGATGGCCATTGACCGGGCTGTCTGCGGCGAGCCGGCGGATGACCTGTTCTGGATGAAGTCATGAACGCATTTCGATCTCTATTCCGGCCGAATTCGCGTGCCTACCTCTGGGCGCGCTCGTTTCGCATGTCGCTGATTCGCCATTTATGCGGCTTCCGTAACGTTCATCCCACGGCCTACCTGGTCGAGCCGAAGTACATCAGCCGGGACCTCGTGGCGGCTGAGTACAGCTTTACGAATGCCGGCTGTCGAATCGGGCCAAAGGTGGAATTGGGTCCCTATGTGATGCTCGGCCCGAACGTGACGATCATCGGCGGAGACCACTTGTGGGACAAGCCAGGCACCCCGATCATCTTCTCGGGCAGGCCGGAACTGAAGCGCACTGTCGTTGAGGCCGACGCGTGGATCGGCTTCGGGGCCATCATCATCGCCGGCGTACGTCTCGGTCGCGGCTCAATCGTGGCGGCCGGGGCGGTGGTCACCAAGAATATCCCGCCCTATGAAATATGGGGTGGTGTGCCAGCGCGCAAGATCGGCGATAGGTTCTCGGACCCGGCCGATCGCGCCGCACACGACGCCATGCTGACCCAACCGCCCCAACGCGGCACCTACTGCCCGCCTATGGCGTGATTCGCCTCAGGCGCGGACAATGTGCTCCCGCTTCCCCGTCACGCGCTTGGTCGCATTTCGCGTATCCACGATCAGCCGGGCGTGGTCGGCGATCATCTGCCAGTCGTAGGCCGAGTGGTTCGTCGAGATCAGCACGCAATCATAGCTCCTGATCGACTCGGGGCTCAGCTTGACGCTTTCCATTCTCAGATCGTGCCGGCGCATTTTATGGGTTGCGGGGACCAACGGGTCGTTGTAGTTGACCTCGGCGCCGAGGTGCTCAAGCTTCTCGATCAGCTCGAAGCTGGGGCTTTCCCGCACATCGTCCACGTCGGGCTTGTAGGCCAGACCCAGCACGAGAATCCGGCTGCCCTTCACGGCCTTGCCCGACGTGGACGATGTGCGG
>CAZMXI010000093.1:0-19421 GCA_964570205.1 uncultured Tepidisphaeraceae bacterium
CGCCACATTTGACGCCGCTTTTGAGGCATCCCCTTCCTTTTGTCTATAGCCGCTTCCTCAGAATGCCTTTGACACGCCGACCGGTCGGCCGCATAATCCACCTGACGCTTTTTCGGGCTTGGGCTGTATGTACCTCAGTTAACTCGTCTCCCAACGGCCGTGGAGGGCAATCCGCTGGCCTGTCTGGGTGCGCTCTTCGGGCACGGAGAAACACGATGCATCGACACCACAGGGCACGGGAACTCGTTCTGGTCGTCATGGCAGTTAATCTCTGGGCCACGAGCCCCCTCCTGGCCAAGATCACCAAGAGCGGAGACACACTTATCGCCATTTCGCCCGGCGGCAATACAACCGTCGGCTATTCGGGCACGGGCAGGTTGGACATCGACGGCGGCAGCACGTTGACCAACTTGTACGGTTATTTCGGCTACGACGCCGGATCGTCCGGCACGGCCACCGTGACTGGTGCGAATTCCAAGTGGACCAACAGCAGCGGTCTTTCGATTGGGCGCTATGGAAGCGGCATCCTGAGCATCGAATCAGAGGGACAGGTCAGCAGCGCTATCATCTACTTTGGCGAAAAGAGCGGTTCAACTGGCACGGTCATTGTGACCGGTGCGGATTCCAGGTTGACCAGCATCAGCAGCCTCTACGTCGGCTTCAACGGCAGCGGCACATTGAACATCGAGGCCGGGGGGCAAATCAGCAGCAATTCCAGCCAGATTGGCTTCGGCCCGGGTTCAACCGGCGCTGCCACTGTGACGGGTGCGGGCTCCACGTGGACCAACCAGAGTAGTCTCTACGTCGGCGCCGCCGGCAACGTCAGCAGCGGCAGCCTGATCGTTGCTGACGGCGGCCTGGTCACCGCCGGAACCCTCTATGCCTCGCTTGCCGACCTCCAAGGCAATGGCACGATCACCGTTACCCAGGGCGCTGTGCTGGATGCTGATCTGATCTTCGATGGGTCCAACTCCACATCCGTGGCTTTCGGCGCCGGCGGCACGCTGAACCTGACAGTCAACGGCGGCGACCTGGGCGTCGGCTACAAGGGAAATGGAAGCCTGCGCATTGCCGGAGGCGCGACCGTTTCATCATCCGCTGGCCATCTCGCCAATAGACCCGGTTCGGCCGGTACGGCTACCGTGACCGGCGCAGGCTCCACATGGGCCAACAATTCCGATCTTTACGTCGGCGGCTACGACGGATGCGGCGAGTTGACCGTCACTGACGGCGGCCGGATTACCGCGTGGAATCTGACCATCAAGAACGCCCAATCCTCCCTCCGCCTTCACGTCAGTGGCAACGATATGCTCGTGCTCGGCAATGCATCAGTTGCAGGCAAGCTGACCAACAACGGCACCATCTCCCTCTACGCCGATCCTCTCCTCGCCCCCGGCACCTACCGCCCCATCTCCGAATTTGCCAATCGCCCCATCACCTGGTCCGGCTCCGGCACCCTCACCGCGCTTGGCGGCATCTGGAACAATTCCGCCAAGACCTTCACCGTCTCCCCCGCCACCCTCCTCTCCGCCGGCGAGACCCACACGCTTGGTTCCAACCAGCGTCTGCTCTTCGCCGACTCATCCACCGGCCAGCAGGTCGGCGTCAGCTTTGGTGCCATCATCGGCTCGGCCGACTTCTCAGCCGCTCCCATGACCGATACCGACCTGGCCTCCCTCAGTTCTCTTCTTCCCCCCGACCATTCGGTCCTCTCCGCCTGGGACTTTTCCACCAGCCTCACCAATACCCAGGCCATGCTCTCCTTCGACATCGGCCGGATCCCCGGCGAAGTGTCCATCTGGCACTTGGATGATGGCACCTGGTCCCCCTTCACGCCCGACCTGTTCACCCACGATGCCCAGGGCATCGCCAGCTTCACCATCGATAGCTGCAGCGGCTACGCCCTGACCACCGCCATCCCCGAGCCGGCCACCCTCACCCTCCTGACCGCCCTGGCCACCACCCTCCTGCCCCGCCGCAGACACCGCCCCGAAGGTAAAGTTTGCCCGCCCGAATTGCGCTTCTAATTCCTGTGCAAATAAGCTATTGTGACGAACAGCACAGGAGCGGACGAGCTCCGCCATTCTCCATTCACGGAGAGCCAACATGAACGCGCTTCGCCTATCCGCCCGCGTGGCAATCTTACTGCTTGCCTGCAGCGGCTTTGCCGCCGCCGCGGAAACCGAATTCACCACCGCCATCCAGGCCGACTGGCACGCTCAGGAGAAACGCCTCGGCCGCCAAGCCGGGTCCGTCGAATCCATCCGCCTCGCCCTCGACCGATCCGCCCGGCTGCTCGATGACCTGCGTGCCATGCCTGGCATCGCCGACCTCGCCGCCCAGGCTGCCACCCTCCAGACCCTCCGCCTCGCCGCGGCCAACCTCGATCGCCTGGATGATGCCCAGCGCCTCGACCTCTATCACAAAATCCGCTGGGCAAGCCGCAACCTCGCCCTCCGCAATCCCCTGGTCGCTGATAATCCCCTGGTTTTCATGAAGCGCAAGCGCTTCATGTGCCAGATGCTCCATGAATACCTCGGCTATTACCACGGCGATATGGAAGGCGGCGGGGTCTATATCCTCCAGAATCCCGGCCAGTCCTTCGACGTTGCCAACCTGGTCCAGGGCCGCCTTGGCAAGGGCACCTACGCCACGCTCTCGCTCTCCTATGACGCCAAGACCATCTACTTCGCCTTCACCCGCAAGGATGCCCCCCGGCCCGACTTCTACGCCCCGAAGAAGGGCGACCGCTTCTTCCAGATTTACGCGATGGACATCGACGGCCGGAACCTCCGCCAGCTCACGGATGATGAGTTTGACAACTTCGACCCCTGCCCCCTGCCGGATGGCGGCCTCGCCTTCATGTCCAGCCGGCGCGGCGGCGGTTTTATCCGCTGCAGCAACGACTGGGAACCCATTCCCGCCTATACCCTGCATCGCATGGACCCCGACGGCCGGAACATCCGCACCCTCTCCTGGCACGAGACCAACGAGTGGCACCCCAACGTATTGAATGACGGCAAGATCGTCTACATCCGCTGGGATTACGTCGATCGCTCCGCCGCCAACCACCACGGCCTGTGGCTCTGCAACCCCGACGGCAGCAATCCCGTTGCCCTATTCGCCAACTACACCTATCGCATCAACGCCTGCTATCAGCCCCGCGCCATCCCGGGCTCCAACAAGATTCTCTTCCTCGCCGGCGCCCACCACGCCGACGTCGGCGGCTCGATGGTCATCCTCGACCCAGGCAAGGTCAAGCTGGACCCCGCCACCGGCGAAGACCGCCTCGACGCCATCGAGCGCCTTACCCCCGAGGTCTGCTTCCCCGAAGCGCCGGACTTCCCTGGCAGCTACTTCCACAGCCCCTGGCCGCTGTCCGAGAAATACTACTTCGTCGCGTTCAGCTTCGACCGCATCCCCGGCGGGCCCAACGGCAAGACCGAATCGGCCGGCCTGTACTACTTCGACCGCTTCGGCAACATGGAATTGCTCTATCGCGATGCCGGCGTCTCGTGCATGTATCCCACGCCGCTGGCCACCCGGCCCAAGCCCCCTGCGCTGCCCAGCATGCTCGATCCATCGCTCGGCGATGAGGGCGAAATGGTCCTCAGCGACATCAGCAAGGGCGTCCTGCCCCTGCCCGGCGGCCGACCGATCAAAGAGCTGCGCATCTACCAGCTTCTGCCCAAGGGCCACACCCACATCGCAAACCAGCCCCGCGTCTCCCACGCCAACGCCGACAACGCCCGCATGCTCCTTGGCACGGTGCCCGTCGAGCCCGATGGTTCGGCCTATTTCCGCGCCCCAGCGCGCAAGCCGCTCTATTTCCAGGCCGTCGATGAACATGGCAAGGCCGTGCAGAGCATGCGCAGCATCACCTATCTCCAGCCCGGCGAGCGCCGGGGCTGCGTGGGCTGCCACGAGCCCACCGCCACCGCCGCCGCCCCGCGCCAGACACTCGCCATGCAGCGCGGCCCCTCCTCAATCACCCCCGGCCCCGATGGCGCCAGGCCCTTCAACTACGTCCGCCTCGTCCAGCCGGTCCTCGATGCCCATTGCGTCCGCTGCCACGACGGCGCTGCCGGCGAAGGCAAGAGCAAGCTCATCCTCACCGGCCAGGATGCCCCCAAGAGCCCCTTCACCCGCAGCTATGAAAGCCTCAAGCCGTTCGTGAAATGGCACGAATGGGGCGGCGCCAGCATCGACCAGATCGTCACCAAGCCAGGGCGGATCGGCACGGATGCCAGCCGCCTCACCACCATTCTTGGCGATGCCAACCACAAGGATTTGAACCTTCCCGCGCGGCCTCGCCGCACCCTCTACCTCTGGATGGACGCCAACGTGCCCTTCTACGGCACCTATTTCCCCCAGGAACAAACCGCCCAGAAACGCGGCGACGCCGTCGCGGAGCCGAAACTGCAATAGCCCGGGTGACTCTGTCTGGAGAGACAGCGCCCCACAGGCCCCCGCCTTCTTCTCTATCTCGTCTGACAACCCAATCCCATCCGCCACCCCCTTGTCCCCACTCCCCTGCTCACCCATAATCCACAGCATGCCCGGCCGCCCAGACCTACGATCCTCTCAACATCACGGCTTGCCAAACCCTTGCGTCACCGGCGCAGCGACATTGAGAATTGCCCATCTCGCACCCCATGAGTCCCCATTCGTGCCGATTCCTGGGCCAAAATCTTTTTATTTTTAACTGAACAAAACCCTAACCCGAGCGTACTATACATCAAGCCCCCCGGCAGTCCGCTGATCGTCAGCGGTCCCGGCCGGCCCGGCCGGCGATGCCCACCATCCATCGCCCGCCACATCACGGTCACCCATGTATCCCAAAGGGGGGATCATGTCCGACGCCATCGTCTCCATCGATCGTCCGTTCCGAACCATCCATGAACTGCGCGCCTGGGCCGACGCCGCCCTCGGCCTCAAAATCCCCGCGCTACCCGTCTGCCCACACCACTCAGCGCCCCTCGAATACCTCCGCCGCTCCTATTTCGAGCCGGCCAATGATCTTGTCGTCTGGGCGCCCCGCGGCGGCGGCAAAACCCGCCTCGGCGCCCTCGCCACCTTCCTCGACCTGCTCCACAAGCCCCGCTGCTCCGTCCGAATCCTCGGCGGCTCCCTCGAACAGTCCCTCCGCATGTGGGAACACCTCCACGGCGACCTACTCGAACTGGCCGAAAAACAGCTCGATGGCCGATCCCGCGCCCGCCGAATCCACCTCCTCAACGGCGCCTCCGCCGCCGTCCTCACCCAGTCCCAGCGCAACGTCCGCGGCCAGCGCGTCCAGAAGCTCCGCTGCGATGAGGTCGATGAATTCGACCCCGAAATCTGGGAAGCCGCCCAGCTCACCGTCCGATCCCTCGAAAAGCCCGCCGGCGATGACTGGCCCCCGATCATCACCGGCTCTGTCCACGCCCTCTCCACCCTCCATCGCCCCTTCGGCCTCATGCAGCGCATCATCGACCAGGCCGAAGCCGCCAACACCCACATCATCAAATGGTGCCTGCTCGATGTCCTCCAGCGCTGCCCCCCGGAGCGCACCTGCGCTGATTGCGACCTCCGCGATGACTGCAACGGCGTCGCCAAGTCCGCCTGCGAAGGCTTCTTCAGCATCGAGGATGCCATCCGCGCCAAGCGGCGCGTCTCCCTCCAGACGTGGGAATGCGAAATGCTCTGCCGCCGACCCGCCATCCGCGACAGCGTCTTCCCCGAATTCAACCCCGAAATCCACATCGCCGATTCGCCCCTCGGCCGCCGCTCCACCCCCGGCGAAATCTGGCTCGCCATCGATTTCGGCTACAGCAACCCCTTCGCCTGCCTGTGGATCCACTGCCGCGAGGATGGCATCATCCACGTCATCGATGAATACATCCAGCAGCGCCGGCCCCTCCACGAGCACATCGTCCACATCCAGTCCCGCGCCCACCCGCCCGCAACCCACGTCGCCTGCGACCCTTCCGGCAACGGCAAGAACGACCAGACCGCCCAGTCCAACGTCGATCTCCTTCGCCAGCACTATAACCACGTCCACACCAAAGGCAGCCGCATCGCCGATGGGCTTGAGAAGATCCGCGCTGGCCTGCGCCCCGCCGCCGGCGACCCCACGCTCTTTGTCCATCCCCGCTGCAAGAAGCTCATCCGCGCGTTCCAGTCTTACCACTTCGCCCCCGGCGGCTCCGAGCTGCCCCTCAAGGACAACGAAAATGACCACCCCATCGACGCTCTTCGCTATTTTTACATCAACCATCGCGGCGGCAACCTGCGCGGCCGGCCTTATTGACCCGACCCGCGCTGGCTCAAGCCACCGGTTTCAGTTCCAGCTTGTACAGCTCGCGCCCCGCCAGGTCGAACTGCTGCATCGTCAGCCCCCGGCTGCGCCCGTCGATCGCGACCGTGCCGAAGAACTGATACCCATCGGCCGGCCCCATGCCGCCCCGCGGCGCCAGCGCCTGCCATTTGAGCTGCGGGCCGAAGGTGTTGTCGCGCAGATTCGGCCCGAAGCTCCCCGCGTGCAGCGGCCCACTCACGAATTCCCAGAACCCGTCGAACTCCTTGAACGCCGCCGCTGCCGGGTCGTAGTAGTGCGCGCACGCGTAATGCACATCCGCCGTCAGCCACACCATGTTCCGGATGGCGTCTTCTTTGCAGAACCGCAGCAGGTCGGCAATCTCCAGCTCACGCCCCAGCGGCATCCCCGCATCGCCGTTGGCGCACGCCTCGAAATTCGACCCGTCCGCCGCGATCAGCCCCAGCGGCATGTCGCTGGCGATGATCTTCCACGTCGCCTTCGACCGCAGCAGAGCCTGCTTCAGCCAGTTGATCTGCGCTGCACCCATCCACGCCGATTCGTCGGTCAATTCCGTCTGCCTGTTCCGCGAGTTGCGCCCGCGATAGCTCCGCTGGTCCAACACGAACAGGTCCATCATCGGCCCGAAGCTCAGGCTGCGATAGATCCGCCACGGATCGCCCGCCGTCCATCGAATCGGCTGATATTCGAAAAACGCCCGCCTCGCCCGCTCCGCCAGCGTGTTCACATCCTTCACCGTGTACTGCACATCGCTTTCCAGCGTCTGCCCGGGATACCAGTTGTTCCGCACCTCGTGGTCATCCCATTGCGCGATCACCGGAACCGATGCGCAAAACCGCCTCAGGTTCTCATCCAGGTAGTTGTAGGCATGGTTGCCCCGGAACTCATCCAGCGTCTCGGCCACCTTGCTCTTGGCCGGCGTCACGATGTTCCGCCACAGCGTCCCATCCGCCAGCCGGATCGACTTCGGCAGCGGGTTGTCGGCGTAAATCGTATCGCCCGAGTGCAGAAAGAAGTCAGGCGCCTGCTGCCGCATCGTCTCATAGATGCGCATCCCCCCGCGGTCCGGGTCGATGCCCCACCCCTGCCCGCAGGTATCGGCCGACCATGCGAACCGGATGTTCCGCTCCGCCAGTGGCGCTGTGCGGAATGTCCCTTCCACCGGTTCCGACACGACGGCCGGCCGATCAAGATCCATGAACCGCACCCGGTAGAACACCCGCTCGCCCGGCGGCAGGCCGACCAGGTCCAGCTTCGCCGTCAGGTCGGTATGGGGCGTGGCATCAGGCCCAGCCACACGCCGGGAATTGGCGAACGAATCGCTCGTATCCCACTCCACCTCCATCCGCCCTGGCCGATCGCACCGCGACCAGATGATCGCCGAGTTGGCCGTCACATCCCCCGACCCCACGCCATACGGCATCGTCGGCCGGTTCTGCACGATCGCCGGCCCGGCCGCCCGCCGACGCTGCGAGCACCCGCCCACGAGCGCTACGGACGCCGCCGCACCCAGGAATCTTCGACGTGAAGGATGGTGGAACATGCCCGGCATTATACGACCCGCGAACCTGCTTCCTAATTGCCCCAATGGCCATCATAATGCCCCCAATGCGGATCCTCGGCATCGATCCAGGGCTCAGGCTCACCGGCTACGGCGTGGTGGACTACAGGTTCCTCCGCCCGGCCCTCGTCGCCGGCGGAATCATCCGCCTGAACGACAAGGCATCCCTCGCCGACCGCCTCGTCGAGCTCGATGCCGAGTTGGAGTCGCTGATCGCCGAGTACCGCCCCGAGACCGTCGCCGTCGAGCAGCTTTACGCCCACTATGCCCACCCCCGCACCGCTATCCTCATGGGCCACGCCCGCGGCGTCATCCTCCTCGTCGCCCGCCGGCATAACCTGCGCGTCGAGCAATACGCCGCCAATCGCATCAAGCAGTCGGTCGCCGGCCACGGTCACGCCGCCAAGCACCAGATGCAGCGCGCCATTCAGGCCATGTGGAATCTCAAGGAACCTCCCTCGCCCCCCGACGTCGCCGACGCCCTCGCCGTCGCCCTCTGCTGCGGCCGGCACATCGCCACCAAACGGACTCTCGCCCCTGCTCGACCGATGCCCTGACCTGCCTCGGCCGGCTTGCGGGTTGTCAACGCTTGCGATAAGTTCCCTCGATAGTGGGCCGGTTCAGCACCGATACAACTCTGCCCGGGTCCGCAATGAACAGAACCACACATCCTGTCACGCGTGGCTTTCGAATCCCTGGCGCAGCGGCAGTTTTTGCGGCGATGATGCTGTACCTCGCGCCGATGGCGCTGCGTCCATCCATCGCGATGGCGCAATCCGCGACGCAACCGGCCAGTCGCGATGAAGAGCTCCAACGGATGCAGGCCGAGCTCGACCGCATGCGTCAGGAACTGGAGCGCATGAAGTCGCAGGGCGGTCAACCGTCGCAACCCCGACCACCCCAGGACCCATCGGTATCGCCGACGCCGCGCCCGCCCGACCCCACATCAACTCCGACGCCTCGCGTCGCCACGCGCGGGCAGCGCCCGCCTCTGCGAAAAACCCAGCCGCCCGTGAACGGCGTGACCGACCAGCAAATCGACCTTGCCATCCGCAACGGCGTCGACTTCCTGTTGGCACAATTTGACGATCGTGGGCAACTCAGCAACTCCCTCCCGGCGGATCCTGAGCGAGCCCGGCAAATGGCGGCGGCCGACCAGACTATGGAAGCCGGCCGCCATGCGCTGATGGTCTACGCGCTGCTCCAGGCCGGCCAGGCGATCCAGGATGACCGCCTGAGCATCAAGGGCCCGCGAATGAGGCTGCTCATCGAGGTCATGAAACGCAACAGCGCCGATGGTCACGCCGGCACCTACATGCGCGGCATCCGCGCCACCGCCCTGGCGATTCACGACCGCCCGGAAGACCGCCGCCGCCTCATGGAAGATGTCTTCTTTCTGATCGATAACGTCCACGGCGGGGCCTACACCTATGGCAAGTTCCCCACGCCGCCCGATCCGAGCGTGCCTCCCCCGCCGCCGGAAGACAAGACCAAGCGATACGGTGACAACTCCAACTCGCAGTATGGCCTCCTGGGCGTCTGGTCGGGCGCTGAAGTCGGCATTGAGGTCCCGCTCTGGTACTGGCAGATGGTCCAGTCGCACTGGATGGAGAGCCAGTTCGAGGATGGCCAATGGCCTTATAGCTTCGACCAGCCCGCCCCTGGCGCTCCTGCCGCCATCCTGGACAACTACAAGGGCAGGTACACGATGACCATGGCCGGGCTGGCCTCGCTCTTCGTCACCTATGACTACCTGGTGCCGCCGGGCAGCGGACGGGAAGTTGGCAGGCCGCCGCTGAACGAAGCCCTGGCCCGCGGTCTTCACTGGATGGAGTCCGGCGACAACAGCCTTGCCAAGGATTGCTACTGGTACGCCATGTACGGCCTGGAGCGTGTCGGCCTCGCCTGCGGTTACAAGTACTTCGGCCAGTACGACTGGTATCGCGATTCCGCGGCCCGCCTCTCGCCCCAGATGGCCAATCCCCTTCAAGCCGGCGCCGACACCCAGACGGTCGCCGGATGGGTCTTGTTCCTCTCCCGCGGCCGGCACCCCGTGCTCCTCAACAAGCTCCGCTTCGACGGCTTCTGGGCCAACCGACCGCGCGACGCCGCCAACCTGGCGCGGTTCGCGGCTGATGCCCTGGAACGACCCCTGAACTGGCAAGTGGTGCCCATTCAGCGCGATTGGCCCGACTGGATGGATTCGCCCATTCTCTACCTCGCCAGCCATGAGGCCCCGAAGCTCTCCAACAACGACCTGGCGAAGATCAAGGGCTTCGTCGATGCCGGTGGGCTGCTCTACGCCCAGTCCGATGACGCACGACCCGCCTTCTCCCGATTCATCGTCGAGATGGCGCAGAAACTCTACCCGGCTTACGAGTTCCGCGAACTGCCCACCAGCCACGACATCTACACGCTCAACCTCAAGCCCACGCCCCGGCCGCGCGTGCGATGCCTCAGCAACGGCTCGCGCATCCTCATCATTCACAGCATCGAAGATCTGGCGCAATTTTGGCAAACACGAGCCCACAAGACGAAACGGCATGCCTTCGAGTTCGGCGTCAACCTGTTCTGCTTCGCGGCCGGCAAGGCCGACCTGCGCAACCGTCTCGCATCGCCCTACCTGCCTGCCCCGTCCGAGCCCCCCTCCGCCGTTCTGCCCGTCGCCAGGCTCCAATACGCCGGCAACTGGGACCCTGAACCGTACGCTTTCGTCCGCTTCGGCCGATGGTTCCAATACCAGACCGGCCTAAGCATCCAAGCGACGCCTCTCGCCATTACCAAGCTTGATATCGAACGCCATCCCATCGCGCACCTCACCGGCAACGCCCCCTTCACATTCACCGACGCCGATCTGACCGCGCTCAGCAAATACGTGGAGGGAGGCGGCATCCTGGTCGCCGACGCCTGCGGCAGTTCGCCGGACTTCGACGCCAGTTTCCACAAGGCCATCGCCAAGGCCTTCCCCGCTGGCAAGCTCACAGTCCTGACGAAATCACACCCCCTGCTGAGTGGCGGCGCCGATGGCCTGGAGAATGTATCCAGACCTATTCTGCGCCCTTACACAGTCCAGAAGCTCGGCCGCGGCGCTGCCAGAGTGTTAACATTCCAGGCGGGGAAGGGCCACGTCGTCTACAGCCCGCTCGATATCACGACCGGCCTGCTGTCCAGCCACCAGTGGACCCTGCAGGGTTACGAACCGGATTACGCCCAACGGCTTCTAAAGAACATCATCCTGTGGGCCTGGTAGCCCTTTGAGTCCATCCCGTTTCCCGGCAATGCCGGACTTCTATGGCTTTTCGTTCTTCCGCCCCACCTTGACCGTTTGTGTACCCACTCTTAGGATCGACCGCGTATGGATTCCTCAATCGCCGAGCTTAAATCCCGTTTTGCCGATATCTTCGGTCCCGAAGAGATTTTACGCGTCGTCCGCGCCCCCGGACGCGTCAACCTCATCGGCGAACACACCGACTACAACGATGGCTTCGTTTTTCCCATGGCCATCGAGCCCGAGGTTCGCATTGTCTGCCGCGCCCGCGAAGACGGCCTCGTCCGCATCGCATCAACCGCCTTTCCAGGTGAAATCGCCCAGTTTTCCGTTGAGGGACGCATCGAGCGAACCGAGCCCAGGTGGGCCAACTATTCCCGCGGCGTCGCCGCCCAGCTTGTCGCCGCAGGCATTCCCCTGACAGGCATGGACGCCCTGATTTCCAACACACTGCCGGTCGGCGGGGGCCTATCGAGTTCGGCCGCCATCGAGGTTGCCACCGCTGTCGCCTTTCTCGCCCTCGGCGGCCTGGAAATCGATGCGTCTCGACTTGCCCTCATCTGCCAGAAGGCCGAGCACGAGTATGCCGGCGTTCCCTGCGGCATCATGGATCAGACCGCCGTGATATCGAGCCGCGCCGGCCACGCCATGCAGCTCGACTGCCGCGACCTCTCCCGCCAATACGTCGGCATCGACCCCAACGAGCTTCGCATCCTCATCGTCAACAGCATGGTCAGGCACGAGCTCTCGGGCGGCGAATACGCCCACCGCCGAAGCCAGTGTGAGCAGGGTGTCGCCTTTTTCCGCCTGAACAACCCCTCGGTCAAGGCGATGCGCGACGTCACGCTCAAGCAGCTCGATGAAGCCCGCGATCGCCTCGATCCCATCGTCTATCGTCGCTGCCGCCACGTCGTCACGGAAAACGCCCGCACCCTGGATGCCGCCACGCGGCTCACCCGCCGTGAATATGAGGCGGCCGGCAAGCTGATGGCCCAAAGCCACGCCTCGCTTCGCGACGACTACGAGGTGAGCTGCCCCGAGTTGGACTTTCTTGCCGAGCAGGCCATGGCCATCAAGGGCGTTTACGGCGCCCGCATGACCGGCGGCGGCTTCGGCGGCTGCATCGTCGCACTGGTCCAGCCCCGCGCGATCGACAACGCCGTCGAGCAGCTCGCCCGCTTATACAAGGACAAGTTCAACATCGCCCCCGCCGCTTACATCACCACCGCGACGGCCGGGGCGAGCGTCGTGGAGTAGCACGGATCGCGCGCCGGTCGCGAGTCGGCGCATCCCCGAGGAGGATACGAATGGTCGCTGCCACCGCTCAACTCAAGGACATCCTCCTGAAGCTCTGCCGCCGCGAGGATCTGACCCGCACCGAGGCCCGCGAGGCGTTCATGCACATCATGTCCGGCGACGCCACCGACGCACAGATCGGCGGATTGCTCGTCGGCCTCGCCGCCAAAGGCACCACCGTCGAAGAACTCGTCGGCGCTGCCATGGTCATGCGCGAAAAGGCTGTCCCCATCCAGTGCGACGCCGGCGGCGTCATCATCGACACCTGCGGCACGGGCGGCGACGCCCGCGGCACCTTCAACATCTCAACCACCGCCGCGATCATCGTCGCCGCCGCCGGCGTGCGCGTTGTCAAGCATGGCAACCGCTCGGCGACCAGCAAGGCCGGCTCCGCCGACGTGCTGGAGAAGGTTGGCGTCAAACTGGAGCTTTCGCCCGAACAGCTCAAGGCATGTCTGGACAAGGCCAATATCTGCTTCGCCTTCGCACGCTACCATCACCCGGCCATGAAGTTCGTCGCCGCGTCGCGCTCATCGCTGGGCATCCCCACGATCTTCAACGTTCTGGGACCACTGACGAACCCGGCCCGAGCACGCCACCAATTGCTGGGCGTGTTCACGGCCGAGCTCACCGACCGCCTGGCGACGGTGCTGCGAGAACTCGGCAGCGAATGCGCATGGGTGGTGAATGCCCACGACGGTCTGGATGAGCTCTCGACGATCGGGCCGACGCGCATCAGCGAACTGCGCCATGGCGACGTCCGCACCTGGACGCTCGATCCATCCGATGTCGGCATGCCTTATGCCAGATTGTCTGACCTGGCCGTCACTGGCGTGGAGGATGCGGCCGACGTCATGAAGCGCATCCTCGCCGGCGAAAAAAGTCCCAGGCGGGATATAGCCGTCCTGAATGCCGCCGCGGCTCTCGTCGTGGCCGGCGCCTGCAAGGACCTGCCGACCGCGGTCGCCATCGCCTCGACGGCGATTGACTCCGGCAAGGCCGCCAACACCCTCGACGCCCTCGTTGCCGCCTCAAGGGGCTGATGGCCGCCGCTTGCCCGGCGAGGGGCGGATTCCTAGCATCTTCGGCCTGGGAAACGGCCAACAAAGCGACTGAATGAACAGGGATTTCGACATCATCGTCATCGGGGGCGGGCATGCCGGAGCGGAGGCCGCCTGGGTCGCCTCGCGATTGGGCGCGTCGACCGCACTGGTGACGCTCGATCCGGCCCGCATCGCGCAGATGTCGTGCAACCCCGCCATTGGCGGACTGGCCAAGGGGCAGATGGTCCGCGAGATCGACGCCCTCGGCGGGCTCATGGGTATCGTTTCGGACAACGCCGGCATCCAATTCCGCATGCTCAATCGTTCGAAGGGCCCCGCTGTATGGGGGCCGCGCGCCCAGGCCGACAAGTATAAGTACTCAGCCGAAGTGCGGCGGCTGTTGGAAACCTGCCCGAACCTGACGATCCTCAGCGGCGAGGCCGTGGAGATCGTGGCCGAACAGTCGGTGATCGCCGGCGTCCGGCTGGCCGACGGCACGAGGCTGGCCTGCCGGGCGGTTGTGGTCACAACGGGCACGTTCCTGCGCGGCCTGATGCACACGGGTGAGAAGAAGACCGAGGGCGGGCGGTTCGGCGAGGCCGCTGCCTGCGGGCTGTCGGCGTCATTGGCGAACCTCGGGCTGGAGCTCGGCCGGCTGAAGACCGGCACCCCCCCGCGGCTGCACCGCGACTCGATCGACTATTCCCGCTTTGAACGCCAGCCCGGCGACGATGTGCCGTTGCCGTTCTCGTATCTGAATGAATATGGCCGCGCGTGGACGTGGCGGCCCGCGCTGCCGCAGGTGAACTGCTGGCTTTCCGCGACCAACGAGCACATCCACCGCATCATCCGCGACAACCTGCACCGCGCGCCGCTGTACACCGGGCAAATCCAATCCACCGGGCCGCGCTATTGCCCGAGCATCGAGGACAAGGTGGTGCGATTCGCCGAGAAGGCAAGTCATCACATCTTCCTCGAACCCGAAGGCCTCGATACGCCCGAGGTCTACTGCAACGGCATCAGCACCAGCCTGCCGATGGATGTGCAGGAGCAGATGGTGCGCCTGATTCCCGGTCTGGAGAAGGCGGAGATTCTTCGCTTCGGCTACGCCGTCGAGTATGACATGGTCTGGCCGACGCAGATCCGTGCGACGCTCCAGACCAAGCGCATCCCCGGGTTGTTCCTGGCCGGGCAGATCAACGGCACCAGCGGCTACGAGGAAGCTGCGGCACAGGGGCTGGTGGCGGGTGTAAATGCCGTTCGTCACGTGTCAGGCCGTGAGCCGGATTTCGTGCTTCGCCGCGACCAGGCGTATATCGGCGTGCTGGTGGATGATCTGGTCACCAAGCCCCCCACCGAGCCGTATCGCATGTTCACCAGCCGCGCCGAGCATCGGCTGCACCTGCGAAATGACAACGCCGACGAGCGGCTCACGCCCATCGGCCGGCAGATCGGCCTGGTGGATGACGCCCGGTGGAATGCGTTCCTGCAAACTCTGCAGTTGAAGCGACAGGCGATGGATCTGCTGTGCTCGGCCCGCATCGGCGGCGTGCCGGCGATCGACCATCTGAAGAGAAGTGAAGCAGATTGGACCGACGTGGCGGAAGCGCTGCCGGCCGCCCGATCCATTCCGGTCGATGTGTCCTTCCGGGTGGAGATCGCGGTGAAATACGAGGGATACATCGCGCGTGCCGCCCGGCAGATCGAGCGGTTCGCGCAACTCGAGGGCAGATTGATTCCATCCACAATGGACTATTCCACGGTGGTGGGCCTGCGCAATGAGGCGAGGCAGAAACTGGCTCGTTTTAGTCCCAGATCCCTCGGCCAGGCGTTGCGCATCAGCGGCATTTCTCCTGCCGACATCACGGTTCTCGCGATTCATATCGAGCGCCGTGCCAGTTGACCAGTACCCGCGGGTCGGCAATCGCCGCAAACGAAAAATCCTGCCCGGCTTCACGTAGGCATGCAGGATATGTGAGCAGAAAATGCAGTTCGGCCGAAGAACCTGCAATTGGGCAAGAGTGCAATAGAAAGCACGGGGCAAAGGGGCAAAGTTTTTCTTGACACTCTTACTTGCACGGTATAGGTTTGACGCATCCTCCCTGGGTCAGGGCGTGACCCGGGATTTGCTGAACCTACGCTGGTTGTCGACCAAGGAATATTCCTATTCCTAGCTGACCGACCGAAAGGAGAGTTGAGAACAATGCGAAGAGCTCTGTCTTTGGGCCTCCTCTTTGGAGGTGGCCTGGGTCTTGCTTCGTCGGCGAATGCCGCCTTTGTCCATGTCATCGCCGCCACGGATGCGCCGGCGGCGGGCATCACCGACGCGACCTTCGCTGATTTCACTCGGCCGATCATCGGCGCGAATGGGCGGCTGGCTTTTGTCGCTACGGTCAAAGACGGCGGCACCGGCGTCGATAATAACGTGGGCATCTGGACGGTTGATCCCGAACGCAATCTGTCGCTGCTGGCCCGCACGGGCTCCGGAGCGCCGGGCGGCGGCAACTTCGCGCAGTTCTCCTTGCTGGCCGGCAGCGGGAACTACATTGCGTTCAGCGCGGCACTGAAGACCGAAGGCGATGTCTACTCCGCAAACGACACCGGCCTTTGGGGCCTGGACAGTTCGGGCAGCCTGGTGCGCATCGCCCGCGAGGGCAGCGCCGCGCCGGGCGTCACGGGCGGCGTTTTCAGCACGGTTTCCCTGCCGGATGTCGCCGCTGACGGGCAGATGGCGTTCAAGGCCGAATACCTTAAAGGCGGTTACACCTACAACAGCATCTGGCGTCGCAAGGCCGACGGCGGTCTCGCCCTGATCGCCAGCATCGGCGACAGCTCGCCGGGCATCGATGGCGGCTCGTTTGCCTCATGGAACAGCATCGACATCGATAACCACGGCGGCGTTGTCAGCTACGGCACGGTCTATACCGGCGGCGACATCACCACGTCGAACAACCAGGGCATTTGGCGCACCGCCGCCGACGGCGCCACGTCGCTCGTTGCCCGCAAGGGCATCGCCCATGCCGACCTGGGCGGCGCCTCGATTTACCAGTTCACGTTCTCCCCAGAGGTCAGCTCGGCCGGGCACATCGCTTTCACGGCGACGCTGACCGGCGGCGGCCTGACAGGCACCAACGACCAGGCCATTCTGCTGGTCCAGCCCGACAACCACATCGGCGTGGCAGCCCGCGAGAGCGACCCCGTTCCGGGCGTCGATGGCGTCAGTCTCCGCATTCTCGGCAGCGACGCCCTCGTCAATGCCCAGGGAATGACGGCATTCAATGCCGTGCTCAAGGGAATTAGCCCGGCCGTGACGACCGCCACCGACACAGCCCTGTTCCAAACCGCTGCTGACGGCGCCCTGAACATGCTCGCCCGCGAGGGATTCGAAGCGCCCGACACCAACGGGGCGCTGTTCGGCGAGTTCAATCCTTTCGGATACAACGCGACTCTCAATGATGACGGCTATGTCTTCTTCAAGCAGAGCCTCAAGGTGGGCGGCGACGTGACCGCCGCCAATGACGTCGGGCTGTGGGCGGCTGGTCCGGACGCTGAACTCCAGCTTCTTCTTCGCGAGGGCCAGGACATCCGCCTTGCCGACGGGTCGAAGAAGACTCTGAGCAGCTTTGATTTCTACCTCGGCGGCGCCGCCGGCTACGGCGAAAACACCGCCGCCGCCATGAAGGATGTCGCCGTGCTGGCGACGTTCACCGACGGTTCCAAGGCCATTGTCGTCGCTCAGGTGCCCGAGCCGGCGACCTTCGGGCTGTTGCTGCCGGCGGCTGCGGCCGCGCTGCTGCGGCGCCGAAGCCGTAAGGCCGATTGAGCAATCGCTTGTGATCTCCTGACACTCAGCGGTGGCATGGCCCCAGGCCGTGCCACCGCGTTGTCATGGATTGGAGACCTCCCAGATGGAAAGCACCCCCGATCCATGCACCCGGCACCCCAACTTCTTCACCCAGGTTTTGGTGACATGGTTGCAGTTGCTGAGGAGCGTGTATGTGCTGGAATGGTGCACGAAGCCCAGGCCGAACCCGCTCACGTGGAGAGTCGGCAGCCCCTCTTCGTAGGCGGCATCCAGCTCGGCGCGCAGGGCGTCAACCTTCTGTCGGCTCACAAGCAGCGCATACGTGTTCTCTTCCGGCTCCTGCCGCCTGGCTTGATCCACGGCATCGGGGCCGACAACTTCGCCGCGGCCCAGCGTCGCCCGCGTGGGCCAGAACAGCGCGGCCATGCCGTCCAGCGCGCCCGTGCGACCGAGCGCGTACCATTTCCAATCGCCGTATGCATAGCGAACAAACCGGCCCCGGGCAGCGGGCAGCAGCAGGCTTGAGTGCTTTCCGTGGTCCAACAGGTACACGGCCACGGGGTCATCGGGCTGCGCCGGCGGAATGATCCTATTTGAGCACCCGGCCAGCAATGAGGCCAGAATCGCCAGCAGCGAGACCGCGGCACACCGCATGGCCCGCGCCGAGTTGTGCGTTTCGCCCGCGACGGCGACATCATCTGCGCGCCGCGCGCATCGATTCTCATTGGCCGTGGCTAATACTGACCGGTCAGTTCTGCCTGCCGCCCGCGCCCGCGGGCCGGGCCGGCACGGCGACGCCGGCGACTGCCTCCGCCGGCCGTCCTCCAGCGGACCCTCCGCGCATCTCCGAACGCGCGTCAATAGCCAAAAAGCAAGGAAAATCCGGCGATTTTTCAGGGCTAGAACCGCGCGAATCTTAATTGCCCGGGCCCGATTCTGACGATATAGTTGTCGGTGTTCGGAAAATCTGCGGTGTTCGAGATCGAGGGCAGATTTTTGGTCGAACCGATAAGCGAACCCAGGGGATAACCGCACGCCGGCCGCACGACCGCAGCATTCGCCTTGTGTACGCGGGCGAATCAAAGACGGGAAGCGAAAAGCGTGACCAGACGGGAGAACCCTCCCGATCGGTTTATCACCCACCTTAGCATAGGGTTCTGACTGAACGGCCCCTCGCACGGCACACGTGGATCGTTCCGGCCACAAACAAAGTCCGCGGCCCAACCGGCGGCGGGCTTTTTTGTTGCGCTGACAAGCTCCGTCATCCATATCACTCCATCACGATGATGTCGTGAATCTCGACACGAGGCACTTCCAGCCGCACCTGCCCATTCTGATAGTCAAACCGCAGCGCCTTCCCGGCCGGCTCCATCGTCACAGTCGTCGGCCGGGCCGGGGCGCGGACGGCCACGGTTATCGGACCGACCGGCGCGATGGAATCGATGACGCCGGCGGCCTGGTGCGGGCCGGAGGTATTGACCAGATGCACCAGCAGCCTGCCGCCGTTGCGCGCCAGGCTCACATCCAAGTCCGGCGATCCCCCCACCTTCACTATCGGCTGCGGGAACAGCTCGCCCGTCAGACCGGCCAGAAACTGCCGCAAGGGCGCCGGGCGGGCGCCCAGATAGCTCTGGCCGGCGCTGAAATACGTTGCGGCGATTCGCCCCTTGCCGAGCCTGGCAATGGATGCCGCCGGAGACGATGCGGAACCCGCGTCGGCCGCAATATGAAGCGAGCCGAATCCCCTCGCTCCAGCGCCCAGGCGAGCGGTCGCCGTCTGGCCCTTCGTCGCGACGAACTGGCCGGCCTGCACCAGGTGCATCGCGCCGCTCCGGGGCTCGAACGTCACGTCCAGTTCCTTTCGGAACAGCGCCGCCGAAGCAGGCCCGATCAGCAGCAGGTTGCCGCCATCTCTGACGTAACCATTCAGCGCCTCCCTGAACTTCAAATCCAGATACTGCCATTCCGGTACGACGATCAGCGGATACTCGGCCATCCGCCCGGCCAGATGATGCTCGCCCACCACCTCGACCGACATCTGGCTCTCCAGCAGCGACTGCAGCACGCCGCTCACCGCCCCCAGATCGCGCGGAAACAGACCGTTCACCTTGCGATAATGCGCCTCGGTC